>CAVJWJ010000062.1:0-10179 GCA_963653375.1 Roseburia sp. CAG:303
ACAACAGCACCTGCCATACGCGTACGCGACCTTTCGTTCACCTATCCTGGCGCTGCGAAACCTGTACTGCGCAATTTGAACTGGGAAGTGCCAGCTGGCGCATTTGCCCTGCTTGTTGGTGGTACGGGAAGCGGAAAGTCCACGCTGCTTTCGCTGTTAAAGCCCGAAATTTCGCCAGCTGGTTTGCGCGAAGGGATTGCAGAAATCGACGGCCGTGATGTACGTGAGCTTACACCTGAGGAGAGTGCTCGCCAGATTGGCTATGTATTCCAAGATTCTGACAACCAGATTGTGTGCGAAAGCGTGTGGCACGAGATGGCGTTTGGCCTGGAAAATCTGGGTACGCCGCAGGACGAGATGCGCCGCCTGATAGCCGAGACCAGCTATTTCTTTGGCATCGAGGATTGGTTCCGCGCGCAGACTGACACGCTTTCGGGCGGACGCAAGCAGCTGCTGGCGTTGGCTTCGACCCTGGTAATGCAGCCGCGTTTGCTGCTGCTTGACGAGCCAACGGCGCAGCTTGACCCCGTGGCTGAGAAAAACTTCTTGCACGCGCTTTTCCGCGTGAATCGCGAGTTGGGGTGCACGGTAGTGGTGGCAACGCATTGTCCGCGTACGATGCTTGAGTACGCAACCTATGCGTTTGAGCTGGTAGATGGCAAGGTGCGCGAGCTTACGAACCTCTCTGCCCTTGATGTGCGACCAAAGCTCCTAGAGCTGGCTGAGGCAAACGAGAGCGAAGAGCCTGCTGGGGAGGAATCCTTTGCAGAAGATAGGCTGGCGAAAGGAAATCCTGCAACTGTGGCGCAGCCTGCAAACGTGCAGCTGTCAGCCACAGCAACGCTGGTCAGACACGCTACTAAGTCGGATGCTTCCACTGCAGGTAACGGCACGTCTGAGACGTCTCACACAAACGCGGCTCGTGCTCGTGGGGCGTGGTTTAGATACTCCGGCAGTGATGCGTGGGTGCTGCGAGGCTTGGACATGCAAGTTCAAACGGGTCAGATTCATGCGTTGGTTGGCGGCAATGGTTGTGGCAAATCTACTTTACTGCTCGCACTTGCCGGTACGCTGAAGCCTCAGCGAGGGAGTGCTGTTGCACAGGTATCGCCTTGCGCATTAGTGCCTCAAGACCCCCGTGCGCTCTTTGTGGCAGAGACAGTGCGCGAGGAGCTGGAGGATGCTCTGCCTGGCTGCGCGGTGCGCAGCGATGACAGCACCCATGCTGGCGCTCGTAAGGCAGCCAAGAACAGGAAGGCGCGCGTTTTTGGTGGCGGAAGCGGTAATGCTAATGCCGCTGTTGCGACGCCATCTGCCGCGACCGCCTCTGCTACACCAGCCACATCAACCACATCATCCCAGGTAGACGCCATGCTCGCCTACTTAGGACTCACTGATTGCGCCAATCAGCATCCGTACGATCTCTCGGGTGGACAGCGACAGCTTTTGGCCCTGGGCAAGGTGCTTATGCGCAAGCCTGCACTGCTCCTTCTCGACGAACCAACCAAGGGACTCGACACGCGCGCTCGTCGCGCAGTGGCGCGTGTGTTGCGTGACCGCGCTGCCGCGGGAACCGCAGTGCTTATGGCTACGCACGACCTCGACTTTGTACAGCAGGTGGCCGATACCGTCTCTATGATGTTTGATGGCGAGCTTGCCTCAACCGAGCCTGCAGCTGAGTTCTTCAAAACCAACGTCTACTACCGCCCGTAGCAGCCGCGCTTCCAACGGTTCTCACTACTAATCCTGTGCTGCTGGGGTGGCTAGCGCTGTGTAGCGTTGCAGGAGCGCCATAAGCTCAATACGGCTGCTGACCTCGGTTTTTCTAAAGATGTTCTTCGGCTGATTCGTATGGTGTCAAAGCCTAGAACGAGAGACTGTCCTTATTGAGGAGGAAGTCATAGACGTTCATGGTGAGAATTCCGTTGTTGTCGTAGTACGGAGCAGGTCCGTCCTTGGTCACGACGATTTTCTTGAATGAGTCATCGACCTTAATGAGCGAGCGACATTCCTGCTCGCGTTTTTCCTCGGTTGGTAGGGCGTAAGCCGATTGGATGTAGTAACGCCTGCTTCCCTTATTGCAGATAAAGTCGATCTCGAGCTGTGCGTGGCGACTCGTACCGTTCTCATCGCGAACATTGATTGGTACAACACCAACATCCACGCCGAATCCCCGGCAGATGAGCTCGTTGTAAATGACGTTTTCCGTGATGTTGGTTTGCCTATCTGAAATTTTTGCGTCAAGACGCATTTTTATCAGATAGATTGTCGGCACGGGTGGTGTGCAATGCGTGCCGCTCGCTTTTGCGTTTGGAGAGCCTGTGCCACAATGGGCGGCGTGCCTTAGCGTGTTATTTGCAGGCTGAACCGCACATGCGCAATACGCCAGAGAGCCACAACGCGAAGGGAGGCAGTGCAGATGTTTAACCGCATATGGCAATACGCAGAAGTACCTGCCTTGCTTGCCGTGCCGCTGGTTATGGCGGTACTTTCGCTTGCGGGTCTCGCGCAGTCTGCCTTGCTCATGCTCCTTGTTGTGGTGCTGGTGCTGGCACTTTTCTTTGCGGGCTACGAGGCAAGTGCTCCTGCCTTGCGTCAGATTATGCCCACGCTGGTGCTTGCGGCTCTGGCTGCGGCAGGGCGCATTCTCTTTGGACCTATTCCCGATTTCAAACCCGTCTCGGCCATTGCCATTATTGCTGGCGCATCGCTGGGACGCCGCAATGGCTTTATGGTGGGAGCCTTGGCGGCGCTTACCAGTAACTTTTTCTTTGGCCAGGGCATGTGGACGCCGTGGCAGATGTACGCCTGGGGTGTGGTTGGCTATCTGGGTGGTGCGCTTGCAGACGCTGGCGCCTTTGAGCGCGCAACCGGCGGTGTGCGCCTTTGGGCGCTCCTTACCTACGGCTTTGCTTCGGGCCTTATCTACGGCGTAATCATTAATACCTATGACGTGATTGGCTTTGTGCAGCCGCTTACCTGGGCGGGCGCGCTGGCGCGTGTGGCGGCGGCTGTGCCCTTTGATCTCATGCATTCGTTTTCTACCTGCGTGTTTTTGGCTGCCCTTTATGCGCCTTGGCGTCGCCGCATTGATCGCGTGGTGCGCAAGTATGACCTGCGCGCGCGGGCGTGAAGCCGCTGCGTGGATGCCGCGCCAAAGCTTCTTCTCAGCAAAGCTCTGGGCGCAACTCTAGACGCTGCTTATCCGCATTCCCATCCAGCACGCTCCTGCAACTTTCGCGGAGTCTCGTTGGCTGACGCGTGCATGCCGGACTCAGGCGCTACCATACCCTGCAGTACATATGACGGCCATCCACATCAGGGAAGTGACATTGGCTGCATAGAAGTGGCATCAAGCCGCGTCCATCTCAAGGCCGTTTAGAGGAGACCCAATCGTGAATGTCCTAAAGAAGCTGTTTGGCGGACTCAATATGAGTTGGCTGTTTGTTGTGCTGTTTGCTGTGGGCGCGGGCGTGTACTCGGGCCTCATGGGTGGTCTGCGCATTACCGACGGCACGTCGTTTAACGACATTGCAGTGAGCCAGGAGTGCTGGGTAATCTTTGCGTTCATTATTGCCAGTAACTGTAAAAAGGGTTGGGAGTCGGCACTTAAGGTCTTCGTGTTCTTCCTGATTAGTCAGCCCATCTTCTACCTGGTAGATATTGCACTGGGTGGTATTTCGACTGAGTTTGCCTGGCAGTGCTACTGCAATATTTGGCTTCCGGCTACGATGTTCACCTTGCCTGGCGGCTTCATCGCCTTCTTTATTCAGAGACAAGATCCCCTTGGGTGGGTTGTCCTTGGTTTGGGATGTACGCTGCAGGCGTTTCTGGGCATGTCCTACGCAATTCAGTTGATGCAGAATCCGCCGTCTCACCTGCTTACAGTCTTGCTTTGCTTTGCCTCGATTTTTGTATTTACGTTTGCCATTCAACACGACAAGCGCGGTCGCATTGCAACTCTTTCTATCTGTGTGATTGCAATTGCATTGATGCTTGTTGTGCTCCAGCTGACGGGCCGCGTGCTTATCTAGCGGGCTGTTCTAATAGGTTGTTTAACAAAACAGGCTGGCTCGATTCTGGGCTAGCCTGTTTGCGTTTTAGTGGAGGAGTTCGCGCGGATTCAGGCCCCGTGCTGCCTCAAAGCCTACAGGTCAATCGAGAGCGTGACGGGGCAGTGATCTGAGCCGTAAATGTCGGTGCGGATATCCGTTACACGCACGTTTGCGGCTACGGCATCGCTCACCAAAAAATAGTCGATACGCCAGCCGGAGTTGTTCTTGCGCGCGTTAAAGCGGTAACTCCACCAGCTGTAGACGCCCTCGGTATCGGGGTGCTGTGCGCGCCAGGTATCGGTAAAACCTGCGTCTAGAAGCTCGGTAAACTTGCCGCGTTCTTCGTCAGAAAAGCCAGCGTTGCCGCGGTTAGTCTTGGGATTCTTGAGATCTATTTCCTCGTGTGCAACGTTAAAGTCTCCGCAGGTAACAACCGGTTTTCCAGTTGCTTCGAGCTGCTTGAGAAAGCGGCGGTAGGCATCGTCCCATGCCATGCGAACGTCGATGCGCGCCAGCTCGTTTTGAGCATTGGGCGTGTAGACATCCACAAACCAGTAGCGCTCAAACTCAAGGGCGCATACACGGCCCTCCGAAGCGGCTGCAGCTACTAACTCTGCAGCGGGACCCTCATCGGCAAGGGGAAGCACGTCTGCTGCGCGGAGTACCGAGAGTGGCTCCTCGCGGCTAAAAACCGCCGTGCCGGAGTAGCCCTTGCGTTCGGCATAGCTCCAGGTTTGGTGGTAGCCGGGCAGCTCCAGCTCAACTTGGCCTTCTTGCAGCTTGGTCTCCTGCAGAGCGAGTATGTCAGCGTCAAGCTTGGTGGCAATCTCCAAAAAGCTCGGCTCTTTTTTGAGCACGGCGCGCAGGCCGTTAACGTTCCACGAGGCAAAGGTGTAGGTCTGGGACATGGGGTCTCCTATGGTAGGCCGCTTGCGGAGGAGCGGTTACGTGTTGGTTTGAGCGGACGACGCATGTACGCGCTCATCCGTATGATATCTGCAGAGCGCGCGGGGCGAATTTACCCGTGCGGCCTTCCAGAAATGTTATAGAAAGGCTGGGGTGTACCGCTGGAGCGGGTGGCAAAGCGCATTACTGTTGCACTTGACGTGAAAATCGGCACGCTGTCGGGAAGGATTGCGGAGCGCGGACGCGTTTTGCAATAGAAGGCCGACGCCGCAGAAAACCGTGCGCCCAGCGCGCTGCTACGTCTGCAGGTCTAAAATCTCATCACAGGTGCGTGGTGCCACAGATGCGCAGCGCTATGGACATGCGACACTGCAGGCGCGCGATGTTGCAGACATACGACGCCGCAGCTGTGCGGTGCACCCAAGCAACAACAAAAGGAGCAATCTGATGGCGGAAGCAATTACCAAAGCGGCGACAGCGCAACAGGCGCTGGCCGAACTCTTCCAGACGCATAAGTGCGTGGTGTTCTTTGGTGGCGCGGGCGTTTCTACGGCGAGCGGTATTCCAGATTTCCGCAGCGTAGATGGCCTGTATCATCAGCAGTTCGACTATCCGCCCGAGGTCATGCTCTCCCACACCTTCTATGTGGAGCACACGCCGGAGTTCTATGAGTTCTACCGTAAAAAGATGATTGCGCCTGAGGCAAAACCTAACCGTGCACACACCAAGCTGGCTGAGCTGGAAGTCGAAGGGGTGCTTAGCGCTGTGGTAACGCAAAACATCGATGGTCTGCACCAGATGGCGGGCTCTAAAAACGTCTTTGAGCTGCACGGTTCGGTACATCGCAATATCTGCCAGCACTGCGGTCATGTGTACGACGCCGATTGGATTTTGAGCCGCACGCACGAGGGTGAGCGCGGCGTGCCGGTTTGTCCTGAGTGCGGGGGAGCTATTAAACCCGACGTGGTTCTCTATGAAGAGCCACTCAACGAGGCAGTGCTCACGGGTGCTGTGGAGGCAATTGAGCAGGCAGATGCCCTGATTGTGGGCGGTACCTCGCTTGTGGTGTATCCCGCGGCGGGCCTCACACGCTACTTTGCAGGCGACAAGCTCGTCATCATTAATCGCGACCCCACGCCACAAGACCGCAATGCGGACCTCTTGATTTCCTGCGACATCGCGCAGGCGTTCGATTTCTAACCTGCCCATGCGGATACAATAGAGAGCACGACTGTCGCCGGGAGTGTCCCGGTGGCGCGCGTATGCACACGAACCGCCGGCCGCGCGTCGACGTCTCTACTGCCAGAAAGGATGCCCATGGCTCACGATACCAAGGTATGGCGCTGCGGGAAATACGAGCTCAAGTTTGACCGTCCCCGCATTATGGGCGTGCTGAACGTCACGCCCGATTCCTTTAGCGATGGCGGGGAGCACCTGGACACCGAGGCTGCAATTGCGCACGGTCTGGCTATGCTCGACGCCGGTGCCGACATCATTGACGTAGGTGGCGAGTCTACGCGCCCGGGCTTTACACCAGTTTCGCCTGACGAAGAGGCTAAGCGTGTGCTGCCGGTTATCCGTGCACTGGCACAGCACGGCGCGGTTGTTTCTATCGATACGCGTCACGTGGAGGTGGCAAAGGCTGCTGTGCGCGTGGGTGCGTCCATCGTGAACGACGTGACAGGCTTTACTGACCCCAAGATGCTCGACTTTGTGACTACCAACAACTGCGGTGTGGTTGTTATGCATGCAGGTGAGCTGGCCGAGCCGGGTCGCATGCACACTGCCGTACAGCTAGACACCTCTGCTGCTGCCTTTGTAGCTGAAAAAGCTCGCGCTGCTGCCGAGGCGCAGGCGCATGCGGCGGCTGCCAAGAAGTCGCGCGGCTCCAAGGGAGGCTTGCTGCAGCCTTTGCTGCCCTTTGACGACATGCCAGCAAAGCTTGTGCCCGATACCAAGGGTGTTGATATTAAGGGTTCAGCTCCTATGGGTGAGGGCGCTGTCTCTGGCGGCGCTGACTCCGATGTTTCTGTAGCCGCCGGCGCTGCTGAGGTTGCTACCAAGTCTGCCTCTGCTGAAGCCACAGCCGCCAAGCTTGCTGGTGCAGATATCGAAGAAGCTGCAGCTCACGTGGCTGCTGCCACACCTGAGGCTCCAGCTGACCCGTTAGCTGCTGTTATGGCGCGTTCGCTCCACCGCGAAGAGGCTTACGTAAGCACCTCGCAGTTGCGCCGCTTTACCATGCCCGATTCTGCCCCCATCATGCGCCGCGTTATGGGCTTCCTTTCCGACCAAGCTCGCGCGCTTATGCAGGCAGGCGTTGCCCGCGAGCGCATTTGCATCGATCCGGGCGCGGGCTTTGGCAAGAGCACTAACGAGGACATTGTGATTCAGCGCGAGACAGCCAAGATGGCTTCGTTGGGGTACCCGCTGCTCTGTGCCGTGTCGCGCAAGCGTTTTGTGGGCACGGTTTCGGGCGTAGAAGATGCCCGCGAGCGCGACGCCGCAACCTTTGGCGTGTGCCTGGGTGCCATCCAGAACGGCGCCAACATTGTGCGTGTGCACGACGTGGCCGGCTTTGCGCAGTTCCTCAACTCCTATTGGGCTGTGGCTAAGCCGCAGCCGCGTCGCGCTTTTGTGGCGCTGGGTTCCAATTTGGGCCGTCGCATGGACAACATTCGTGCAGCTAAAGACCTTATTGCCGATATTCCTATGACGTGTGTTTCCAACTGCTCGCGCATCTACGAGAGTGAGCCTGCCTACGAGACACGCCAGGAGCCGTTTGCCAACGCGGTTATCGAGATTCGTACCGAGCTAGCGCCGCTCATCCTGCTTGACCAGCTTATGGAAGTTGAGAACAAGCTGGGGCGTAATCGCACCAAGAGCGCTCGTGTGAATGGCCCACGTACGCTCGACTGCGATTTGCTGTGGATGGAAGGCGAGATTCATGGCGGCAACAAGTTGCGCCTGCCGCACCCCAAGCTGGGCGAGCGCGATTTTGTGTTGGTACCACTCGAGGATCTGATGCACGATCCGGCGCGCTTCTTCCGCTATGAGGGCGTGGACGTGAAGGAGCCTGAGGACCGCGTGGGTCACATTGTGGGCGAGCTGGGGTCGCTGTAGTCCTGTCGCTTGCGTTTGCTATGTGCGGTGACCTGCGCCTGATATGCGTCCACCGCGCCTAAAGTTTGTTGTATCTGATGCTCTTTGGAATAGGGGAGTTTGCTGTGACCAACGCTGCCGCGCTACCCGAGCTGCACTTTAAGAAAACCGTGACCTCCACCAATGATGTGGCGATTGATGCGGGCCGTGAGGGTGCGCCGCACGGTTGGTGTGTTTGTGCTGAGGAGCAAACGAATGGTCGTGGCCGCCGTGGCCATGTGTGGGCGTCTCCTGCGGGGAGCCTCTATCTTTCGTGCGTGTTGCGTCCGCAGGTTCGCATGCAGGAGTTTACGGCGTTGCCCGCGGTGTGTGCTATGGGCGTGATTGATGCTCTGCATGCGCTGGGTCTAGAAGGACGCGTGGGCATCAAGTGGCCTAACGACATTGTGGCACGCGTGTCTGAGAGCGAGGAGACCTTTGACCTCAAGCTTGCGGGCATTTTGGTTGAGGCTAAAGCTAGTGCAGACGGTCCCTTTGCTGTGGTTGGCTTAGGCGTGAATATGCATCCCTTGCGGGTGGAAAGTACAGACACCGAGGCAAGTCCGCTGGCACTGTCTCCCGTTTCGCTTGAAGAGCTGCTAGGTGAGCAGGCGCCTAATATGCATGAGCTTGCCGTTGCGTTGCGCGATGCTATGGTGGCGCGCATGGACGCGTGGGCTGCGCGTATGGCAACCATGCCAGTGGGTATGGGCCCCATGGCTCCGGTGCTCAACGAATACTTTGACATGGTGCCTATGCTGGGTCATCAGGTCGTCGTGCTTACTCCTAACGGTCGCACGATGGACACAGGAACGTTCTCAGGTCTCGATATTTGGGGACGTGCGGTAGTGATTACTCCAAATGGCGAGCAGACATATCCTGCTGAGGCCGTGAGCCTGCGCCAGATTTAAGGCGCACCGCATATAAGCATCTAAAAGCAATAAGCGGGCACGATTTGACTCGTCGCCCGCTTATATGTTGTCTATAACATGTCCCGCCAGACATATTAACGCGTCTCAGCGTGGCTTTCGCCTAGCCAAGCCCTATGCGTACATCCTGTGGTAGATTTCGCAGATGCCGCGCAGTGTAAGGGTGCCGTCTACTACGTCAAAAACGTTAGTCGATTCGGCAACTACGCCAGCCAGACCGCCGGTAGCGATGACCTGCGCGTTTGGCTCGCTCAGTTCATCTTTAATGCGGGCAACCAGCCCTTCTGCCATAGCGGCAGCGCCAATTACAGCGCCACTCTGCACGCACTCTACCGTGTTGCGACCAATGGCGTGCTCAGGAGCCTTGAGGGCTACGCTTGCCAGCTTGGAGGCGCGCGCTGTGAGGGCGTCCATCGAGATACGGATGCCGGGAGCAATAGCGCCGCCGATGTAGTATCCATCGGCATTTACGACGTCGATGTTCGTGGCGGTGCCAAAATCGACCACGATGGCTGGTGCGCCGTAGAAGGTCTCCGCAGCTACGGCGTTGGCAATGCGGTCGGCGCCGATTTCTGTGGGACGCTCGGCAATAATCTTGGTGACCTCGGCCGTCTGTGCGCCTACCACAATGGTTTTGGCAGCAAGGCGCTCGGCTACGGCGTGCCACTGGCGCGAAAGCTCAGGTACCACGCCGGCAAATGCGATGGCCTCGATGCTATCCAGTGAAATCTGGCACATATGAAAGTATCCGTAGAGGCGCATGTGAATCTCGTCGGCAGTGTAGGTGCGATCGGTGGGCATGCGCCACGAGCGCACAAGCTCCGTGTCGTCAAACAGTCCGAGTGCGGTTTGCGTGTTCCCCATATCAATTGCAAGCAGCATGCATGCCTCCTTAAGCGTAGCCTGCGGCTCATTGTACTCGCTGCAGGCAGCTGGGGGAGTGTGTCTGCTTTGGACGGGTTTGAGACGCAGCGCTCGTATGTGGAGATAATTTGCACGGCAAGATACTTCTTGCTCATCGGTTAGTCGGTACGTAATATATCTACTTGCGCACTTGATGCGTCCAGATATTGCGGGGTGGAGCAGTCTGGTAGCTCGCCGGGCTCATAACCCGGAGGTCGTTGGTTCAAATCCAGCCCCCGCGACCA
>CAVJWJ010000063.1:0-10019 GCA_963653375.1 Roseburia sp. CAG:303
TGAACCCCCCCCTGAAGCATTTCGAACATCCTGCTCACGTTGCCGTACTCCTTGCCCTCGCTTTTTCAACGGTCTACATGGTAGCTCATTGTTTTACGGGTGACTTGATTTGCGAAGAGCATTAAGTCGGTAGCTTTATTTCAAAGGCCTATAGGGTTTCACTTCTGGCTGTGTGCTTCAAAACCACTTATCGGATGCTAATGGGATTGGGAGGGTTGTCTCCGGGAGTTTCTTCAATCAATGTGGCAGCTCCAAACGCAAGGCCAAAGCCTAATGTCCAAAAGTCATGATTCACAATCTGCGGGTGCATGTTGCAGTGCTCCATCATTGCAACAAACCACAGCAGTACAACCGCTAGCGCAAAGCACGCGGGAATGGCTGACTCGAACAGAGCGTTGAGCTTTTCTCTTTTTGAAAGTGAACCGAGAGCGAGGCGCACGAGAGCGAATATTACAAACGCGGCAACAGCGAAGATAAACGGGTTATTTAGGTATCTCTTCAAGCTCGCGCTAACGGTATGAATATAGGAGATTTCCTCTCCACTAAAGAGAGAACGTTGACCTGCCTTTGCGATAGCTTTAGCAAAGAAACCAGCGCCAGTAAGTAACGTTCCAAAAGTCCATTTCATAATCCACATGAGACCATAGGCAAAGCCCCAGGAAACCGCGCAGACAGCGAAAACTGAAAGTGTGCGCTTCGCATCGTGAGGCTTTTCCAGAGCAAGTAATAGCAACGTTGGAACAACGAATGTGACCAGGGGGAATGTAAGGAAATCGATGTAGTTGATTGCTGCGCCCACAATTGTGAAGATGAGACTAAGGGTCTTGAGTGAGGTGGCTCTCTTTTCCCATGCCAATACAACCGCAAGACAGGCAAAGAGCATGATGAAGGTTGAAGACCAGTACTGCAGACAGTAACCAACCGCTTTAACGGAAACGGTCACATATCCAAGCCAGAAAGCGAGGCCTAAGACTGTTCTACGGGCCTTTACAAGTCGCCAGATAATGACTCCGACCAAAAGCAGCTGAAGCACAAGGCCGATCTTGCGAACTGCTCCATAGCTAAAGAAATAGAAAAGAGGCTTGATATAAACCAGGTAGCCATGCCAGTACTGCAAATATGGGTTTCTGGCAGTCGAGGCATCTTGCCCGTTTTTGGCCAATTTTATGAGGGTACTTACTGGGTCGCCTGATGCGTAGTACGTGTCCATTGCTCTAGTAATAATTGGCTGGTCGGTATTGTCCTCGGCAATGAGCAACATTATGGCGTCAGTAAACAAATCCATCTGGCTCTCGCACTGCACTTGAGCGGAGGGGTAGCTCCCGGATTCCTCAAAAATAGCCGACGAGCGTCGGACGTTATTCTCGATTGCGCTTGTTGGAATCAAATAAACCAGTGCGAGCAGGGCAACCCCAGCAGCAGCCATGCCAACGACTATCGCAACATTACGAAGAAGTGTGGCGGTAAAGATTGTGCGTTTACCTAATTTTAGAGGTGGCTGAGGATTGCCCCCCCCTGAGACCTGCGTTGCTTTATGACTCATATATTACGGTCACTACCTTCCCTGTTTGTATTCCGACTCGCATAACTATACATGCTCTCATCTGCTCTTGCGCTTTGACCTTGAGGTCGTTAGACATGGATGTTCTTGTGGGAGACAAATTTACGGTTGATCTTTTAAGTGCTGTCCAGGCATAGGCTTGAACTCGAATAAAAGTCGGCAATAACGCTGCTACAGCGTCCTCTTGGAAGTAGACGTGCCGGAATCAGGCAATGCTCGAACTCAAGGGGCTTTTCACCTCCTGGAGGTATTGATGGTTTACGACTGCTTCATCGAAACTGCGGCCATTCTTGTTGACGGAGGCTTTTATCGCCATCGTGCCTACAATCGTTTTGGTGATAAGAATCCCCAAGATCGAGCCGCCTATAATTGATTCGCTGCACTTAGAAAGCTACTATGCACTTACAACGAAAAACGGTTCGCCGTTTTGCAAAGGGGGGTCTTCGCAAGAGGAAACCCCTTATTTTTTGGGTCTGTGCACCGCTCGTGACTTGAAGTGCACCAGACCTAAGCGCGATTTTGTCTCGAGCGATGCGGTTTTGAGTATGGTTTCAGCTCTCGTATCGGCCTCTTGCTGGCCAAGCTTTGAGATTAGGAGCTACTTCCGAGAGCTAATGGGGACCACAGACGCGAGTCGCTAATGCAAATATTCTTTGACACGGCGAGTACTATCTAAAGGCATAAATTGCCTGTCCGGACGCCGTAATACTATCTACGGTAGTTATCTCGCTTTTTCAGACAGATAACACTGTTAGTCAGATATTCGCACTCTGCAGTAGATATCCGCTATGACGCAATGATTATCCAGAAGTCGCAGCTGAAAGGGGGGCTGTATGGTAGAGGCGCCTGAGCATAGTGAGTACTACGAGCCAAAGCCATCGCTCGCTGTTGCCGAGCAGATCGAGCACCTCAAGAAGAAGGGTGTTACCTTCAATCTATGCACTGAGGATTAGGCTGCAGAGTATCTGCATACAGCCAACAACTTTCTTAGAACCTCGTCTTATCGCAAGCTTTACCCGATCAAATCGGAGGGCCGACACGCAGGAGAATATGCAGGCTTGGATTTCGTGCACCTGCGAGCACTTTCCTCGCTGGATAGGCGCTTCAGGGAATGCCTTCTGCCAATCATGCTCGACATAGAACATTTTGCGCGGGTGCAGGTTCTCGATGAATGTGAGAAGCGCGGTGAGGACGGATACCAAATCGTTCGTGACTACGCTGCTTACCTTAATCACAAGAGACGTAATCATCTTGAAGGTGGCCTCAGGGCAAGAGGAGCTGAAGGAGATACGCACGACATGTATTCAGGTGATCTTCTCGCTAAGCATATCGGTGAAAATGAACATCTCGACAGGATGCCTGTTTGGGTCTTCCTTGAGACCATTGAGTTCCGCGCCTTCTGTGACTTCTACCTCTTTTGTGCAGCCAGGTGGGAGGACAAGACTATGGAACAGCAGCACTACGTGCTCAAGAGCGTGCGCGCCCTGCGCAACGCCTGCGCACACAACAGCTGTATTCTCAATGGTGTTGGTGGCTCCTCTGCAGAAAAAGATGTCAAGGCTAATGAGCTGGTGACCAATTCGCTTAACGCTCATGGCATGGGGCGCACCAAGTCCAGGCGCGCGAAGTTGTCTAACCTTAGGATTGTTCAGATGGCGGCCACGCTCTACGCCGACAGCCTGTTCTGCACTCGTCCACAGACAATCGGAAGGCACGCGCGTGCGTTCGCGGAGCTGCGTTCCAATTGGGAAGGTATGAGAAGTCTATTTGAAAAGAATCCCTCCATCACTTCCTTTTTCGACTTCTTTTTCAGGCTTGTTGACATCTGGGTGCCGTTCAACGCATAATGCATAGAGATTTAAAACCTTCGGGTTTGTAGGGGCGGAACCGCTTAGCGGCTCCGCTCCATTTTTCTGTCGATTTACTTCTGAGTATGTCTCACCGTAAGAAATCGCAGGACATGATGCGCTCCTATTTTCTGAGCGATGGTAGTGGCACTGACTTCATTCTGCAGCTTTGCGTAAATGCTGTTGATTGACGAGGTCGACTTGGGACAAGTGTGGTCCATTTCCCAGCAGAGTTTCTCGCGCAGTCAAGCTGATTCAGATCGCATAAACTCACGAATATCGTTAGATTGAGCAATATCAATCAGCTCATAGCCATTTTTCTACCTGCATTTGACCGCATGTTCCCTGCTCAGGATACGATTCCTGACGGCGGCTTTGGTAACCTCATCGCTGCTCCGTTCCAAGGGCGAGCCCAGCGCTGCGGCAACAGTGTTTTCATTGACGAGAATTTTGAGCCGTATCCCGATCAATGGCTGTATCTCTCGCGGGTAAAGAAGCTGAGCGAGCAAACCGTGCAAACTATCGCATTGTTCGCGGCGGACGGTGCGCCGGGCTCTTCAACAAGCAAATCTGAACCATGGAAACGCAAGCCATCCGCGCCTCTCTCGCTAGACGATTTCCCTAAGCCGCTTGTTATTACCGAAGCCGATATGATTTACGTTCTTGAGCAAGGTTTAAGCCCTAAGGCGGCTCATCGCATCAAGCGTATGGCTGCGTTTGCGAACCCAGAGTTTTATAAGCGTCAGGCGCTGCATCGGTCTGTGTATGGGACTCCGCGCATTGCATACCTCGGTGAGTCGCGCGATGGTTTTATTGCATTGCCGCGCGGCTGCAAGCACGCGCTGCTGGGCATGCTGAATGAGCTGCAGGTTGAGTATCTTATGGAGGGCGAACGGCAGGTGGGCAGCCACATTGCTGTTACCTTTACGGGTGCGCTGAGACCTGAACAGCTTGAAGCGGTTAATCATCTGGCTAAGCATGAGATTGGAATTCTCTCGGCGCCCACAGGTTTTGGTAAGACGGTCATTGGGGCCTATCTTATTGCGCAGCGCGCCGTCTCCACGCTCATCATCGTGCCTAAGACTGCGCTGGTGACTCAGTGGGTACAGAGACTCAACGAGTTTCTTGCTATTGAATGTCCTACCGAGCCTCTGCTTACGCCGTCTGACAAGCCGAGCAAGCGCAAACAGCGCGTCGTTGGGCAAATCGGCGGAGGCAAGAACCATATTTCGGGGATCGTTGATGTTGCGACGTATCAATCGCTTACTGAGAAGGATCCAGATACAGGCGAGCCTCGTGCAAAAGAGCTGGTAAAACGCTACGGGCTCGTTATATGCGACGAATGCCATCATGCGGCAGCGCCGCAGCTCGAGCTCATTTTGAAGGCAGTTTCGGCAAAGTTTGTTTACGGGCTTTCGGCCACGCCAAAGCGCGCGGACGGGCTCGATCGCGCACTCTATATGTTGTGTGGCCCTATCCGTTATCGCGTCGATCCAAAGGAGCAAGCAAAGCAACAGGGGTTTAAGCGAATCCTGAGGCCGCGCCTGACGGGGGCTCGTTTTGATTGCGTGCCCGGTGCGTCCTATGCGCAGGTGCTTGATAAGCTGTGCGCCCATACCGCGCGAAACAAGCTCATTGCAAATGATGTGGCCAAGGCTGTTGCCCGCGGGCATAGTCCGCTCGTGCTTACAAAACGCAAAGCGCACGCGCGGGCTCTTGCTGAGCTCATTTCTAACGAGGTAGAGATACGGACGCATCTGTTGGTGGGTGAGGGGACTGCGCGTCAACGTTGGGAGCATCTTGACACGGCGCTCTCGGCAATGGCTTCAGGACCTGCAGTTTTGGTTGCAACGGAGGCTTATCTTGGTGAGGGCTTTGACGCCTCACAGCTCGATACCTTGTTTCTTGCAACGCCTATATCTTGGGATGGCAATGTTACGCAGCAAGCGGGGCGCCTTCATCGTGTGAGCGAGGGAAAAACCGAGGTGGTTATCTACGATTATGTGGATGTATCGGTGCCGATGCTCGAGCGCATGTACAAGAAGCGCCTGAAGACTTATGCAAAGCTTGGCTACGAAGTTGATGTGCCTGCCTGCGAGGGGGCTGATAAGCACGTCGCTGTGTTTGTGACCTGCGGAGAAGCGATGGGAAGGCTGCAGGCCGATATTGCTGCAGCGTCGTCTTCCATTGTGATTGTGGCACCCTATGCATCTGCGAAGGCTATCGAGGCGATTGCTGACTCCCTGGCAAAAGCCAAAGCACGAGGATTGGATGTTGTGTGCGCGGTTGCCAAACAAGCAAATGATGGCGCGCGTGCAGCGTTTGCAAAAACTGGTCTTACTCTTATTGAGAACGAATCGCTTGCTTGTTCAGGCCTTGCTGTTTTTGACCAGTGCTGTGTTTGGTACGGAACAATTCCGCTTCTTGCGTTTCCACGAACGGACGACTGCAGCATTCGATTCGAAAGTGCCGAAGCCGCGCACGACCTACTTGAAGGGCTTGGACTGGAAGGTCTAGCCAGCGCTGAAGCATCTGCGGCACACTAGTATCGCCTTGTCCGCACGCGGGTAAAAAACACTTTAAGGTAGCAGGCAAAACGTGTAGAAAGGGGCTGATATGTCTAACGTCAAATTTTTGCGCTGTGCCCACTGCGGCAACGTCTATGCGGTTCTGGTTGACGGGGGAGTAACGCCCCTGTGCTGCGGCGAGCCGATGCAGCTTTTGGTTGTGGGTACAAGCGATGGCGCGCGCGAAAAGCACGTGCCCGCCGTGGATCGTGTGGACGATGAGCTGCGCGTGCGCGTGGGTTCCGTTGATCATCCGATGCTGTCAAAGCATTACATCCAGCTGATTGCTGTGGCTTGCGATGACCGCCTTGAGGTTGTGCATCTTACGCCCGACGATGAACCTGCAGCGGTATTCCACGTTCCAGCTGGTCAGTCAGTAACCGTGTATGAGCTTTGCAATCTTCATGGCCTATGGAGCGCAGAAGCATAAGCATATGCATAGCCCTTCGCTGGGGCAATTTGCGCCATCAAGGCCTCCTGCGCGGTGCTGATCATTGAGTTGGCACTCGCCGGGAGGCCTCTCAACAACAAAAATCACGAAAGTCGGAAGCAGTATTGGAGATTACCGAGTAGACGGCCGTTTTACGCATTAAAGCCGCAGGTATGACGCGCTTAAAATGACTGTCTACTTCCGGGTTGCTCGTATCGCTTCCGACTTTCGTATTTTTTATTTCGCTCGCACCTAATAAGAGCATGGCGCGCCCCTTCCGCGTGCGAAAACCCGAGATTTTTGGACAACGGAAGCCTCGGTTGGTCGTTCTTGCGCCTAGCCCATCTCAACTATGAGCCCAATGTCGGAAAGCTTAGTGCCCGGCTCAATGCTTGCGTTGTAGCTCTCGGGTGTTAGATGCAAGGTGCTGTCGTCTTGCGTAAGCGTGGCATTCCAGCTATCAGTGACGTTAACGGAGCTGCTAAATGCCAGGTCAACAGACCAATTGCCCACAGTCTTGTTGCTGGTGTTTTCGATTGTGAGGTCGTAGAGGTTCACGGTCTTGCCGTCGGACTCCCATGTTTGACGTACGGTTGCTGTGCAGCTGAGTCCAGCGCTGGCGGTTACGGTTGGGGCGGTGCCAGCCGAAGTGCTGCTGGAGCTTGAGGTCTTGCTGCTGCTGTTCGTGCTTTTGCTGGTGCTGCTGCTCGAGCTAGATTCGCTGTCTCTATCACCGTCGGTCTCGCCTGCAAGCATCGAGCGGAACCATACTCCACATTCAGAAAGGTCTGCGCCTTCGAAGCCCGAGGTTTTGGTGCACGAGCTAGCAATCATGGAGGAACTCTCGTCCTTGTTAGAGAGGTTCCAGCAGGCGCTGCTCACGTCAAGCTCGTCGAGCAACTGCATCCATGCGGCGGTTGATTCAAGGTCAAGCGCACCGTTGCCGCTTGCGTCACAGATGCCGTACTCACTTACAAATACAGGCAAGCCACCTTCTACGGCAGTGCGCAGGCGCTCGCGCAAATTGTCCTTGTGCGTGCCTGCATAAAAATGCAGCGTGTACACAACGTTGTCAAAGCCCTCGAGTGGGGCGGCTGCGGCTTGGTCTATGTCCTGAGACCACGTGGGTGTACCTATAAGAATGGGCGCCTGAGCATCGTTCGCACGGATAATCGGAATAATCTCCTCAGCATACGTTTTGACATCTGCCCAGGTAGTTGAGCCATTTGGTTCGTTACAAATCTCGTAGATTACGTTTTTGGCTTTGGCATATTGCTGAGAAGTCTCGTTCCAAAACTCCTTGGCATCGTCGATGTGCACATTGGGATCCAAATCGTGCAGCACGTGCCAGTCGATAATCACGTACATGTCGGCGTCTTGGGCGTACGACACCCCGTCGTCAATGAGGTTGCGGAGTTTGGTGCGGTCGCCGTCGGTGCACCAGCCGCCATTTTCATCGGTGTAGAGCGCGAGGCGTGCGAGGTTGGCGCCCCATCCGGCAATCTGTTTGAAGCACTCGGCATTCACGTAGTCGGGGAACCACGCCAAGCCATGGGTCGAGAAGCCTTTGAGCTGTACGGCCTTGCCCGCCTCGCTTACAAGTTGCGTGCCTTTTACGCTCAAGCGTCCGCAGGCAGAAGGGCGCGCGATACTGGCGCTTGCGCTGGAGTCTGCACTTGTCTTGCTGCTAGAACTCGTCCTTTTCTTGCTCGCATTGCTGCTGCCCACTGCGCTGCCTTCAGCGTTTGCGTTGCTGTTCTGCGCCGCGCAGCCCGTGGTCAGACCTGCAGCTATGGCCGTCCCGGTTAGTAATACGGCGCTGGCTCTGCTGGTAAAGGCTCGGCGCGAAATTGCCTTCTCAAAGTCTCGCATGACTTCTCCCCACTCGAGGTCACTACGATGTTTGAATCTATCACGCTTATGCATGCAAACCCGCCTACGCCGCCAGCGGTATCTGAGTTGCGCTAGGTGCCAATGGCTTCATTTAGTGCTGTTGATTCACACGCTTCTTTGTTCTGTGGGCGCTCTGCAAAACCCGGGAAAAATGAATCACTATTGTATCAATATAACTAATAAGCTATTATTTGATAATAACTAACTAGTTATAAGGAGTTGCAATGCCCGTTGTGCGACTTTTATGGGTCTCGTTATAAAAATGTATTACCAGCAGGCAGAGCATAATCCTCCTCATGTTCATATTGAGTATGCAGGCAACGGATGCGCCGTGTCCATTGAAAGTGGTTTGCTCATGGATGGCAATTTGCCACTTCGACAGCAGCGTCTGGTGAAACGTTGGGTTCTAGAGCATCGGCTTGAGCTGATTGAAATGTGGGAAACGCAGGTCTTTTATAAGATTTAAGGGTAGGTAGTGCGGTTATGTTCAAAAAAATGGTGTCGGTCTATCCGGTAGGCGCAGAGAAGCTGCTCGCTTTTTTTGAAAATGATGATCCCCGTTTGTACGACGTTACTCCGTTGATGGATAAGTGGCAGGCATTCAAGGCACTAAGAGACCCAGAGCTTTTCGCGCAGGTAAAGGTTGATGCTGGTGGATACGGCATATCGTGGAACGACGAAATAGATTTGGCTTCGGAAGAAGTGTACGAAAATGGTTGTGCATTCCAGGTTGTTGTAAAAGAGCTCGACCGCACCTTGGAAGATGTTCGTGAGGCGCGTCACGTTGCCTGCGTGTCTCAGGCAGAGTTAGGCGAAATGTCTGGCATTAAGCAGCCTGTTATTGCACGGCTGGAATCAGGCAAATCGATTCCTCGACTCGATACGCTTCTTAAAATATTGGCACCTTTGGGAAAGACGCTCAAGGTAGTTGATTTGGCGGGCGAACTATAGTCAAAGCTCGAGACGAGGCTGGATTGCGCGTGTTGGATTTCTGTTAGATAAGGCGGAATTTCGAATAAGGTTGCGTGTTTGCTTCGTGTTGAAAGGCCTGTTTACCTGCAATTCTTGCTTTTTGGAAGTCTTTTAGAGAGGCTGTTTTAGAATCGCATCACGGAAATCCCCGAGGTTCACCGGACGGAGTTGGACATGGCTGGTAAAGACTGGAACGTAAAGCAGTGCTTGGATTGGACGAGCGAATATCTCGACCGTCGCGGCATTGAGCGTCCGCGCCTCTCGGCCGAGTGGCTTCTGACGGCGGCAACGGGGCTTTCGCGTGTTGGGCTCTATACCGGCTTTGATAGGCCGCTGAACGAAGATGAGCTTTCTTTTATGCATCAGGCTGTCGTGCGTCGCGCGAAGGGCGAGCCGCTGCAGTACATCACAGGCGAGACTTCGTTCAGGACCATTGATGTTTCGTGTGAGCCTGGCGTTTTGATTCCACGCCCCGAGACCGAGATGCTGGTAGAGGAAGTCCTGAGCTTTCTTGACCAGGAGGTTTTGGGCGCGGAATCACGCGCGCCCAAGGCGCGCGTTGAGCTGCCGTGGAACGCTGAGGTAGAAGCAGCTCGCAAGGCTGAAAGAGCGGCGGCGCTGGTGCGCGAGACTTCTGAGGAAGAAGGTCTTCAGGGCGCGGCGCCCGCTGATGAGGTCTTTGGACATGCGGGTGTCGATGAAGACACGAACGCACCAGAGGGCGTTGGCGAAGATGGGAATGCAGAGCC
>CAVJWJ010000064.1:0-6592 GCA_963653375.1 Roseburia sp. CAG:303
ACCAACAAGGCAGGCATGATTGATAACAGCTTTGAAGATGCTCTTGCCGCAGCCGAGAAAGCTTCTGCTTCTACGCAGGCTGTTATCCGCGGCGTTATTACTGCGCTTGGTCACGCAGGGGAGTAGGACGCGAAGGCTTACGTGGCTGTCTAGCGGCTGGCAGGACCCAGTCCTTCGAGCTATTTCTGCAACATGCAGCCGGGGTCTTGCGCGTTTACGTTCTTTCCCCTAACATATGCATTCGTTGATACGCCAACGTGGCTCAGCTGGTAGAGCAACGCACTCGTAATGCGTAGGTCAGCGGTTCGAATCCGCTCGTTGGCTCCATCGATACTAAAAAGGCTCCCAGCAATGGGAGCCTTTCGTTTTTCAAAGCTATGGGATGGAGGGCTCAGATTTTCTCCTTCGCTGGTCCTCGCCGCTGCGCGGCTGCGGAATCGCTCAGGAGAATAATCTGAGCCCTCCTTGTCTAATGTCTAAATTCGCAAAGAGATGCTTTTCAGTGCAAAGTAGCCTTTTCAGCCTCAATGGGGAGGTCTTTAGATACCTGTAGAGTCTAGCCAGAAAATCTAACTACGATTTTGGGACGCAAAATTGAATGGGGGTAAGTAGACCTTCAATTGAGATGGCTCCCAACTGGGATTTTGTTGTTTATTGAGCGAGGCTACTTGGCTGCTTCAGAATTTGCGTCCCAAAATCGGGTCTGAATCACAATAAAGAGTAAAGTGGCAGCAAGAGAAACAGTGTTTCATCGCTTTTTGCTCTGTTTACGTTCCGAGTGAGAAGTTCCTAGATTATTCTCCTGAGCGATTCCGCAGCCCGAAGGGCGAGGACCAGCGAAGGAGAAAATCTAGGAGCTTCGCAGTTAACATGACATTCTCGCGAGGAGGAAAATCTAAGGTCTTCTTCAACTTGTGAGGCAAGGGGAGGGGCTATTAATCTTGCGTCTCTGAGGCGTGGTGACGTAGCGCATTCAGGAACTGGGCTGGTTAGATAGTGGGGCGTATATACGGGCAGCCTTGAGGCTTCGCTGTGCGAGATGTGCCGTTCATCGGCTTTTTTCGCAGGTTGAACGGCGTGTTAGAGAGCTTTTTGGCAAGAAATATTTTCCTTGCGCGGAGGGTTAATTAGTCGAAATACTGGTATTCAGGTAATAATACCAATCTTGAGCTCTCCATATCCTAGCTGCATGTTAATGGACTCGTAATATCGGCCTTGCGCCAGAAATCGAAAACGCGCAGCGAAAGAAATTCGATGAACAATGTTTCAGAACCGTTTCAAAACCGCAGGTAGAAGTGTTGCCATAAGGTAAACGGTCGAATTATTGAGTCAAACGGTAGTGCTTCCGCCGTAGACTCAATTGCGTTAACGAAATGTCCACAGCTGATATAATTCAGTCAACTGATAACGTGGTTACTACCAGTTGCCACACAGAACGTTTTAGGTGGTTGTAATAAAACACTTCAAAGCGTAGCTGGATTAAGTGAAAGGACGGCACTGGATGATCGGTTTCATTCTGACGGGCCACGGCCAATTCTCTACTGGACTTGCAAGCGCTATCGACATGGTTGCCGGCGAGCAGCCTGCATTTGCAATTGTGCCTTTCGAGGGAGACCGAGCCGCTGAGTACGGTGACGAGCTTCGTGCTGCCATTGAGAAGATGCACGCTGAGTGCGAGGGCGTACTTGTATTTGTAGACCTGCTGGGTGGCACTCCGTTCAATCAGGCAATGATGATTTCGCAGGACCTCGACAACATTGAGGTTGTAACAGGAACCAACCTTCCCATGCTGCTTGAGCTCGTACTTACGCGTGACGGCGCCGACCTTTCCGACTTGGCCGACCAAGCTGTTGCGGTTGGACAGGGTGGCATCGTTCATAAGCAGCTCGATCCCGCGCCTGTCTCCGATGATTTTGATGACGACGAGGAGGGCATCTAATGAGCGCCGACTTCGGCCAGAGTATCCTGGCTTCCTCGATTTCGCTGGCTGTTCTGCTGCTCATTATGGCTGCTGTCTACCTCATTTGGTCGCGCATTGGTCTTAAGCGCAAGCAGAAGTACTTCGAAGAGCTCCATGTAGAGCTTGCCCCTGGCCAAGAGATTATGTTTGCCGGCGGCATTTACGGAACGGTCAAGAGTGTCAACGGAGACAAAGTCGAGGTAAAGGTTCGTTCCGGCGCTGTGATTGATGTCTCGCGCTACGCAATTCAGCAGATTAGCAAGTAGCGCTCACAAGGTTACCGTTTGGGCTCGAATATGCGAACCCAATCAGATAGCACAGCAGACTAGAAAGGATGCGTATCACTATGGCAGAGCCCAACATTCTCCTTACCCGTATCGATAACCGACTGATTCATGGTCAGGTCGCTACCCAGTGGAACTCCACCTTGGGTTCGAACCTCATCCTCGTTGCTAACGACGATGTTGCGACCAACACCATGCGTCAGAACCTCATGAAGATGGCTGCACCTGCAGGCGTTGCCACGCGTTTCTTCTCGCTGCAGAAGACAATCGACGTGATTGGCAAGGCCAGCCCCAAGCAGCACATCTTTATCGTGGCCGAGAACCCGACCGACGTGCTTAAGCTCGTCAAGGGCGGGGTGCCTATACGCAAGGTCAATATCGGCAACATGCATATGTCGGAGGGCAAGCGACAGGTAGCCACCAGCGTTGCCGTCGACGACGCCGACGTCGCCGCTTTCAAAGAGCTTCAGGAATTGGGGGTGGAGCTTGAAATCAGGCGTGTACCGAGCACGCCGGCGGAGGATATCAACAAGCTGTTCAGCTAAGAGTTGCTTGTAGATATCTATGACTGCTGGTTTATCCGGCATGTGTTTGTTCAATACAATGCGTAGTTTTTTGAAAGGAGGAGCAAGATGGAATACTCCGTTATTCAGGTCGCATTGGTCTTCATCGTCACGTTTATCGCGGCTATCGACCAGTTCAACTTCTTGGAGTCTCTCTATCAGCCCATCGTCACCGGTGCCGTCATTGGTTTGATCCTTGGTGATCTTAACACTGGCCTTCTGGTTGGCGGTACCTACCAGCTCATGACGATCGGTAACATGCCGATCGGTGGCGCTCAGCCGCCTAACGCCGTTATCGGTGGCATTATGGCTGCTGTTCTGGCCATTGCTTCTGGTCTTGAGCCCAACGCTGCTGTTGGCCTCGCTGTGCCCTTCGCACTGCTTGGTCAGCTTGGCGTTACCCTGGTGTTCACCCTCATGTCCCCGCTTATGTCCACGGCCGACAACATGGCTCACAACGCGGACGTCAAGGGCATCGAGCGCCTGAACTACTTCGCCATGGCTCTGCTTGGCCTGATCTTCGCTATCGTTGTCACGCTGTTCTTCATCGCTGGCGCTACGATCGGTCAGACCATCGCCTCTTCGATCCCTGGCTGGCTGCAGACTGGTCTGTCCGCTGCTGGTGGCATGATGCGCTTCGTCGGCTTCGCCGTCCTGCTGAAGGTCATGATGTCCCGCGATATGTGGGGCTTCTTCCTCATGGGCTTTGGTCTGGCGCTCATCACCGTCGCCAACGACTCTCTGGCGACCCCTGCCCTGCTCATCCTCGCCCTCATCGGCTTTGGTATTGCTTTCTGGGACTTCCAGCAGCAGACCGAGCTGAAGGGTGCGGCTGTTTCTGACGGAGGTGACTTCGAAGATGGCATCTAATTATGTGATCCCGGAGCACTATGAGGATCTGACTCCTGCTCCGCAGCTTGATCAGGCCACCCTTAACAAGATGGCTTGGCGTTCCTGCTTCCTGCAGGGTTCGTTTAACTACGAGCGTATGCAGGCCGCTGGTTGGCTGTACTCCATCCTCCCGGGTCTTCAGAAGATCCACACCAACAAGAACGACCTTGCGGCTTCCATGAGCCACAACCTGGAGTTCTTCAACACCCACCCGTTCCTCGTAACCTTTGTTATGGGTATCGTGCTCTCCCTTGAGCAGAACAAGGTGGACATCCCCACCATCCGCGCCGTCCGCGTGGCCGCAATGGGCCCGCTTGGCGGTATCGGCGACGCCCTGTTCTGGCTGACGCTTGTGCCTATCACGGCTGGCATCACCTCCAACATGGCTATCAACGGCAACGCTGCAGCCCCGATCATCTTCCTGCTGATCTTCAACGTGGTTCAGTTTGCCCTGCGTTTCTGGCTCATGAACTGGTCCTACAAGCTGGGCACCAGCGCCATTGACGCTCTGACTGCTAACATGCAGGCCTTCACCCGCGCTGCCTCCATCATGGGCGTCTTCGTCGTGGGCTGCCTGGTTGTCACCATGGGTGGCACCCAGATCAATCTCCAGATCCCCAATGGCACTACTCGTGGCCTCTCTGCTACCACCTGCATTGTCTCGGCTGAGGATTCCATCCTCTTCGAGGAAATGGAGCCGGTGGACACCGAGGCTGCTGAGGCTGGCACCATGGGTATGCTGGACACCGACGGCAACGAGCTCGTTGGCACCGATGCTGACGGCAACGCTGTCACCGCTGGCGTAACCGACCTTGGCAACGGCATGACCTCCGTGACCTACATGACGGTCACCGAGACTCCGGTTTCCTTCTCCGTGGCTGACACGCTGAACACCATCGTTCCTAAGCTCGTTCCGCTGCTGCTTACCCTCCTGCTGTTCTTCCTCTTCTCGAAGTACAACTGGACCCCGACCAAGGGCATTCTCCTGCTCTTCGTCCTGGGTATTCTGGGCGCAGGTCCCTTCGATCTGTGGACCAGCATCTGGTAAGTTTTGCCAGATACGGGGCGTGTGGCGTAAGCTGCGCGCCCCGTTTTCGGGCTCACCCCAATGGCCCGTGTGGGAGCAATCTCCCGTGAGTTTTTTGAAAGCGAGGTAGCACAATGGCGCTCGGAACACGCAAACAACCTCTGTACGATCAGCTAGTCGATATTTTGACTGAGAAGATTGAGCATGAGTGCGTGGCTGGCGACATGCTTCCGTCGGAGCGTGAGCTCTCGGAGCGCTACGGGCTTTCGCGTACCACGGTTCGTCTGGCTCTGCAGGAGCTGGAGAGCCTTGGTTTGGTCGTTCGCCAGCATGGACGCGGTACCTTCGTGGCTGACCGCTCCGTGCAGGCGGCGAACCTTACTCAGTCGTATAGCTTTACCGACCAAATGCGCGAGATGGGCCGCGATCCCAAGACAACGATTCTTGAGTTTGCCGAGATTGAGGCCGATAAGAACCTCGTGGAGCATATGGGCGTGCGTTTGGGTGAAAAGCTCTTTAAGCTAAAGCGCTTGCGCTCTGCCGATGATATGCCCATGATGGTCGAGCGCACCTATTTGCCTTTGCGCAAGTTTATTACCCTGAAGCGGCCTCTGCTTGAGGCAAAGCCTCTCTACGAGGTAATTGAGGTCGACTACCAAGAAAAGATTCGCGTGGCAGAAGAGGAGTTCTTTGCAAGTATTGCAAGACCAGCCGATGCGCGCCTGTTAGACATTGGGGAGGGGGCACCTGTCCTCGACCTGGTGCGAACCACCTATAACACCCGCAACGAGATTGTTGAATACACGCTCTCTGTTGCCCGTGCCGATCAATTTAAATACAAGGTCTTCCACTATCGGAACGATTAGCAATACGGACAATGAAAAATACTTGAAGTGTTTGCATTGTCTAAACTGGTTACTACCAGATAACCAACAGAAAACTATAATCCCTTATAAAAGGGTTTATTGAGAAAGAGAGGTATCAATATGTTCGAGAAAAACCTTGAAGAACTGAAGGCTATGGGTGCTGATATCACCACCCTCGAGATTAAGCAGCAGCCCGAGCTGTGGCTGGATACCCTGAACATCTATAAGGAGAACAAGGAGGCCGTTGAGGCGTTCTTGGCTGAGGCTCGCGCCATGGGCGAGGGTCGTCTGAGCGTTGTTTTTACGGGCGCTGGCACTTCCGATTACGTGGGCGACACCTGCGCTCCGTATCTGCGTCACGCGGGCGACTCCGACCTCTACGATTTCAAGCCTATCGCAAGCACTGATATTGTTTCTGCTCCGCTTGATTTTCTGCGTCCCGAGGATCCCACGCTGCTGGTTTCCTTTGCACGCTCGGGCAACAGCCCTGAGAGCCTCGCTGCTGTGGATGTGGCTCGCAAGGTGTGCCACAACATCAAGTTCCTGAACCTTACCTGCGCTCCTGAGGGCAAGCTTGCTGTTGAGTCTGCTGACGACCCCAACGCCTTTACCATCCTGATTCCGCGTGCAAACGACAAGGGCTTTGCTATGACGGGCAGCTATTCCTGCATGGAGCTGCTCTCAACCCTGATCTTTGACACCGCCTCTATGGAGGAGAAGGAGTCTTGGGTAAAGACTGCTGCCGCTATGGGTGAGAACGTTGTTGAGCGTGAGAGCGAGATTGCCGACTTTATGGCTGGCGACTTTAACCGCGTAACCTATCTGGGCTCTGGTGCTTTTGGTGGCTTGGCTCAGGAGGCTCAGCTCAAGATTCTCGAGCTTGCTCACGGCCTTGTTGCTACGTCGTACGACACTTCCATGGGCTATCGTCACGGGCCTAAGTCCTTTGTTGACGATAAGACCCTGCTGTTTGTTTTTGTGAACAACTGCGCTTACACCCG
>CAVJWJ010000064.1:7306-9964 GCA_963653375.1 Roseburia sp. CAG:303
CATGCGCTGCTATTGCCGAGGCTGACGATGCCCGTGCAGATGAGTTTATGGGTGCGCGTATCCAGGGCGTGTACCTGGAGGGTCCGTTCTTTACGCAAAAGCATGTTGGTGCACAGAACCCGGCGTTTTTGATTGATCCGGCCTATGAGCTTTTTGCAGATTGGCAGGAGGCTGCGGGCGGACGCATTGTGAAGAGCGCTCTTGCGCCTGAGCACGATGGCTCCTTGGAGTACATTGCCGCGCTTGCTGCCGAGGGCATTGTGACCTCTATTGGCCACTCCGACGCCACGTTTGACCAGGCACTCGCCGCCGTTAATGCAGGCACTACTTGCTTTACGCACACCTACAACGGCATGCGCGGCCTGCATCATCGCGACCCAGGTATTGTGGGTTGCGCCATGGTGACGCCCGAGACCTATGCTGAGGTTATTGCCGACGGTCATCATGTGATGCCCGCTGCTGTTGAGGCGCTCGTACGTGCTAAGGGCTGGGACCATGTGGTTCTTATCACCGACTGCTTGGGTTGCGGCGGTATGCCTGCTGGCGAGTACATGAGCGGTGGCCTGCCCGTGGTTATGCGCGATGGCGTGTGCTATCTGCGTGACGGCTCGAGCCTAGCTGGTTCTGTAGCAGTGATGTGCGACGTGGTTAAAAACGTGTACGACTGGAACATTGTTTCTGCAGAGCAGGCTATTCGCATGGGCACTGAGGTGCCGGCGCGTTCGGCTCACATTGATGACCGCTGCGGCTTCATTAAGCCGGGCCGCTGCGCAGACTTTGTTGTGCTCAACGAGGACCTGACGCTTGCCGATACCTATTTGGGTGGCGTGCATGTTCCTGTAGGTGAATAGGGGAGCGCAATGATTCTTACCGTAACGATGAACCCTTCAATCGATACACGTTATTCGATTGATCATCTGGTGGTTGACGACGTAAACCGCGTGGTGCCGCAAAAGACCGCTGGTGGCAAGGGGCTCAATGTGAGCCGCGTGCTTTGCCAACTGGGCGATGACGTGCTGGCAACGGGTCTTCTTGGTGGCCACATGGGCGAGTTTTTGGCCGACCGCATGGACGACGATGGCATTCCGCATGACTTTGTGACAATTGCAGGTGAGAGCCGCATTTGTATTGCTGTGCTGCACGACGGCGCCCAGACGGAGTTTTTAGAGAGTGGCCCCACGGTCTCGGCTGAAGAGACTGCAGCGTTTGACGCAAAGTTTGCCGAGTTGGTTTCCCGCGCGGACTGTGTGACCATTTCGGGTAGCTTGCCTGCGGGAATCGACAAGGGCTACTACGTTTCTCTTGTGCGTGTAGCGCGCGAGGCGGGTGTTCCAGTGTTGCTTGACACTTCGGGCGCATCGCTTGACGCCGTGCTAGGTGCAGAGGTAAAGCCAATGCTTATCAAGCCCAATCTCTCTGAGATTAACGGCCTGTTGGGAACCTCTTTTACTCCCGATGATTTGGGCGAGCTTGAGCAGGTGCTTGCAAATGACGAGCGCTTTGCAGGAATTCCCTGGGTGGTTGTGACCATGGGTGGCGCAGGTGCGGTTGCCTTCCACGAAGGTCATGGCTACCGCGTGACAACGCCGGCTATTGAGGCTGTGAACGCTACGGGTTCGGGCGACTCGACCATCGCCGGCTTTGCTCACGCGATTGCTGCCGGCTTGGACGATGAGGACGTGCTGCGCTGGGGCAATACCTGCGGCAAGCTGAACGCCATGGATCCCCAGACGGGACACCTAGTAATGTCGGCCTGGGACGAGGTGTTCGCTTCGATTGAGGTCACGAGCCTCTAAGGCACCCAAAGTCATAGCTCATACAAGGAGGGTCTCAGATTTTCCCCTTCGCTGTCCTCGCCCTGCGGGCTGCGGAATCGCTCAGGGAAATAATCTGAGACCCTCTTTGCTGCTCTATTTTCGTGATTTTCAGTTGCACTCAGCTAAGGCAATCGAAGGAAACCCTGCGGGTTTGCTTGGATTACTTCTTGCCCAAGCCTGCTATGTGACGCGCCGTGTTCTTGAGCTTTGCGCCCATGCTGGGGTCGGGGTGCGCGGCGTTCCATTCTTCGCGCTTGCGACGTTTCTTGTACTCGTCTTGAATAGGTCCGCCGTACTCTTCGATAAGACGGTTATACCAGTCGGCGGCACCCTGGATTTCGTCAGGGGTGGGGTGATCTTTCATCAGGCCGCCCACCAGCTTAAAGGGGCCAAAGGTGTCGTAACCAAAGCATCCGTAGGTGCCCACGTAGGTGGCGCGCTGAGTGCGTGCGATGCCTTCAATCTCGCGACCGTACCACTTGTTCCTACCACCGTAAGTCATCAAGCCAAAAACCATATAGCCGTCGTGTACGGACTTTTGCATGATGCGTGCCAGGGTGGCATCAAACTTGCCGTAGTAAATGCCCGAAGCTATGCCAACGAGTGGATAAGCGGAGAGGTCCAGCTCTTCTGCGTTCTTATCAATCGTGGTGATGTCAATGGCCTCGACCTCGGAATCTTGTGCCATGATGGCGTCCACGAGTTTCTTGGTGTTGCCGTGGTGCTTGGAACGATACAAAATCATGGTCTTCATGATTAAAACTCCCTTTGGTTTGGGCTGCTTGCTGTTAATGATACCCGCTGTGGGTGCATTTTCGCGTCAGGCGGTGATAAGACTTGG
>CAVJWJ010000065.1:0-9828 GCA_963653375.1 Roseburia sp. CAG:303
CGGCGTCCAGGTCGGAGCCAAACTGCGTAAAGCCTGCGAGCTCGCGGTAAGCAGCCAGGTCAAGGCGCAGAGAGCCGGAGACCTGCTTCATAGCCTTAGTCTGAGCAGAGCCACCAACGCGAGACACAGAAATGCCTACGTCAACAGCAGGGCGCTGACCCTGGAAGAAGAGCTCGGACTGCAGATAAATCTGACCGTCGGTGATGGAAATCACGTTGGTAGGAATGTAGGCCGAGACGTCGCCGTCCTGGGTCTCGATGATCGGCAGAGCCGTCAGCGAGCCATAGCCGTTCTCGCGCGAAAGCTTGCACGCGCGCTCCAGCAGACGAGAGTGCAGGTAGAAAATATCGCCAGGATAGGCCTCACGTCCGGGCGGACGATGCAGCGTCAACGACATCTGACGGTAAGCAACTGCCTGCTTGGAGAGGTCATCGTAAATAACGAGCACGTGGCCGCCGGGGTTATCAGCCGAGGCAGGCTCGCCGTTCTCGCCGTTATACATAAAGAACTCGCCAATTGCAGCACCAGCCATAGGAGCGATGTACTGCATAGGAGCGGAGTCGGCAGCGGTAGCAGAAACGATAATGGTGTAGTCGAGTGCACCGTGCTGCTTCAAGGTCTCGCGAATGTTAGCAACCGTAGAGGCCTTCTGACCAATGGCTACATAGACGCAGATCATGTCCTTGCCACGCTGGTTCAGAATCGCGTCAATGGCAATGGCAGTCTTACCCGTCTTACGGTCGCCAATGATGAGCTCACGCTGGCCGCGGCCAATAGGAATCATCGAGTCGATAGCCAAAAGACCAGTCTGCACCGGCTCGCACACAGGGGTACGGTCGATAACACCGGGGGCCTTGAACTCAATAGGGCGCGTATGGGTGGCGCGAATCTCGCCCTGGCCGTCGATAGGCTGGCCCAGCGGGTTTACAACGCGGCCGAGCATAGCGCGGCTTACAGGGATGTCCATGATGCGACCGGTGGTGCGGCACTCGTCGCCTTCCTTGATGATGTCTACTGCGCCAAACAGAACGGCGCCAACCTCATCGCGGTCGAGGTTCTGAGCAAGGCCATACACGGTCTCGCCAGTCTCGCTGCTCTTAAATTCCAGCAGCTCGCCGGCCATGGCGCCACGCAGTCCAGAGACGCGGGCAATACCGTCGCCAACCTCGTCGACATGGGAAACCTCCTGCGTGTCAACGGTCGCTGTCAGACTGTCGAGTTTCTCGGCCAGTGCGGCCGCAATGCTCTCTGCATTGATCTGTGACATGATTAGGCTTCACCTCCGTTATCAATATTCGTAGAGACGAGGGCCTCGCGCGCAGCACGCAGCTGCGTTTTGACCGAGACGTCGCGGCGCTGGCCGCGAGCCTCGATAACGAGACCTCCGATAATAGAAGGGTCGACCTTCTCAATCAGGAAGACCTTGCGGCCAAGGTCGCCCTCGCACTTCTCGGTGAGAGTGCGGCGCAGCTCGTCGTCGAGCGGAACGGCCGTTGTGACGGTTACGCCCACCACGTCCTCGTCTTCCTCGGTCATTGCCTTGTACGAGGCAACAATCTGAGGAAGCAGGTCGAGCTGGCCGCGCTTGAACAAAGAACCGACCACAGCAATAACCTCGGGCGTAGCACCAGCGATGCTCTCGAGCTCCTTGAGATCGCGGAACTCGTGGCCCTCGGCCTTTGCAGCCTCCATGAGGGAGCGCGCATAGGTCTGGATTACCTTGTCCTGCATGCGGCTATTAGGCATTCAGGCTACCCGCTTCCTTGATGTAGCGCTCGATGAGGGCGCGCTGCTCGTCGTCAGAGCTGAGCGTCTGGCCCACAATCTTGGACGCAACGGAGACGGAAAGGTCTGCAATGGAGGTGGTAGCAGCAGCGTAGATAGCGTTGCGCTCAGCCTCGGCATTAGCATGAGCCTTAGCGATGATGTCCTCGGCCTCCTTGTGAGCTGCCTCAATGATGCGAGCGCGCTCGCCCTCGGCGTCCTTGCGGGCCTCGAGGATGATATCGGCAGACTTACGGCGAGCATCGGTAACCAGCTCGTCGTACTCCTTGCGCGAAGAGATGGCCTTCTGCTTGGTAGCCTCGGCCTCGTCCAGGCTCTCCTGGATACGCTTGCCGCGCTCGTCCATCATGGCAAGAATCTGCGGCCAAGCAAACTTGGCAAGCACAATCCAGATGATCAAAAACGCGATGAGGGCGGGGACAAACTCAGCCATCTTAGGGATGAGGATGTCTGCCTTATTGGAAGACTCCTCGGCAAACGCGTACGCAGGCATTGCGAGCAGGGCGCCCGAAATGGCAGCGCAGGCGGTTGCGCGGTTGATGTGCTTCATGTTGTTCTCCTTCTGGGACACGGTATGCGACTTCCCTAGGAGATCAGCGTAACGACGAAGCCGATGAGGCCCAGAGCCTCGGTAAAGGCAGACGCCAGAATGAAGACAGTAAAAGCACGGCCCTGGATCTCGGGCTGGCGAGCCATTGCGTTGGTGGCGCCAAATGCTGCAAGACCGATAGCGAGACCGGCACCAATTACGCCAAGACCATATCCGATAACTCCCACGATTCCTCCTTTGTCGTGCGCATGTGCGCATGATTACCTATGTAGCAAGGGACGTGCGGGAAGCCGCGCCCCAAGACACCAAATATATGAGGCGCGCTCTAGTGAGCGTCGGCCTCGGCGATCTGAATGTAGACCGCAGACAGGACGGTAAAGACGTATGCCTGAACAAAGGCAACGATAAGCTCTACCGCGTAGATGATGAGCAGAATGAGTACCCATGCGATGCTGGGCAGAGCGCCCACGGCATTCATGGCTGTGAAGTGCTCAAGCAACGGCTGGGCAAAAATGGTTGCCATGATGGCAAACGAACCCATAACAATGTGGCCAGCAAACATGTTGCAGAACAGACGAACAGCCAGCGTAACCAAGCGCAGGCACAGGGAGAAGACCTCGATAACCCATACAAAGATGTTCATGGGGAAGGCCACACCCGCCGGAGCCAGGCTCTTGAGGTAGCCAAAGACGCCGTGCTTCTTTACGCCAAAGTAAATGAAGTAAATAAACGACACGAGAGCTACGGCTGCCGTACAACCAATGGCACCGGTACCAGGCTTCATACCAGGAACCAGACCAATGAAGTTGTTGATGAGAATGAAGAAGAACAGCGTGGCCAAAAACGGGAAGTGCGTGCGCCAGTTGCTGCCGACAACGCCCTTGGCAATGTCGTCTTCAACGTACTCAATAACCCACTCGACACCGTTCACAAAGAAGCCCTTGGGGGCCACGGACTGCTTTTTCACAAACGTGAAAATAAGCGCCAGAAGCACGACGGCAGAGATGAGCAGCCAAAAAGAATACTGGGTAAGACCAGCATTAAGGTTGCCAACAACAGGCGTCGATGAGAACTCGGAGACGAGCTCTGCAATTGCATCTGGGAGCTTGGCGAATGCGTCCAAGATTCCACCTTTCTTATGCCACCGTAGACGCCGGCGGCAACTTTCCTACTCGGCCGCAATGACAGTGCACGCGACCACGATCCACCCGGCGAAAAATCCGCCGAGCTCGCCTGCCAGAAACGCGACAAGCACGCCACTGAACAGAAGATGCACCAACACAACTCCAAGAAGCAGAATTACGAACGAAGCCGCAACTCCCAGCATTCCCTTTGCCATATTGGCATCGCGCCCACGCTTTATCACTGGAGCCAAGGCAAGCCACAGCGGAAGAAACGCAAGCACGCCGACGGCGAGGCCAACCAAGATAAAGGGACCGTGAACTGCCAGATTAAGCTCCAGCATGTACTCCCCTTTCCCGGCTCTTAATACGTACGCGCATCAAGACCCCGCAGACGATGCACCTATTTTAGGGACAAAAACCCAAAAATCAACCGTCCGACTTTGACGTTACGTCATATAAAAAGCCGTTACAGCTAACAAAAGGGCAGGTAGTTGGTGGTGCTTTGGAGAAGGCTCCGACGCGCTGACACAGAGTTGTGATAATCAACACATGTTGAACATCTTTGCCTGTGATGCAGTTGGCGCATCCCCCTCCACGGGCACTTGCCGACTTCCGGCCCGCGGTGCCCATTGTGCCTGTGTATAGCTGGATTACAGTGGGCACAATACGCATTTGTGCGGTGAGCGTCCTAAAATCGCGCGCAGGCGGTGAGATTTTTACAAAAAAGTGACCCCTCACCCGCTTGGGGTGAGGGGCCTTACTAAACCGCTTTTGATTTTACGGTTTATTTCGTACCAAAGATTCGGTCACCCGCGTCCCCCAATCCGGGCACGATATAGGCGTTCTCGTTCAAGCGCTCATCGACAGAACACGTAAACAAACGAACATCCGGGTCTGCAGCAAGCACCGCCTCGATTCCCTCTGGGGCCGCGATAAGCACCAGCAGACGCACATCTTTGACACCTTGCGCGCGCAGATAGTTAATAGCAGCCACCGCAGAACCGCCTGTAGCAAGCATGGGGTCGACCACCAAGCAGGTGCGACGGTCGATATCACCGGGCAACTTACAGTAATACTCATGCGGCTCGTGCGTTACCTCGTCACGATACATGCCAATGTGGCCCACGCGTGCCGCAGGCACCAGCTCAAGCAGGCCATCCACCATGCCCAGGCCCGCGCGCAGGATGGGAACGATAGCCACCTTGCGGCCCGCAATCTGCTTGGCCGTAGTAGTGCAGATGGGTGTGGTGACTTCTACATCTTCAAGCGGAAAATCGCGCGTAGCCTCGTAGCCCTCAAAGAGCGCCAGCTCGCGCACAAGCTCGCGAAACTGCTTGGAGCCGGTGCGCACATCGCGCATGATAGAGAGCTTGTGCTGCACCATGGGATGGTCAACGACGGTTACACGCGACATGTCGATATTGTTTGTCATAGGTGAGTCGCTTCTTTCTCTTACTTATATATATGTGTGTGTACTGCGGGGCAAATGAGCTTGGCCTGGTGGATGCTGGGTGTAAGGCGCGGGCGCGGCACGAGGCGCACTGGGTCGCGCGAGGCGCAACTGCGCTAGAGAGGTGCGCGCGAGACTCATTGCAGCAAGACCCAACGTAGCGAGGGCAGCTCTAGTCTACAGCTCGTCGTTTGCCATAATCTTGGCCACGCGCTGTGCATGGCGACCGCCGCCAAACTCCGTCTCTAAAAAGACCTTGATGCAGGCTTTATTGACCTCGGGCTCCACAAAGCGACCCGAAAGGCACAACACGTTGCCATCGTTGTGCTCGCGGAAGAGCTGGGCAAACTCCGGCGTTGTGATAGAAGAAGCGCGGATGCCAGAGACCTTGTCGGCCGTGAGCGCCATGCCAATGCCCGTGCCGCACACAAGCACGCCGCGCTCAGCATCGCCTGCAGAGACAGCCTGAGCCACCTTGTTGGCGTAGTCGGGGTAATCAACACGATCGTCGGAATCGGGGCCAAGGTCCATCACGTCCTGGCCCAGTTCCTGTGCCAGGTAGTCAACGAGCTGCTGCTTCTGCTCAAAACCGGCGTGGTCGGATGCGATTGCTACGCGCATAGGTGCGTCCTTTCTAGCTGCGCGACCGCGGGGCCGCAAGAAACTGTTAGGAGCAACTGTAGCACGCGCGGCGGCCGGTTAGCGCGTAGTCCTTGTGCGCGCCACAGCATCGTGCCAACCCATGAGGTTTGCCGCGATGGTCTGCGGGTCGCCCGAGGGCTCAAAGGTCTTGGCCTCGCTCAGGTTTTGCATGAGGTCCTCGTGGTCTTCCCAATAGCCCACGGCAAGGCCTGCCAGGTAGGCTGCACCCAAAGCCGTAGTCTCAATTGCCTCGGTCTGCACAATGGAGATGCCTAGGAGGTCGGCCTGGAACTGCATGATGAACTCGTTGCGCGAGGCGCCGCCGTCAACCGAAAGACTGGTGAGATGGATGCCCGAGTCCGCCTCCATGGCGCGCAAGACATCGTAGCTCTGGTAGGCCATGGACTCACAGGCAGCACGCACGATGGTTGAGCGGTCCGAGCCCGTAGTGAGGCCACAAATCATGCCACGCGCGTTGGCATCCCACCACGGAGCACCCAAGCCGCTAAAGGCCGGCACCAGGTAGCAGCCCTCGTTGCTATCAACCGAGCGGCAGATGGCAGCCGTCTCGCCCGCACTGGCAATGATGCCTAGCTTATCGCGTAGCCACTGCATGACAGAACCCGCGTGGAAGATGGAACCCTCGAGCGCGTAGCTAATCTTGCCGCTCTCGGCAATACCAATGGTAGAGACCAGGCCGTGCTCAGACTCAACAACCTTGTCGCCAGTGTTCATGAGCATGAAGCAGCCCGTGCCGTAGGTGTTCTTTGTATCGCCCGGCTCAAAGCAGCAGTGACCAAACAGCGAGGCCTGCTGGTCGCCCGCCACGCCCATGATGGGCGGCATGTGGGTCATAATCTCGCTCGAAACGCGGCCAAAGTCGCCGGAGCTCCAGCGCACCTCGGGCATCATGGAGCGCGGAATGTTCAGGTAGCCCAACAGGTCGTCGTCCCAGTCCAGCGTATGGATGTTGAAGAGCATCGTGCGGCTGGCGTTGGTGTAGTCGGTAGCGTACGTTACGCCGCCCGTGAGGTTATAAATGAGCCAGGTATCCACGGTGCCAAACATGAGCTCGCCAGCCTCGGCAGCCTCGCGCGCGCCGCTCACATTGTCGAGAATCCAGCTGATTTTGGTGGCCGAGAAATACGGGTCGGGCATAAGACCTGTCTTTTGACGAATCTCGTCGGCGTGGCCCTCCACAATCAGACGGTCGGCAATGTCGGAGGTGCGGCGGCACTGCCACACAATGGCATTGTGGATGGGCTGGCCACTGTCGCGGTCCCACACCACGGTGGTTTCACGCTGGTTAGAGATGCCAATGGCAGCAATGCTGTCGGAGTGAATGCCGCTCTTGAACTGGACTTCCATCATGACGGCGATCTGGGAAGCCAGGATTTCCATAGGATCCTGCTCCACCCAACCGGGGTGCGGGTAGGTGGTGCTGAGCGCCTTGGATGCCTGCGCTACGATGCAGCCGTACTCGTCCACAATGACGGCGCGCACAGAGGTAGTGCCCGAGTCGAGAGCCATGATGTAGTTGCTGCCACGCGGAGCAGATAGGGTGTCTACCAAGCCAAGGTCTTTGAGGGAGAACGGCATATCAGCATCCTTTCTGGATTTGAGTATCGAGGGAGGCTTGGGCGAGTGCCTGCTTGAGCCCTGCGAGAGGAATAGCGCCCTCGCGAAGCAGAACGATGTGCTCGCCCGTGCACGAAACGATGGTTGATGCCTCTTGGCATGCGGTAGCGCCGGCATCTATTGCGATGTCAACGCCGGCAAGAATACGCTTTTCTACCTGGACAAATGCCGCAGGAGCAGACTTGCCGTGCGTGTTTGCGCTCGTCACAGCCAGGGGCGAGTTGCAAGCGCGGATCAGCTGCTGGATGATGGGTTGCGCGCTGGCTCGCAGGGCAACGGTGCCATCGGAGGCCTGCATAAAGGCGGGAACACAAGCAGCTGCCTTAACCACAATGGTAAGCGCACCAGGCCAGAAAGCGCGAGCGAGCGCATGGGCAGCCGGGGTGACATCTGCGCCGTATGTGTCGAGCGCCGACTCGTCTGCCACCAGCCAGGGAACGGTCTGTGTGAGCTCGCGATGCTTGAGCGAGAAGATGCGGCGATAGCCCGTGTGCTCTGCCGGGAGCTCATTTGTGGTTGCAAAGGGCGCCACAGCCACGCCCACGCCGTAGACCGTCTCGGTAGGAAGCAGCGCCAGAGCGCCGGCGGTTAGACAACGCGCAGCATCTGTAGCACCAGCCACAAGATGACCCGCTTGTCCTATCCGATATATGCGCTGCATTCCGACGTTCCCCCATGAGTAAAACGGTTTATCCGAATTGTTGCCACACGTGGTGGCAATTTGTCCGGCCGCTTATTTTCCCACGAAGCTGCGCAACGTGCTTGCAGTGCATATGTAAGGCCGCCAAACGGAAACACAGCTTCGGTCAAGGGGACAAACTGTGTCAGCTTTATGACGGGAAATGCGGGGATGTGGAGCGCGAGACGCAGACTGATTACTGCAAGTAAGCCAACTGTTTGAGATCTACGGTCTATGGACTATGGATTAGCTGCCTACCACTAGCTGTAAAGCACCTTTAGCTGCAAGACGCCTCTTACTACAGCTTATGACCCTGAGGCGCCAACCGCTATTCGCGAAGCGCGAGCCAACATTTACGAAATGAGCTCTTTGGGTCTTCCTGCCTTTGGAGCTTCTGCCTTGCGTGCCTCAACAGATGCACGAGAAATCATGCGGCGCGAGCCTTCTTTCCAGCTCTCTAGCAGTCCCGCCTGCACCAACTGCGATACGCGCGCACTCGAGACGCCAAGCTCTCGCGCGGCGTCGGCTGCTGTCATCGCAGGTATATCGTGCAGTTCACGCGAAACAGCAATTGCAACAACCTGCCCACCATGCAGAGGCTTATTACCAAAAGAGATGGGCGGCAAGTCCTCACCCTTCATGAGCGCATCATCCACCATGCAGCTCAGCCAATCTGCCGCTGACTCGCCTGCATCGGCCATATTGTCGCCAAATGTGGCACCGTCCCAGCCATTCAGCGGAAATGCCGCAATGGAGCCCTCACTGTCGTCGACAAACTCAAACTCACACACGTAGAACATATGCCCTCCCCAGGTCAACGTAGCCCCGCTTGCCTCAGAATCGCGATAGCCTCCTGATCGTGGATTTCCCGATGGCGCTTTACTAGTACGATTCGCCTTCCGTTAGAAAACTTCTCGTGCTTTGTTCCGCCCATAGATACAAATCCCGCAGCAACAAGAAGTCGAACTAGCTCACGTCTTTGCATGGGAACTCCTTGTCGCATTTAATATTAGCATTTGCTAAGGTTTATTGATAGGACAATATTGACCTGAAGGCAGTGGCTATCAAATGCCTTGATTCTCAAGATGAGCGCAGGCTACCAGCTGGCTCGCACCTGCACCTGCGGCGTATTTGCGGTCTGTAGTCTATGGACTTTAGTCAGCGGCGGATGTCTGCGGAGTACGGGCAAGCACAATGCGCGGGCGGTTGGTTAGATCATTCACAATGCGCACGTCTGTCATATCAGCCTCGCGGCATAGGTTGGCCGCAGCCTCGAGCGCACCCTCAAAGAGCTCGCAGGCAAAAAGACCGCCCGGACGCAGCATAAACGGTGCCGCTTTAAGCAGGCGGCGGAAAATATCAAGTCCGTCCGCGCCGCCCTCGAGCGCGAGCGCTGGCTCAAAATCTACCACCTCGTGGGGGAGTTCTTCCATCACGCTCGTGGGAATGTAGGGAGGGTTAGAAACCAGCACATCAAAGGTGCCCCACTCCGTTTCGCGATTAAGGGGCGACACCAAATTGCCCAGTCGGAAATCGACAATCTCGGAATCTATGCCCAGTGCCTCGCGGTTCTTGGTTGCCAGCGTCACCGCGCGCGGCTCAATGTCGGTAGCAATGCAGGTCACCTGACCAGGGCGTTCTGTCGCAATGGAAAGGGAGATACAGCCCGTACCGCAGCCAACCTCTAGCACGCGCGCGTGGGCAGGTGCTGCGGGCGCGATGGTAACGCGGCTTACGCAGCCCGATTCTTGCTCGGACGCTTCTCCAACAAACGACGAAGGCTGTTCATCTGCAAGCGCATGAGCCTCATCAGCGAGATCAGTAAGCGTCGCATCCTCGCACGAACTCAGTCCACTAGCAGCTGTTTCGTCAGTAGCTACGATTACAGCCTCGCCTGTGGCAGCATCCTCGACAGGCTCTGCATTCCCATCTTCGCCAACGCCCTCTGGTGCGTTCGCGT
>CAVJWJ010000066.1:0-9719 GCA_963653375.1 Roseburia sp. CAG:303
AATTCAGGTGCTGCTGCGAGCTCTGATGCGAATGCAGGCGTGAATGCGAGTGCACCAGCTTCTGCGCCATCTGCTAATCGAGCACTATCTGTTCGTGCAGTTGTAATACTAGTGGCTGTAGCGGTTCTAGTTGTCAGTGTGGTGGCGTTCTTCCTGTTTGGCCAAGCTGATGGGGATAAACAAAACGCCAGTGCAACTTCGACGGCAACGTCGTCAGGGGAGACTTCAGCCAAGAGCCCTGCATCAGAAAGTGACAATGCGGCAGCTGATGCAACTGACGACGCGTACAGCACTACAGCTGCTGCAAATGTCGCCAGCACGCCCATGAGCGATGAGTTTCCACTAGAGCTGGTGGAGAGCGGCTGGTCAGCTGATTCCAATGGCTGTATTCACTTTGTCTGCAGTATTAACAATACAAGTGAAGATCTGGCAGTAGAAGTTCCGCTGCTTCGTATTGTTGGTTATGACAAAGATGGCGGCGTCCTTTTTTCCGAAGAGACGGGTCCGATGGTTTGCGCACCAGGTCAGATAAGCTATTTTGCAGGGCAAGCTATGTATGACGATGCAGTGCCTGAGCGTGTTGAGTTTGCGCTCATTAAGGGATCAGGCACCGAAACACATCGCGTTACCGATTCGGTGGGCTTTTCTGCATCTGATGTGACGGTTCGCACAACAGATTACGGCGGTTTGGCGCTTTCGGGCACGGTGAGCATCCAGGGAAGCGATGCGGCTCTCAAACAGCTTTCTTCGCTTTGCTCGATGACGGCAATTTATATTGTGCTGCGCGATGCCAACGGCAATATTATTGCTGGTTACAACGAGTACCTTTACTCGCTTTCTGTTGGTGAGAACCAGCCGTATAGCATGGAACTATACGACGTGCCTGATTACGCCACCATTGAGGCTTACGTGCAACCGTGGTAGCCGTTTACGGAATCGCAACTTCGGATGGTACAGCTTCTTTGTTCTGTATGTCCCATTGTAAGTATTGCAAGTGAAGCGAACTAAATCTTGACCCGCATATTAAAGCTCCCTCTTTCTGACTCGTGGCTAACGTTCATCCTCGGTTTGCAGCGCCAAGCTTCCTACAACCCTAGAACCTGTTTTTTCTTCATGTCGAATTCCTCTTGAGAAAGAATTTCCATGTCAACAAGCTCTTTGAGTTTCTTGAGGGTTTCGACTTGCTCATTGAGGGACGAGGTTTCAGTTGTGAGCATGTTTGCAGGGATTTCTGAGGTGGTATCTGATGTTGAGTTGGCTTGAGGGGCCTGTTTAACAGATGCGTTTTGTGGATTAAGTCCACCCGCAAAACCGAGTCCAAAGAGCATACTACCGCCTTCTCCTAAACCGCGATCTCGAACCCCTTCAGCAATCATCTGCTGGGCGGCCATGTTGCCGGCCTGGGTAGATATGCCCTCATAGGCAGCAACATCCATTTTCTTTTCGGAATAACGACGTACGAGCTCACGGGACTCCGTGGAGAATTCAATGTTTTCGATAGCTAAGCTGGTAAGCGTAATGCCAAAGCGTTCGGTCCATGTTCCTACATTTGCGTTTTCAAACTTGATGTGTTCGGCTATTACATTTGCCTGCGAAGGAAGTTGTGAGATGCGATATTCAGAAGAAAGTGAGTTTACAGCAATAATGAATGAGTGAAGGAATTCTGCGACAAGCTGTTTTCGGGCTTCGAGTTCATCAAAGGTATAGCTTTGGACGTTTGCCGGCACGAAGTTACGAATGAACTTAACCGGGTCAGTGATTTTAATGTTAAAGAGACCATAGGAATGAATCTCAAGATCCGTTCCGTAGAATCTATCGTTGTATGTAAGTGGGCCATGCGTGCCAAACTTAATTCCTCTTAACTCACGAAGGTTTATATAAGAGACGCGCTTCTCATCTGGAGTTATGCCTGAGAAACCTATGCGCTGGGCTGTCTGGCTAAAGACGCTCTTTAGAATGCCGGCTTCCTCACGGCTTTGGTCATCAAAGACGCTTAGTTGACCATTGCGATACTCATAGCCTCCGGGCGTCATAATGATATCTTCGATACCAGATTGGCTAAAAATAAAGGCTGCAGTATTTTCTGGAATATAGATAATTGAGCCGCTGCTCAGAACATTGTCGAGTCCATGGTTGTTGCCGTAACCATTCTGATTATTTTTGCGGATGCCTGGAACAACAGCCGTACGCTCATCAAATGTTATAGGCGTGATGATGTCTTTCCATTGGTCAGCAAGGGTTCCAGAAAAGGAGTCAAATGCCGCGTCTATAATGCCCATGTTTCTCCCTTACAGAGTTTGCTTACTTCCGCAATATTCGCAGGTTACAATGCTCCCCTTAGCGCCAAGTAGAGGGGCATGACAACCAATGCATTTTGCTGTTGCTTTGCTTGTGCTAGGTTTCCTTAATGGCTTATTTGGCTTAGTCGTTGTTCCTGTGACGGTATTCGCATCTGTGACAAAGGTAGACATAAAGCCAGTAATACCACTAATAAGGCCGTCAATTTCTTTATTGGGCAGTGTTGCAGTGGTGTCTATGCTGTCTATGTCTCCAACAATCGTGTATTTAATAGCATCAGCCCAACGCCTTGCTTCACGTTTTTCGTCCTCAGGGAAATGAAGTGTGATGGCTTCATCAGTGAATACAACCTGTAGAACATATTTGTTTTTGTGCTTGCCTATGAATGCTTGAGGGATTCCATCACAGCATGCAACTAGGTCGAGAGGACAGCGTTTGAGCATACGCTGGCTACTGAATAAACTAACTGATACTTCATTGACGAGAATTAGATTTTTATTCGTGAGAACGACCTCGTTGAGTCTTTTGCTTTCTTCGCCAGAAATAAGAGCAACATTTGCATTTTGCATAATCAGAACCTCGTTAGGGTCGAGGTTGTATTCGTTACTCATAGTCCCTCCTGGAGGTTGAATGCGCTGCTCATCATAGTAATGACGACTAAATATCTTTCATCAGTTGGCAACTGAAATAGAAGATTGAATTCAGTTCCGAACTGATGAATTACCTCGAACTCCCTTTCAGAATGGAAAGCGTGTTTAGGCTGCTTTTATTCGAGGGAAGGGGTACCTTATGGATTGGGAAGTTGCTGGTAAAGATAATAGTGGCAGTAATTCGTCTCCGACGTTACCGAATCGCAAAGGAAAAAAGCTCAAAAAATGGGTCGTTGTTGTTGTGATATTGGTAGCAATTGTTGCTTTTGCTAACGTGCAGAGTTGCATGAGAAATCAGCCAAAAACTTTAAATTGGCCTACAAGTGGACTTGCAACACTGTTGCCGGATCCACCCACAAAGAGAGGCGAGATTATCTACGACGACGATGATCAGTTCATGGCTAATGTTGCAGAGTGTAGTGAGGGTCAGTATGAGGAATATGTAGAAAGCTGTACTGATAAAGGCTTTACAACAGACGCGGAGTCTACTTCTAGTACATATGAGGCATTTTCAAATGAAGGATACAAGCTTCGTTTGGACTATTCCTCTTCTGATGAAGAACTTTCTATCTATTTAAATGCTCCCGTGGAAATGAACACTTTGGTTTGGCCGACAACTGGAGCTGGATCAAATGCGCCTGCGCCCAGCTCTTCGAAGGGCAGGATTGATAGTGATAGCTCTTCAATATTTGTTGCTTATGTTGGGGATACAGATATAACCGTGTATGGCGCTTATGTTGATGCCTGCATTGCTGCTGGCTACTCAATTGACTATCAGAAAGGCGATAAAAGTTTCTATGCGGATAGAGCTGATGGTGCCCATATTACTGTGAGCTACGAGGGCTTTAACACTATGAAAGTGGCTGTCAATCTTGAGAATGTGAATAAGGATTCTGAAGAGACAGACGGGAAATCAGCAAATGAGACGAGTGAATCTGCTTCTGAAGACACTTCAAATTCAGGCGACTTCCGACAGTTTGTTGACGACTACGAAGCATTTATGAACAAGTACTGCGACTTTATGGAGAAGTACAACAGCTCATCGGATACTGCAAGCATGATGGCTGAATATGCAACATTAACGAAAGAATACGCTGATTGGACAGCAAGGTACGATGACTATGACACGGATAGTCTTTCTGACGACGATCTTGCATACTATGCAGCTGCGAATACCCGAGTTGCTGAAAGATTGGCTAAGATTCAGTAGACAAAGTGTGATGAATTAATAGCTTAACGTGGCAAAGCAAGGTATGAGTAGGCTCTAGCCTGTTTATGCCTTGCTTTCTAATTTACTGAGCGGCAACAGCGTCTTCTTGGTTGTTATCTAGCTCCTGCTGCGCGGTTCAAGTGACCTTACCTTTGTGATTGGCGGTTCCGACGGCGTTTCTGATGCGGTGCGAGCGCGTGCGGACGAGACCTTCTCCTTTGGCCCCATTACGTTGCCGCACAACTTAGCGCGTGTGGTTTTGCTTGAGCAGCTCTATCGTGCCTGCAAAATTTCTCGCGGCGAGCCGTATCACAAGTAGATTGAATTAAATTTATTCCTCGTTTGGCGACGTCTTTACTCTTTTGCGGTTGTGGCTTCTACAACTGTGCTTAAATCGAATAAATTGCAGCATACTTTTGGGGAGAGGAGCGATTTTGGAAGACAAACAAAAAATTACCCCCCCCCCTCAGCTCAACGGAATCTGAGGCTCGCATAGCTGAAGCTCAGGCCGTGAGCGCGAGGGCTGAGGCTGACAAAGCGGCCGCTGAAGCCGCTAAGGCGAGTGCAGAAGCCGCCAAAGTAATGGCTGAGACTGAGAAGGCCAAAGAGCAACACAAGGCTAAGAACGCCGAGGAGCGCAGGAAAGCCGGCAAAGCTGTAGTCGGGGCGTTTGGTGCACTGGGAACTGCCGTAAAGGTTGCTATCGTTCTCATTCCAGTTGTGCTTATCGTAGTTGTATTTGGCCTGGTAGTGCCAATGCTCACCTCACATAGTGAGACGAAATACTTCGCGGAGTCCGACCTCAAGGCTGTGGTGAATATCGAGAGCCTTTCTACGGTTGATTATGCCTATACGGGTATTGCTGAGAAGCCTGGCAAGTTCCTTTGGATGGACGATATTGCTTATAGAGTCAAGTATGAGGCTCGCGTGGCTGCCAAGTGCAACATGAGCAAAATTGAGTTCACGATTGATCAAGAAAGTAAGACAGTTACGGCTTATCTGCCTGAGGCTGAGATTGGTGAACCTACGCTCGTCAGCAACTCGTTTGATTATCTGCCAAGTGATACTGGCGCCAACATCAGCGATGTTATTCAACTTTGCAAAGAGGATGCCGCTAAAGATGTGGACAAGGCACAGATTCAGCAAGAGGCCTACGAGAGTCTACAGGATACGGTTCGTGCGTTGACCACACCACTTCTTGGCGAGGATGGATGGACGCTCAAGTTTGCCACTCTTGCTGAGTATGTAGAGCCTGACACTGCGGGCGAATCTGCTGAAGAGACTGCGACGGAGGCTGCTGATGCGTCTTCTGAGAGTGCGGAGACGGAGGCCAATAATGAGGCGGAATAAGCTATTGTGTGCATCCCTAGCCTTGGTACTTTGTGTAAGCTGTCTCGCAGGCTGCGGACAGGTTGAGGAAGAAGCTAAACCCGACTTTTCTGGCTATAAGAAGGTTGCCGAGCTAGCTACGCTCGAGTGTTCCTACCATAACGTTGCCGTAATCGAAAGTGATGGTGACGACATTCTCTTTGGTCTAGCAAACCTTAACTACAAGAAGGCCTGGTTTGAGTATGACGGCACAGTTAAGCTGGGCATTGACGTGAATAAGGTTTCCGTGAATGAGCCGGACGAAAACGGTGTTGTGACGGTTGCAATTCCTCAGGCACGGGTCATGGGTGAACCCGACGCTGATGAGTCCACCTTCTCTGATCTTTACAGCAATACAGGTATCTTGGCTAAGATTACGTCTGTAGATCAGTCTGAGGCATACAAGACGGCACAAGAGAGCATGAAGGAGAATGCTGAGAAGAACCAGGATCTGCTCAACAAGGCTCGTGAGAGGGCCAAGACCATCCTTGAACAGTACATCAAAGGCGTGGGCGAGATCAACGGTAAAACTTACTCCGTGAAGTGGGTTGACGCCACGGAAGATGTTTAGGCTATTACTGGCCAGACGACCGAGTAGTACCTGGAAAGATAGTGTTTGGGTAGAGCAAGGTCCTGTTCGCTGCTAGCGGGCGGGACCTATTGCGTTTGCGCGCTTGGCTGACATTTAGGCGATTTACTGCAAGGTGAGAAATAGCCTGAAAAGCAAGGTTTTACCTGTAATTAGAGAAGTGAAAATAGGCAGATTACTCTCTCGGGTTATAGTAGACTGCCAAAACTCAATGAATTGACATTGGACCTTGCAGAGTATTTGGGTTGTACGACCATATGCCTTAGCTCGGGGGCAAGTTCTAGATGCTAACCTTGCCATTTCGGCTGATTTTGACAAGGTTAATGCCATAACCTTGTCAATCCGTTTCGTTTTGGCAAGGTTATTGTGTTAACCTTGCCAAAACGTATTAGTAACGCAAGGTTGGTGGCTCATGGGATTCTATGAAACCGAATATTGGCTCAGTGATACCTGGGGCATGAATAAGGCTGAGCGTAAGTCGGGCGCCTACCACCCTTATGTCCCTAGCTCTCTCTCAAATGCAACTTTGTCGCTTTCTGCAGAAGCTTCTGCTGTTATTGCACAGGCTCAGGCAGACATTCTTCTGCTTAATAGCGAGTCTGTACATCTTGGAAACAGTGAACCGCTCGCCCAGCTTATGCTGAGATCCGAGGCTGTTGCATCGTCACGTATTGAAGGCCTTGAAATGCCGGTTGTGCGTCTTCTGGAACTTGAGGCGCTTGATGAGCTTGGTGTAACGCATCGCACCGATAGGGTTGAGGCTGCGATTTTGGCAAATATTTCTGCCATGCGTGGTAGCGTAGAGAAGGCGGCATCTTCTGCTCTGACTGTTGAGGCAATCTGCAATATCAATAAGAACATGCTTGTTGGTACTGGCATGGAAGCGTATGGTGGTCAGATTCGGGCTGAGCAAAACTGGATTGGCGGTAATGCGTCCAATCCTATCGGCGCTGCATACGTGCCACCAAAACCTGATTACGTGCCCGCGCTGCTGGATGATCTGGTGCGTTTTGTTAATGAGTCCACGTTGCCGCCGTTGGCTACAGCAGCTATCGCTCATGCGCAGCTCGAGACCATACATCCTTTTGCTGATGGAAATGGGCGGACGGGTCGTGCTCTTGTCCATGTCATTCTCAAGCGTTCGGGTGTCGTTAATGAGGTAATCCCTCCCATATCGCTTGTCTTGTCTGCAGATAAGCAGCGCTATATTGCCAATCTTGCATCCTTTAGATCAGACGAGGACAAGGGCGAGTCTGCGCTGTCTGGAATTGACGGATGGGTTGAGTATTTTGCCACTATGGCTTTGGAGTCTTGCGTAAGGGCACGTGAATTTGGGCGCGTGCTTACTAAGATTGAGACATCATGGCGTGAGCGGGTGAAGCCACGTTCTGGCTCTGCAGCAGACCTCCTGCTGGGAAAGCTCATCGATGAGCCTGTGGTAAGCATTAGGTCTGCTACGCGCCTTTGTGGGCGAAGCGGTGAAGCGACAAGAAATGCGCTTGCAGCTTTGACTGATGCGGGCATTTTGGTTCAGAACGCACGCAACCGCAAGAGCAGTCTTTTTGTTGCACAGGAAGTGGTTGATGCGTTTACGTATTACGAAAGGGCTTTAGCAACAACGAGTGGAGATACGGCAGTTGAGAAGCCTGCGAAGCCTGTTCCGCAACGACCGAAAAAGCTGACTAGTGCTGAGGCGCTTGCCGCGGCAAGGCAAAGACATATGCGTAACGAGTTTTGAGGCCAAGGGCTTGAGACTCGTCTGGAGCAAAGAGCGGATGTGCTTCTCGTCGTATGTGGGCTACCCACGCGCACTGTCTGACATCCTCAAAAAGAAAAGCCCCGCAGGTCGGATGATCTGCGGGGCTTTGCATTCGCCTAGGGTCTTAGCGACTCTAAACAGGCACTAAGCGTAAAACTTAGAGCTTCTCGTGGCAGGTACGAGCGATAACGTCGAGCTGCTGCTCACGGGTAAGGTCGATGAACTTAACAGCGTAGCCGGAGACGCGGATGGTGAAGTTAGCGTACTCAGGCTTCTCGGGGTGCTCCATGGCGTCCTTGAGCTTGTCGGTGCCAAAGACGTTGACGTTCAGGTGGTGAGCGCCACCAGCGAAGTAACCGTCAAGCACGTTGACCAGGTTGTCGGTGCGCTGCTCATCGTCGTTACCAAGGGCAGACGGGTTGATGGTCTGCGTGTTGGAAATGCCGTCGAGAGCATACTCGTAGGGGAGCTTGCCCACGGAGTTGAGGGAGGCCAGCAGGCCGTTCTGCTCAGCGCCATAGGAGGGGTTGCCACCAGGAGCAAACGGGGTGAATGCCTTGCGGCCGTCGGGGGTACCACCAGTAGCCTTGCCGTACACCACGTTGGAGGTAATGGTAAGGATGGAGGTGGTGGGCTCGGAGTCGCGATAGGTGTGGTGCTTGGCGATCTTAGCCATGAAGTCCTTCAGCAGCCATACAGCGATGTCGTCAGCGCGGTCATCGTCGTTACCATAGCGCGGGAAGTCGCCCTCGACCTCGTAATCCACAACGACGCCTTCCTCGTCGCGGATGCACTTGACCTTGGCATACTTCATAGCAGAGATGGAGTCGACCACGTGAGAGAAGCCAGCGATGCCGGTAGCAAAGGTGCGGCGCACGTTGGTGTCGATGAGAGCCATCTCAGCAGCCTCATAGAAGTACTTGTCGTGCATGTACTGGATGAGGTTCAGGATGTTGACGTAGGTCTCGGCCAGCCAGTCGCTCATCACGTCAAACTTGTGCATGACCTCGTTGTAGTCCAGGTACTCAGAGGTAACAGGAGCAAGCTCGGGACCAACCTGCATGTGGTGACCCTGCTTGTCGAGGTACTTCTCGTCCTTGCCGCCGTTGATGGCGTAGTTCAGGCACTTGGCCAGGTTGGCGCGAGCACCAAAGAACTGCATCTCCTTGCCGGTCTCGGTAGCAGAGACGCAGCAGCAGATGCTGTAGTCGTCGCCCCAGATAGGACGCATGACGCAGTCGTTCTCGTACTGGATGGAAGAAGTCTTGACGGAAATCTTTGCAGCGTAACGACGGAAGTTGTCCTGCAGGCGCTCGGAGTACAGAACAGTCAGGTTCGGCTCGGGGGCAGGACCCATGTTCTCGAGGGTGTGCAGGAAGCGGTAGTCGTTCTTGGTCACGAGGCTGCGGCCGTCGATGGAGAGGCCAGCTACCTCGAGGGTTGCCCACACGGGGTCGCCAGAGAAGAGCTGCTGGTAGCTCGGGATACGAGCAAACTTGACCATGCGGAGCTTGAGTACCAGGTGGTCGATGAGCTCCTGAGCCTCAGACTCGGTGATCTTGCCGGCCTCGAGGTCGCGCTGAATGAAGATGTCCAGGAACGTGGAGACGCGGCCCACGGACATAGCGGCGCCGTTCTGGGTCTTGATGGCAGCCAGGTAGCCAAAGTACAGCCACTGAACAGCCTCACGAGCGGTGGTAGCAGGGTTGGAGATGTCGTAACCGTAAGAAGCGGCCATCTCCTTCATGCCCTGGAGGGCACGAATCTGCTCGGCGATCTCCTCGCGCTGACGGATGACGTTGTCGGTCATGGTGCGGTCGCCGCAGTTGGCCAGGTCGGCCTTCT
>CAVJWJ010000067.1:0-9667 GCA_963653375.1 Roseburia sp. CAG:303
AGCTCTACCGCAAGCAGCTGGCCGAGAAGGGCCAGGAGTGGGGCGTGGCCTGGGAAAACGAAATGACCGAGTCGGTCATGAACGCCTGTCTGCTGAAAATCGCGGCCGACGAGTTTGCTGAGATGAGCACCCTTATTGGCACGCCCGAGGCTGCCGCTGACGGTGCCTGGGCGCACGAGTTGTCCGTCCGTGTGGCCGACTCCATGCAAAAGAACGCCTGGAAGACAGACTACTTTGCCCGCTGCCTTATTAACAATGAGCGCGAGGGTGGCTACACCTACCTGGGCTCCACGGGTGACCGTCTTGCCGGCGACCCGGATGCTCCGGGCACCTACTTCCTCAACTCTTATAGCTGGTCTATCTTGGCGGGCGTTGCTACCGAAGAGCAGATTGCTACCATGCTCGACATTGTGGAGAGCCGCTTGAAGACTGAGGCTGGCCTCAAGCTCTGTACGCTCGTGGACTTTGACCGCCTGGGTGTGGCCACCGGCACGGCGCTTTACTTCCCAGGTGACCGCGAGAACTCTGGCGTCTTTAAGCATGCAGCCATGATGGCTACCGTAGCCTCGCTCAAGGCGGCTAAGACCGTGACCTCGCCTGAGCTGGCAGAGCGTCTCTCTGAGCTTGCCTATTTCATGATGGACCGCACCTTCCCGTATAAGGCGATCGAGAACCCCTATGTCATCAAGGGCAACCCGCGTTTTTGCACGCAGTACAACAACTCGCAGACGGGCGAGAACATCGCGCCTCTGCTTTCGGGCACGGCCTCGTGGCTGACCCTTGCTACCTACGAGACCACCGGCGCTGGCGTGGGCCGCGAGAAACTCACATTCAACCCCATTTTGCGCCCTGGCCAAAAGCACCTGGCTTACACGCTGGGTCTAGGTGATGCACAAGTGCACGTGAGCATCGACTCTGTCTCGGGCGACATTCGCGCAACAGACTCTGCAACCTATAGCTACGACGGCAAGCCGTGCAACGGCGTTATTGATCGTCCAACTTCGGGCGAGCACACCGTTGCCATCACGTTGTAAGGACCATGCGGAGGGGAGGCCAAGAACATGTTCGCGCAGGTATATGCCCAATGCTTACGCGGATGGCACATTGAACATACGGGCAGGTCAGTACACACAGATGAGTAGAAAGATGGGAGGAAGAATATGAAGAAATCTGAAGCCGCCGCAATTGAATCGGTCAAAACTCAGGCAAAGCCAAAGACGATGCAGGACCACGTTCTCTATCATGCAATGCGCATTGCTGCTATCTTGGCCGCCGCGTCGGTTTTCTACTCGGGCCTTAATCCGGCAAGAGTGACAACTGCTATTTCAAGCAATGTCTCACTCTTTACTGCCTGCGTCTCTCATGGCGCACTGGTAGGCCAGATTCCTGGTCGTGTTCTGAGAAAGACCGCTATTACCAGCGGTACCTTTACCATGCTGCAGGTGGCATGCGGAGTAATTATCGCTGGCATTGTGCTTACCCTTATTGGTGCGTGCATGTCGTACGGCAATAAGCGCATGCGCACAAGGGGCCTCAAGTTTCCGCTGATTGGCGGCCTGGTTATGGCAGCCGGCCTGGGCGGCGTGGGTGTTGTGTATGGCACCATCGCAAGCGCGGCATCCTCTAAGGTGCCGGCGGTGCTTCCGGGCTCGTTCTTCTTCTTTGTTGTCCTTGTTCTGGCGCTGATGGGATGCGCCATTGCACTGGGGACCATCGAGAAGAAAGACCCCGAGCCTGTGGAAGACAAGATGGAGATGCAGGAGAAGTATCACCTGTTTCTACTCTTTGTCCCGATCCTGGCCCTGGCGTTCCTCTTCTGCTACCTGCCGCTTTGGGGCTGGCGCTACGCCTTCTTTGACTACTCGGCGGGCGGCGAGCTTTCGGCCGAGAACTTTGTAGGTCTCAAGTGGTTCACGATTCTGTTCCAGAACGACACAACGCGCGGAGACGTTATCCGTGTTATGACCAACACGCTTGCGATGTCGGGCTTGGGCATTCTGACCTCGTGGATCCCCATGGTCTTTGCTGTGTTCCTCATGCAGGTGCCGTCTAAGGGCTTCCGTCGCTTTGTTCAGAACTTCACAACGGTGCCTAACTTCCTTGGTTGGTCCATTGTCTACGCTATTGCTCTAGCTATCTTTTCTACCGACGGCTTTATCAATAACTTCCTGAACAACATCTGCGGCGTTGCTGCCAACACGAACTACCTCATGGATGGCTCGCACATGTGGCTCAAGATGCTGCTGTGGGGCATGTGGAAGGGTATTGGTTGGTCGGCCATTATCTACATCAGCTCTATTACAGGTATCGACCCGGGTCTCTATGAGGCTGCTGAGGTGGACGGTGCTGGGCGCTTTCAGAAGATGTGGAACGTTACGATTCCGCAGCTTATGCCCACGTTCTTTGTGCTTTTGCTCATGAGCATTGCCAACGTGCTTTCCAACGGCATGGAGCAGTACCTGGTCTTCTCTAACGCTGCTAACTCCGGCACGCTCGAGGTTTTGGACCTCTACGTGTACAACCTGGGCATTGGTAACGGCCAGATTCCTATGTCTACTGCTATTGGCATGTTCAAGTCTGTTGTCTCGGTTGTGCTTCTCTTTGCTGCTAACAGCGCATCGAAGAAGCTCCGCGGCGAGAGCATTATTTAGGGAGGCGAGCAAACATGGCAAAACGTATCAACGGCGGTATTCAGTACAAGCAGACCCCGGGCGACGTGGCCTTCAACGTGATTAACATCGCGGTGTTCGCACTCTTTACCCTGCTGTGCATCTTTCCGTTCTACTACCTGTTCATCAACACCATTTCGGACAACAGTCTGGTAGCCGCCAACCAAATTACCTTGCTGCCTCAGGGCATTCACTTTGAGAACTACATTGCCTTGAAGGACGTTAACGACTTTGGCAACGCGGTTATGGTTACGGTTGCGCGCACCGTTATTGCAACCTCGCTCATGGTTGTTATCTCGGCGTTTGCGGGTTACCTCACCACTAAGCGCGAGATGTGGCACCGCAGCTTTTGGTATCGCTTCCTCGTGGTAACGATGTACTTCAACGCCGGTACCATTCCCTGGTACCTAAACATGCTGGGTCTGGGTCTGACCGATAACTTCTGGGGCTATATCCTGCCCGCGCTGGTCTCGCCCTACAACATCATTCTGGTCAAGACCTACATCGAGTCTATTCCGGCATCGCTGGAAGAGTCGGCCACCATCGACGGCGCTTCGGTCATGCAGATTTTCACAAAGATCATCCTGCCGCTCTCTAAGCCCATTTTGGCCACCATCGCTGTCTTTGGCGCTGTGGCTAACTGGAACTCGCTGCAGGACTCCTTGATTCTCATGTCCAACTCGCCTGAGCTCTACACCCTGCAGCACCGCCTGTGGATCTACCTTAACAGCTCCTCAAACTTGGCGGCGTCTATGACAACGGGTGGCGGCACGGCGGCAGCAGCACTCAACACGAAGGTCATTAAGTACACCATCAGCATGGTGACCATCATCCCCATCATGCTGGTCTATCCCTTCATGCAGCGCTACTTCGAAGAGGGCATCATGCTTGGCGCTGTTAAGGGCTAGGGCGCCTCGCCTTCTAACGCTGATTTCAAACCGGATTCAATCATCACCATTTAGGAGATATAGCAATGAACACAGACTACGTAATGAGCCGCAGGAACTTTGCCAAGCTCGTGGGCATGCTTGCTGGTACCGGCATGCTTGCTGGCTGCGGTGGTGGCGCTACGGGTGCGGGCTCTTCCTCGGCAGTTTCTGAGGACGAGCTTGCCATCACTATCTTTTCGCAGACTGCCAACTGGTCGGGCGATCAGACGGGCTGGGGCGCCACGCTGCTGAAGGACTACTTTAACGTGACGGCTACTATCGTGCCTGACACCGATGGCGCGTATCAGACCCGTATGGAGAACGGCAACCTGGGCGACCTGGTGATTTGGGGCAACAACGGCTCCGACTACCAGGCTGCAGTAGAGCAGGGCAAGCTCTTTGACTGGGATGAGGACGACACGCTTGAGAGCGAGGGCAAAGACCTCAAGAAGTACTTCCAGAAGGCTCTCGACGCTAATAAGTCGCTCAACTCCGACGGCAAGCTTCATGGCATTGGTAATAACGTAACGGACGAGAAGGGCGAGCACGACCTCTTTATTTACAACTGGGGTCTTCGCTGGGATCTGTACCAGAAGCTGGGTCATCCCGAGGTTAAGAACCTTGACGATCTTGAGAATGTATTGAAGCAGATGCAGGAGGCTTGCCCCACAGGCGACGATGGCAAACCCACCTATGCGCTTTCTATCTGGCCCGACTGGGACAGCACCATGGTTATGTACGTGAAGGGTCTGGCTTCTGCCTACCACGGCTATGACGAGCTGGGTATTGGTCTGTACGACTCCAGCAACGGCAAGTTCTTGGACGCTCTTGCTGACGATGGCCCCTACATGGAGGCTCTGAAGTTTGTGAACAAGCTCTACCGCGATGGCCTGGTAGATCCTGACTCCATGACGCAGACCTACGATGAGATGATCACCAAGGTTCGTAATGGCAACGTGCTCTTCTCCATCTTTGATTACGCAGGTAGCACGGCTTATAACAACGATGATCACATTGCAGACGGCAAGATTATGCTGCCGCTTGTGCCGAGTGAGGCTTCCGTTATTGTTCAGGGCCTTTCCACTTCTGGCCAGGGCCGCATCTGGTCTATTGGCGACTTGTGCGATGAGCCCGAGCGCATTATGCAGATTATCAACTGGCTCTTTACGCCCGAGGGTGCACTGACAAACCTCTATGGCCTTAAGGGTCTAATGTGGGATTACGACTCGGATGGCAATACTGAGTTCACCAAGCTTGGCAAGCAGTGCTTTGACGATCCAACGACCTCGCTTGATGGCCTGGAGTGGACCTCGCCTGAGACAGGCACTACATACACGCTTTCTGGCTCCTATAGCGACGGCACCCTGCAGATCAACAACACTACCTGGGCTAACGGTGCCAAGAACCCTGAGGCTAAGGACGATTGCTTCTATCAGGGCACGTGGGCTTCTAACATTGTTGATCCGCAAAACGACGCCGAGAAGGATTGGCGCGATGTTACGGGTGCCGAGAGCCAGTGGGAGTACCTCAACTCTGTTAACTACACGGTGATTCCGCCGGCAAACTTTGCTGAGGGTACCCGCGACTCCGAGCTTGAGCTTACCTGGCAGCAGGTTATCAAGACCATCAAGGAAGGCTCTTGGAAGGCGATTTACGCCAAGGACGATGCTGAGTTTGCAAGCCTCGTTAAGGACATGCAGGACACCTGTAATGGCTATGGCTACGACGACTGCGTTGCATGGTGCCAGTCTGAGGCCGAGCGCCGCTTTGGCCTGCAAGAGAACGACTAGCACCTAGTTGAACTGGTAGCTCAAGAGGGGAGGGCACAAGATGAAGCTCACGGTTGACTCGCCATTCATTCAAGCTGGCATTAAGGCAACAAATCTGTTGATTGTTAACTTCTGGCTTGTGGTGGGCTGCCTGCCTATTGTGACAGCAGGGGCGTCTGTGACCGCAGCTTTTACGGTGCTTCTCAAGATGAGTGAGGATCGCGAAGAGGTAGGTATCACCCGCGCGTTTTGGCGTGCCTGGGTGGCAAACCTCAAGCATGGCGTGGTGTACACGCTGTTGCTTGCAGTGTGTGTCTACAGCACCTGGATGAGTTGGCAGCTTTTTGAGAAGCTGCCGGATAACCCCGTGTGGTTTCTGATCCTGGCCTTTTTACTGGCGATTCTGACCTTTATGCACTTTGTCTTTGTCTTCCCCCTCGAGGCGCGCTACGAGAACAGCCTGCTCCAGCAGATGCGCAACTCGCGTCTTATCTGCATCCGCTTCTTTGGCAAGACGATGCTGTTGCTGGGCATCCTTGGTATCCAAGTGCTCCTCTTTGGCTTTACTGCTCCGGTTCTCACGTATGCGGGCCTGTTCTTCGCGCCCGCGCTGGCGGTCTACACCGCCGCCCAGATAACGATGCCTATCTTCCGCTCGCTTGAGGGCAACCCCGCGGCCGATGACGGCATCACGGTATCGAGCGAACGCGACTGGTAAGGATTAATCCGCATGATCAAGATTGCTATCGATTACTACCCCGAGCACTGGGATCGTTCCCTGTGGGAGGATGACGTGCGCCGCATGGCCGAGCTTGGCTGCTACGCCGTGCGCGTGGGCGAGTTTGCGTGGAGCCGCATGGAGCCTACCGAGGGCGTTTACGACTTTGCCTGGCTCGACGAAGTCATTGACCTCATTGCTGCTTATGGCATGAAGGTCATTTTGGGTACGCCCACTAACTGCGCGCCGTTGTGGCTCTATACCGCCCATCCCGAGACGGTGCAGTGTGAGCGCGACGGTCAGCGTACGCACTTGGGCATTCGCGGCCATCGCTGCCAGACCTCGCCGGTTTTTCGCGCCTATGCCGAGAAGATTATTCGCAAGATGGCTGAGCGCTATGCGGGCCGCCCTGAGATTCTTGCCTGGCAGATTGACAACGAGGTGGAGTCTAACCACTGCACTTGTCCTTCGTGCCGTGAGCGGTTCCAGCAGTTCTGCCGCGAAAAGCACGGCACGCTCGAGCAGCTTAATCGCGACTGGGGTACCGTGGTGTGGAGCGGCGAATACTCGGACTGGTCTCAGATTGAGTGCTTCAATACGGCATGGGTGAACAAAAGCGACTGGTTTAACCCCGCCTACATGCTTGACTACGAGCGCTTTTGCTCTGCAACCACGGCTGAGTATGTGGCGTTTCAGGCGGCGCTGATTCGCGAGTACGACGCGGACGCGCAAATTACCACCAACGCCTGCTTTGGCCTGCATGTGCAGGACTTCTACCAGGAGTTTGCACCGCTTGACGTGGCTTCGTACGACAACTATCCGCCGCTTGAGATTCCCGAAGATCCTTCTGAGGTGTACTCCAACGCCTTTGCGCTCGACATGGTGCGCGGCTGGAAGAATAAGAACTTCTGGATTATGGAGCAGCTTGGTGGCCCCATGGGCTGCTGGATGCCTACAACCCGTGCCATGGAGCCGGGCATGCTCGAGGGCTATGCCATGCAGGCGGTAGCTCACGGCGCAGACCTCCTGAGCTTCTTCCGTTGGAGAACGGCATCTGCAGGAGCCGAGATGTATTGCTATGGCATCTTGGACCATGACAACAAGCCCAACCGGCGTCTGCGCGAGCTGGAGTCTTTGGGCTGCCGCCTTAAGCAGGCAGCTGAGCTTGAGGGGACTGTGGTTACGTCCGAGGTGGCGCTCGTCTTCTCGCCCGACCAGAACTACAACTTTGCAAACCAGACGCAGAGCCGCGGCTTTGACTACTGGCGCCAGGAGCGTCTCTTCCACGACACCCTCATGGGGCTTGGCGTAAATGCAGACGTGATTAGTGACGCTGAGCCGCTTGACCCCGAGTGCTATAAGCTCGTGATTGTTCCGGCCTACGCCGTGACGAGCGACGCATTCGCGCAAAAGCTCGCAGACTACGTGCGCGCAGGCGGTCACGCAATCTTGACTGTTCGCTCGGGCGCCAAGGATGTCAACGGCAACTGTACGGTGGGGGAGTACCTGCCGGGCAAGTTTGCCGAGCTCTGCGGATGTCACGTGATTGAGAGCGACGCTATTGGCGAGGCTGTGCAGACCGTGCGCGACTTTAACGGCAACGTTCATAACATTGGCGTGTGGTGCGACCTGCTTGAGTTGGATGGCGCGCACGCCATTGCCGAGTATGACCAGCGCTACTACGCAGGCACGCCGGCTGCCTGCCGCAATACCTTTGGGGCGGGTTCCTGCACCTATATTGGTACGGTTGGCGGCAAGAGCTTCCACCGCGCTTTGCTGGTAAGCGAGCTGCGTCTGGCAGACATCGACTTTATTGAGAATCTCCCTGCGGGCGTCGAGAGTTCAACGCGCTCGTCGGCAGATAGTGAGTACCGATTTTTCTTTAACAACACCATGAGGAATCACACGTTCTTCTACCAGGGCGAACGAGTAATCCTGCAGCCGCTTGAGGCAAAAATCTCCACCTCGGACGGCCGTTGGCTGTAAGGCATCAGACACGTTTTATTCGACATAGACAACACGTGAGTTAGGAGCGTGCGTTATGGCAACCGTCAGCTTGAAGCATATCGAGAAGGTTTATCCAAGCGAGAATGCGGGCAAAAAGCCCAAGCGTCCCAAGAAGGGTGAGGTGACGCCTGAAAAGAAGAGCAACCTCAAGCAGACCGAGGAAGGCGTTGTTGCTGTTGAGGACTTTAACCTCGACATCGCCGACCGCGAGTTTGTGGTGCTGGTTGGTCCGTCTGGCTGCGGTAAGTCCACCACGCTGCGCATGGTTGCTGGCCTTGAGGACATTACACGCGGCGAGCTCTACATCGACGGCAAGCTTATGAACGAGGTTGCGCCCAAGGAGCGCGACATCGCCATGGTCTTTCAGAACTACGCACTGTATCCGCATATGACGGTGCGCCAGAACATGGAGTTCCCGCTCAAGCTCCGCAAAATGGAGAAGGACGAGATTGATCGCCGCGTGGAGCAGGCAGCGCAGGTCTTGGGCATTACGCAGTATCTCGACCGCAAACCCAAGGCGCTCTCGGGCGGCCAGCGTCAGCGCGTAGCTATTGGCCGCGCTATCGTGCGTAACCCCAAGGTGCTGCTCATGGACGAGCCGCTCTCTAACCTGGATGCCAAGCTGCGTAACCAGATGCGCGCCGAGATTATTAAGTTGCGCCAGCGCATCGACGCAACCTTTATTTACGTCACGCACGACCAGACCGAGGCTATGACTTTGGGCGACCGCATTGTCATCATGAAAGACGGCGTGGTACAGCAGGTGGGTACCCCGCAGGAGGTCTTTGACAGCCCGGCAAACATCTTTGTTGCTGGCTTTATTGGCGTGCCGCAGATGAACTTCTACGAGGCTGAGCTGCTGCGTGACGCCGAGGGTGCCTATTCCGTCAAGGTTGAGGACGCGCTCATTAAACTCTCGCCTGAAAAGCAGGTGCGCTTGGCAGCCAAGGGAGCAGAGGCGGGCCCGGTTACGGTGGGTGTGCGCCCCGAGCATGTTTCGCTTGAGGGAGACCCGGCCCAGATGATTCATGGCACGGTGGACGTCTCTGAGATGATGGGTTCTTCGGTGCATCTGCACATTAAGGCCTGCGGCAAGGATGGCGTCATCATCGTGCCGACGCTCGACATGGGTGACAAATCCTATGCCATGAACTCGGACATTGCCTTTACCTTTGGCGGCGACGTGGTACACGTCTTTGACCCCAAGACCGGCGTAAACCTGGAGTACTAAGACTGCCAGGCACGTTTGCAAACCTTTCCTTTGACCCCTTGCGACACAGATTGGAACCACATGAAGTGCACTTTTGAGAACAACGTGTTTGAGCTTTGCCGTCAGGCTGAGACCCTGTCTATTGAGCCGTGGGGCAAAAATGCCTTCCGTGTGCGTGGCACCAAGTATCCCGAGTTCACGGGACGCGACTGGGCTTTGACGGAGCCTGTTGAGCCGCAGCAGGTTACGGCCGAACAACACGAGGATGGCGGCTGGACGCTTACCAACGGTCGCATTTCGGTGTGGGTGAATCGCGTGGGCATTCTCACCTTCTACCGCGATGGCGAGAAGGTCTTACAGGAGTT
>CAVJWJ010000068.1:0-9545 GCA_963653375.1 Roseburia sp. CAG:303
TTCGAGTACGCCAAGCAGGGCGAGGATACGTGGTCGGCAGATGCTCCAACGAGCGCCGGTGACTACACCGTAAAGGCGACGATTGCTGAGACCGATAACTACGAAGGCGCTACTGCTACGGTTAGCTTCTCCATTGCGCCTAAGAACATTAAGGGCGCCAAGGTTGTGCTGGGTCCGAGCCTCACGGCAAACGACCAGGAGCAAGAGCAGACCATTGAGTCGGTCACGCTGGCCGATGGCACTGTGCTTACTGCAGACGATTTTACGGTTGTTGGTAACAAGGTGATCGCTGCTGGTAACTACACTCTGACCATTACGGGCGCGGGTAACTACACAGGCTCCGTGGAGGTTGACTTTACGGTTGCAGCCAAGCCCAACCAGGACAACAAGAAGGACGAAGGCGACAAGTCCAAGCAAGACGACAAAAAGAAGGAAGACGGCAAGAAGAACGGCTCCAAGAAGGAGAAGCTCGTCGGCACTGGCGACAACTCCACAGCTGCCATAGCTGCAGCAGTCGTAGCTGGCATCTCGCTCGCAGCTGCTGGCATTATCACCCGCCGCCGCAAGGAGTAATCAAAACGCAAGACTAGTTTGTATGCTGGTTCATGAGTGTTTCGAGGGGCTATCCCATTGGGATGGCCCCTCTAGCTTTGTCTACGCTCCGAATAAGAAGGCATTAGATTATTCGCTTCTATTTGTTCGTCCGCGTTTCGACTCAAGAAGCTCCTAGATTGTTCTTCTGAGCTTGGTGTTCTGCTGCGTACTTTCCAGCAGAAGCTGTATGTCTCTGTATCCCTCTGAAAGATGTCTGGAGCGCGCAGCGCGACCAGCTTTCAGAGGGAACAGAGATATGTACGGCTTTCGAGGGAAGCGCTTGACGGGGTGGCTTAGAAGAAAATCTGGGAGCTTCCTAGTTTCCGTATCGTCGAGGACCAGCGAAGGAGAAAATCTGAGGTCTTCCTAGTTAGCGTAGCATTCTTGTGATTCCGCAGCCCGTAGGGCGTGGGCTCCTATCCAGGTGTACGGCAAGCTGTGAGTATAGGCAATTGCCCGAACTCAGCCTGAAAAGTGTGAATTTCAACAAAAAGTCGTCCCTGTTTTTGTATAAAATCACATTAATCAGGCGGAGTTTATGAAGGGGGAGCCATGGAGCGCTTTCTTATGAATGATCTTGTGGCTTGGAAAGAGAGCTCAAGGCGCAAACCGCTTATCCTGAATGGCGCACGCCAGGTTGGCAAAACATGGCTGCTTAAAGCGTTTGGAAACGCTCATTTTGAAAATATCGCTTATGTGAGCTTGGATTCTAACGAGGCTGCTCGTGCGGTATTTGAAGCAGATTTCAATATCGCGCGCATTATAAGCAGCCTTTCGCTCCTTACCAATACACGTATTGAGCCTGCAAACACACTTATTGTTCTTGATGAGATACAAACGTGTCCCAAAGCCCTTACGTCTCTGAAGTACTTTTGCGAGGATGCTCGAGAGTATGCGGTGGCAGCTGCAGGCTCGCTTCTTGGAATTTCAACAACAGCGGGCACGGGCTATCCGGTTGGCAAAGTAGATACGTTGGACTTATATCCTCTTTGCTTTAGGGAGTTCCTGGATGCAACGGGAGATAAGGCTTTGCGTGAGATGTTGGATTCCGCTGATCCAGCGAGTATCAATACCTTTTCTGAGAGAAGTACTTTTGCCCTGAAGCACTATTTTGTTGTGGGAGGTATGCCAGAAGTTGTTCAGGGCTACCTAGAGACCGACGACTTTGCCGTTGCGCGCGCAATTCAACGCCAAATTTTGCAAGACTATGAGCGTGATTTTGCGAAGCACGTGCCAACGCGTCTATATCCCAAAATGCTTGAGGTTTGGGCTTCGGTTCCAGCCCATCTTTCTCAGGAAAATAAAAAGTTTGTTTTTGGTCGCGTGCGCGATGGTGCTCGGGCTAAGGATTACGAAGAAGTGCTCACATGGTTGAGGCAGGCGAGATTGATCTACAAGGTATCGCGCGTGACCAAACCAGGCGTTCCGCTTTCGGCGTACGATGACTTTAAGGCGTTCAAGGTGTTCCCACTTGATCTTGGGTTGTTGGGAGCGATGAGCGAGTTAGACCCTGCAAGTATTGTGGAAGGTAATGCAGTATTTACCGAATTCAAGGGTGCGATAACAGAGCAGTATGTTTGTCAGCAGCTTGTCTCTGATTGCAGTTTGAAGCCGTTCTATTGGTCGGCGGAAAACTCGAGTGGTGAAATTGACTTTCTAGTACAAAACTCAGGAGTCACGTATGCTCTTGAGGTAAAGGCTGAAGAGAATCTGCAGGCAAAAAGCCTGCGCGCCTTTAAGCAAAAGAATTCAGAGGTAAAGGCTGTTCGTTTTTCGCTTTCGGGTTATCGCGAGCAAGACTGGCTCGTTAATGTGCCGCTGTACGCTATAGGCGTACCTGCCTTATGGTAATGAGTGACAACGAGTTTCTTCGCTCAACTAATTCCGGCTGTGGTGCTGCTATTAATGCTGCTGACCCTAGCGTTCGCGATACTACCGTGCCTCGCGACATTCCTTAGTCGGCGTAGTGTCTCCTGGTATGCTGCAACATACGTTTTACCAGGTGACACGCACTCTTTGTGCTACTGTTCTCTAGGTATATTTCTTTGAGCTGTCTGAGGTGTCCATTGATGAAGGCTGGACAAGTTAAGAAGAGTCTACTGGGGCTTGCCCTGGGCACTGCGATGCTTCTGCTGGCGGTGCCGGGCATTGCTTGCGCAGAGGACGCCTCTCCCTCTGTGAACCTGGGGATGATTGCCAAGTCGGCGAGCGGATCGTATTCGTTCCCTGAGGCTACGGTAACGGGCGATGTAAAAACCCTTACGGTGTCGGTATCTGTTTCAGGAAAAATTGAAGGCATCAGCGGTGAGACGCTCAAAGACAACGCTGACACCTGCGTCATGTTTACGTTTACCGATGAGTCCGACGGTTCTGATACGCCCGACGGCTCTGGCACGTCAGGCGGGTCCGACACATCCAGCGAAACCAATTCAACGGGCGAGGACGACACGCCCGACGAACCTCAAACAGCTGCCGAGCAGGCGCAGGCCACGTTGCGCAGTCTCTCCTTTAGTGGCTGCAATAGTTTGAGCAAGATTGAGGTCACGGCCGACGCCAATGTCACCAACCTGCCCACCACGGTAACCACGCTCGCCAAAATTGGCGACCATTACGTTACGTACGTGCCCACAAAACTCTCCTGGTCAAAAGCTTATAACGAGGCCAAGACGTACACCTTTAACGGCATGAAGGGCTATCTGGCATCGCTAGCTTCGACAGACGAATACACGGCGCTTCGCAACAAGGTGAGCACCAATCCGGGTTGGCTTGGCGGCACGCTCATGATTCACAACAATGCCGACAAGACCAAGATTAACGACGAGGCGTCGCTCGCACAGGTAGCAGAGACGTTCACGTACAAAAATAAATATCCCGATACCCGTAAGGAATATGCCGTTGCCGACTACTACTGGGCATGCGGTCCTGCGGCGGGGCAGTCATTTGACGGAGAAATTTCCAATAGCAAAACCGAGCCCAACGCGTGTCACCATAAGACTGAGGAGCGATGGACTGGGCTCGAAAATGCGCTGGGAATGACGTATTACGAGTGCTGTCTTGTTGCAAATTATGAGAACAAGCAGATGGTCAACGACCTTGTTGAGCCTGGTGAAATATATGACGCCTCTGTGAGCGGCTACTTTCTTGCGTTTGGCGGCTACGCTGAGGGCAAGGACCCCGGCAAGCCTGACGCAAGCCTAACCGCATCAGATTCGCACTCGTTTACGCACGTGCATACTCCGGTGTATAGCGTGAGTTCTGACGGCGCACAGGTTATGGCTAAGTGCAGCAATGAGGATGGCTTGTGCGATTTATCGGCAGATGGTTTGCCTCTAACCTTGGAGAGCGGGGACATACGGTACCAAGGCCCGATTAACGTGCTTGGATCAAGCAAGGAGCGTAAGGCATGGGAAGCTCTTGGGTTTGTGCTCCCCACCAATATCACCATTGCCTATTCCAAGACGCAGGATGGCACGTACACCACTGTTGGCGAGGCTAGTAATGCGGGCTACTACCAGGTAGAAGTCAAGGTAGGCAACGAAACAGCAAAATCGAGCTTCTGCATTACCAAAAGACGAATAAATGCCTCTATCACGAATCCGAATCATTTTGTGACGGGCAAAACATACGACGGCTCGGCCGACTTGCCCATAGGACCTTCTGAAGACTGGGGCTTTAGTGAGTTGGTTAAGGGTGATCAGCTGACAGTTACGGCGGATGGAAAGCTTGATAACGTAGGCGTCGGAATTCAGTACGTGACTATTACCAATATTCAGATTTCGGGTGAGGATAGCGACAATTACGAAATTACAGGCACGACATGGGGACACGCTACTATTACTGCTCGTGAGGCTGAGCTTACCTGGAGTAATACTGAGCTCGAGTACACGGGTGCGGCGCAGAGCCCTACCTGCACGATTGCTAATGCTGTTGCAGGTGATGACATTGGCCTGAACGTGACGGGCTCGGGAATTAATGTTGGAACCTATTCGGCAAGTGCCTCTCTTACGGGAACTGCCGCGTCCAACTACAAGCTGCCCGAGCAGCACACGACAACGTTTGCCATTACCAAGATAAGCATTGCTCCGCAGGTTTCTATTAAAAGCTGGGCCTACGGCGGGACGGCCAATAGCCCGTCTGTTACCGAAGCTTCAAACCCTGGTAAGGGAGCAGTTACCTATGAGTACTCCAAGCAGGGTGAGGAGCAATGGTCTACGGATGTTCCAACTGAGGCTGGTGCGTACACCGTAAAGGCTGCTGTTGCCGAGACTGACAACTACAAGAGTGGTACGGGCACGGCTGATTTCGCCATTGCGCCCGCGTCTATTGCTGCTGCTTCTGTTACAGCGCCTGCACAGACCTATACCGGTTTGGGGCTTACGCCGGAGCCAACGGTGACGCTTGGCGGTAAGACGCTGACCGCTGGGACGGACTACACCGTTTTGTATTCCAAGAACATTAACGCTGGTACAGCAACTATTACGGTGACTGGCAAGGGTAACTATGGGGGCACCGCCACGGGCACCTTTGAAATCAAGAAGGCCGATATTGCGCCCGTCGTTTCCCTTGAAGGCTGGACCTATGGCGCCCGCGCACACACTCCGAGCGTTGACGCGGATTCAAACCCCGGCAAGGGCAAGGTTACGTACGAGTATTCCAAGCAGGGTAAGGACACATGGTCCACGACCGTTCCAACTGAGGCAGGCGACTACACAGTAAAGGCAACGGTTGCGGAGACCGCCAACTACCATTCCGGCACCGGCACGGCTGATTTCACCGTTGCTCCTACCTCTCTTGCTGCTGCTTCTGTTACGGCGTCTGCGCAGACCTACACGGGTTCGGAGCTTACGCCAGAGCCAACGGTGACGCTTGGTGGCAAGACGCTGAACACGGGGACGGACTACACCGTTTCATATTCCGACAATATCAATGCTGGTACCGCTACGGTTATCGTGACTGGTAAGGGCAACTATGCGGGTATCGCCACGGGCACGTTTGAAATCAAGAAAGCTGCCATTGCTCCGCGGGTCTCTATTGCAGACTGGGCCTATGGTGACGCGGCAAATGAGCCAACGATTGTTGAAGGCACGAACCCCGGCGTTGGCGAGGTGAGCTACGAGTACAGCAAGAAGGGCAAGAAGAGCTGGTCTGCCGAGGTTCCCTCTGAGGTTGGTGACTACACGGTAAAGGCCACGATTACTGAGACGGCCAACTACCTGGGCGGCACCGCTACGGCGGACTTCTCTATTACCAAGGCTTCTATCACCCCGGTTGTCTCCATTGAGGGCTGGACGTATGGCGAGGATGCCAAGGCTCCTGTTCTGGTGGACGGGTCAAACCCTGGCGGCGGCAAGGTTACGTTTGAGTACAGCAAGAAGGGTGAGGGCAAGTGGTCTGAGGATACTCCCACCAATGCTGGTGACTACACGGTAAAAGTCACGATTGCTGCAGCCGGCAACTACAAAGGTGGCAGCGCCACCGCCGACTTTACTATTGCGGGCAAGAGCATTAAGGATGCCAAGGTCGTGCTGGGCCCGAGCCTTACAGCGAACGACCAAGAGCAGGAGCAGACCATTGAGTCGGTTACGCTGGCAGATGGCACCGAACTCACCGCGGCGGACTTTACGGTGAGTGGCAACAAGGTGACTGCTGCTGGCGATTACACCCTCACCGTTACCGGTGCAGGCAATTACGCAGACTCTGTTGACGTTGCGTTTACGGTGGCACCCAACCCCGATCAGGTGGCAGCTGATGCTGTGACCGAGAAGATTGAAGCTATCGGTAAGGTGGAGTACACCGAGGAGAGCGAGGCAGCCATCAAGGATGCTCGCGAAGCTTACGATGAGCTAACCGATGTGCAGAAGAAGCACGTTAGCGATGATGCGCTCAAGACGCTCGAGAACGCCGAGGCTGCCTACCAGAAGCTCGATGACGAGGTAAAGACTGCGGCAAAGGCCATTGCGGGCATTGGTGATGTGTCTTACGACGAGCGCTCCAAGGATGCTATCGATGCTGCTCGCGCTGCCTACGATGCTCTGGATGAAAACCAGAAGAAGCGCTTTGACACGCAGGCGCTTGCCAAGCTTGAGAGCGCAGAGGCTGCTTACAAACAGGCTGCCAAGAAAGCTGAGCAGGACAAAGCTAAGAAGAACGACTCCAAGAAAGAGAAGCTCGTCGGCACCGGCGACAACTCCATAGCTGTGGTAGCTGTCGCAGCCACAGTAGGCATCTCGCTCGCAACCGCCGGCGTTGCCACTCACCGCCGCAGGAGTTAGCCTGAGATTCGGCTTACTGTAAGTTTTCTTTGCGGTGAACTAGCGCATGCCGCCAAGGTTCAAGACTGAGGTACGCACAGGTTTAGTAACGCTTAGAGGGGCTATCCCATTGGGATAGCCTCTCTAGCTCTGTCTACGGTCCGAGTGAGAAGGCATTAGATTATTCTCCTGAGCTTGATTTGATGGGTGCGTACTTTCCTGCGTAAGCCGTATGTCTCTGTATCCCTCTGAAAGATGTCTGGAGCGCGATAGCGCGACCAGCTTTCAGAGGGATACAGAGACATGTACGGCTTTAGGGAGAGAGGTGCGTATACGACGGGCGAGGACAGCGAAGAGGAAAATCTAATGCCTTCTTAGTCAACGTAGCGTTCTCGTTTGGCACGTTATTACTTGCATTTTCTCAGGTGCCTCTCGCGCCTTATGCTACTGTGTCCTGGTAGACGTTTCCTCTGAGCTGTGTTGGGGGCCCACTATGGAAGCTGTACGAGGTAAGGCAAGCATCCTGGGCTTGCTGTTTGCTGTTGCAATGCTGGTTTTTGCGCTGCCAGGCGTCGCGCTCGCCGACGATCCTGTGCCGAGCATCACACTTGGAAAGCCGGCGGTTTCGCGAGAGACTACGACGCCCAATAGCTTCCAATTCCCCGATGCTACGGGAACGCTTCCCCTTGATGACTGGGGGGACGAAGCCTATTCGATGCTCACCATCACGATAAGCGGCCCCGGCGTGATGGAGAAAACGCCTGGAGCTATCCTGCTCAACGATGAAGGTACGTGCGCCTCGTTTGATATTCAGGAGCTCGAAGACTTGGAGTATGTGCTCCAGAGCGTTGTGTTTGCTGGCTGCGGAAACGCGACAAAAATCGAGTTCACGCTCAGCTCTAACGAGACCCTGTTTTACACCAATATCGCGAAGAACATCTACAAGTGGGGCGACCACTACTACATGTATGCGATGGGCAAGTACTCGTGGAGCCAGGCGTACAACATGGCAAAGAAGTGGTCGTTTAACGGTTTGAGCGGCTATCTTGCCACCATTACCTCGCAGGAAGAGTTCAGTGCACTGCGTTTGGCGAGCACCAATGCGGGCTGGATTGGTGGCACGCTCATGGTGCACAACGATGGCAACGACACTAAGATTTTGGACGACGAGCAGATTTCGCGCGTGCCCGGCAGCTTTGCATACCGCAGCACAGCTCATTACGACTACGACAAAGAAACCGCCGTTGCCGATTACTACTGGGCATGCGGCCCTGAGGCGGGCCAGCCCTTTGACGGCGCGCTCTCCAATAGTGATACCGAGCCAAACGCGTTCGAGCATATCGACAATGACAAGCCGTGGGACCCGGCACGCAACCAGCTGGGGATGACCAAGTACGAGTGCTGCCTTGCTGCGAATAACGAGGGCAAGCAGATTATCAACGACATTACCGAGGCAGGATACATAGAGTCTGGCTACGCGGACGGCTTCTTTGTTGAGTTTGGCGGCTACGGTGAGGACGCTGAGCCAGGCAATCCCGATCCGGATCTGGACACAACCGTTACGTATGCCTTTGGTCACGAGCATGATTTGAGCTACAACGCTGCTGGCAACGTACTTACGGTCACTTGCAGTAGCACCGCAGAAGGTTTGTGTGGTATTCCGTCCGAGGGCCTGTCCTTGACACTGGTGAGCGGCACCAAGAAATACGATGGCGCCACGGTTGAGGCCGTTGGAACAAGCGAAGAGCGCGCAGCATGGGAGGCAGCGGGACTTACGCTTCCTGAGGCAAGCATTGCGTACTCCGAGACCGAAGATGGCGCGTATGAAGACGTCGACGAGATTGACGATGCCGGCTACTACAAGATCAAGATTGCTGTTGGCGATGAGGTAGCGGAGTCGATGTATTGCATTACCGAGGACGAGGATGACCTGAGCGGTAAAACTGACGGCACCACGGGAGGAAAGGGCAACCTCGGCACTACCGAAGAGCAGTCCAAGCAAGACGCAGCCAAAAAGGAAGCTGACAAGAAGACCGAGCAGGACAAGGCTCAGAAAAACGATTCCAAGCAGAAAAAGCTTGCCAGTACGGGCGACAATTCCACAGCTATGGCAGCCATCGCAGTCATAGCAGGCATCTCACTTACAGCCGCCAGCATCGCCACCCGCCGCCGCAAGAGCTAGGCTGAGTTTCGCCTCAGTGTAAGTTTTTCTTTGCGGTGAACTAGCGCACGCTGCTAAGGTTCAAGACCAAGGTTCATGCAGGTCTAGCAACGCTTCGAGGGGCTATCCCATTGGGATAGTCCCTCTAGCTTTGTCTACGGTCCGAGTCAGAAGGCTCCAGCTTTTCCTCAGAATTATTTTGCGGAACTACCTCCATTCCAGTAGGCTAATCGCTTGGGAAGGTTTCTAGGTCTGTCTACGTTTCGAGTAAGAAGACCTCAGATTATTTCCTTGAGCGATTCCGCAGACGCGAAGCGTCGAGGACAGCGAAAGGGAAAATCTGAGGTCTTCTTAGTTAACGAAGCGTTCTTGTGAAGAAGAAAATCTGGGAGCTTCTTAGTTATCGTATCGTCGAGGACGGCTCAGAGGAAAATCTAATGCCTTCTTAGTCAATGTAGCATTCTCGCGTTTCCGCAGAAAACGTGCGCAAATTCCCCTGCAACACGTACAATATTGAACATCTATGCTGCTCTATGTCT
>CAVJWJ010000069.1:0-6887 GCA_963653375.1 Roseburia sp. CAG:303
CCATCGATATCCTCATACTGAATGCGGCGCACCACGCGCACCTCGTCTGCCAGGGAGGCAAGGCCGCTTCCGAGCACCAGCGCAATGGGGTGCTCCATGCTGGGCTCACAGTACTCAACTAGCTTCTCGTCAACCACGGTAAATCCCTTCTGCCGAAACAGTTCTGCCGCAACGCCATCGCCAGAAACAAGACGTCCGGAAAACTGACCATCGTAGATGCAGCCCGAACCACACGACGGGCTTTTCGATTTCAGGATAGCAAGAGTGGCACCGTTCGACCCTGCAATATCAAGTGAGCGGGCGGCTCCTTCCGTGTACGCATGCGTAACGTCCACGCCAGCCTCGGTGTGCACATAGCCCCCACAACGCTCAGCCGGCGGACGAGGCGTTGCAAGACCGCCAAGAGCCTCCGGGCATATGGGAGAAACGGCGCACTCTCCCCCACACTCAGACACGCGATGCGCTAAACGTAAACAGGCTAAAGACAGCTTGGAGCTCCCGTCGTAGCGGACAGGAGCTCCAAGAAGACATTCGCTTATAGCTATGCGAAGCGGCATTGCTGTGTTTTAGACAAACAGGCCGTACATCGTCACGTTTGCAGCCTTGAACAGGTCGTTTTCAAACTCGGACCACTTTGTGCTCTGGCTGGAAAGCTCGCTGGAGTACTGCTGATAAGCAGTGTAGTAGGCGGTCAGAGCCTGGGCGTATGTAGCGGAATCGGCCGTAAACTCCTCGCCAGAAAGCGCGGTAGCGTAGGTGCCGTCCTCAGAAGCCCAAGTACCCTTCTCGGAATCCCACTCGTCACCTGCAAGATTGATAATGTAGTCAGCGTATTCCTTAGAAGCCGTGGACTGGTTACCGTCCTCAGGCTCGGTCGGAGCAGTCGGAGCGCTCGTAGAGGTCTCGCCCACAATCTGCTTGTAGAGCTTCTGCAGGGTGGTCTGCTGCTTCACGATAGTCTTGGCCTGATCCTCGTCAAGGCCATACTGCGAAGCAATGGTGGAGTAATCGGAAGAACCAATTGCACTCTCGGCGTACTCTTCCATCTCGTCGTCGGAGACAGTAATGCCGCGCGTCTCAGCCTCGTCAAGCAGCACCTGGTTGCGCACGTAGCTCAAAATCACATCGGCAGAAGGCGACGGATAGGTATCATCGTCGTTCTTGACGGTGTCAAGGCTGTACTGGCTCGTAATAGCCTCGCGAGCCGTAACGTCGATGGTTTTGCCGTTGTAGGTGTAAGAAGCAACGGTGGAGTCGAGCTGATCCTCGGTAACATTCGCAGAGCCAATGCCCTTGCCAGCAAAGCCGCCCGAACCAATGAAGTAACCCGCCACAGCAGCTACAACCACGGCAACAACAGCTACGGCAATCACAATGCCCATTGGCTTTTTGCGGCCACCATTACCAGAGTTGCCACCATCGGACTCGCTGCTCTGGTCGTCCTCATCAGACTCAGTCTCGGGCATAAGCTCCTTGTCGGCAGCGTTCTCGAGCATCTCCTTCTCGGCACGCGCATGCTCTTCCTCGGCCGTAGTGTGCGCAGCAATGTGCTCGGCAGACGTGCCGCTCACAAGCTCAACGTCGGAGGTCTCTACATCGCCCGGCGTGTCCTCACGCTCGATGATCTGAATACCATCGACCTCTTCGTGCTGCTCTTTCTTCTGAATCAAACCCATTGGTTCGTAAACTCCTTATGTTGTGTACATATGCAACAGCTAAGGATAAGACTCACAAGAAGCCCTATCCACTTATGGATACCTTAAAGATTGGCAATCACAGCATCAGCAAAGGCCTGAGTGCCAACCGCGCCCTCAGCAGAGCCCGTCTGAGCACGGCGTACGTCGCCCGTTACAGCCTCGCCCGCAGAAAGTGTCTTGCGCACCGCAGAACGAATACGCTCGGCAGCTGCCTGCTCGCCCAGGTGATCGAGCATCATGCAGGCGGAGAGAATCTCGGCCGTGGGATTGGCGATGTCTTGTCCTGCAATATCGGGCGCCGAGCCATGCGTAGCCTCGAAGATGGCAATGTCTGCACCAATGTTGGCGCCCGGTGCCATGCCAAGACCACCCACCAGGCCAGCTGCCAGGTCGCTCACGATGTCGCCGTAGAGATTGGGCAGCACAAGAACGTCAAAGTCGTAGGGGTTTTGCACCAAACCCATGCAGGTAGCATCAACAATCTTGTTGTCAAACTCGATATCCGGATAGCGCTCAGCCACTTCGCGCGCCACACGCAGGAACAAGCCATCGGTTGCCTTCATGATGTTGGCCTTGTGCACGGCGGTCACCTTATGGCGGCCGCAGCGGCGGGCGTACTCAAAGGCATACTCAACAATGCGCTTGGAGCCCGAGATTGAGATGGGCTTAACCGAGATAGCCGAGTCGGCGCGGAACGGATTTTGACCAGAGCGCTCAACCAGGCCCGCAAGCTCAGCCACCTCGGGTGCGCCCTCGTCAAACTCAATGCCAGCGTACAGGTCCTCGGTGTTCTCGCGCACAATCACCAGGTCAATGTCGGTGTAGCGCGAACCGTCACCCGGCATAGAGAGGCAGGGGCGCACGCACGAGTACAGGTCAAACTCACGACGAAGTGCCACGTTTACGCTGCGAAAACCAGTGCCCACGGGTGTGGTAATGGGGCCCTTGATGGCAACCTTGGTCTCGCGAACCGCATCCAGCACATGCTGAGGCAGAGGTGTTCCGTATTCCTCCATCACACCTGCGCCAGCCTCGACCGTCTTCCAAGAAATCTCAACGCCCGATGCATCAACTACGCGGCGCATGGCGCTGGTAATCTCGGGACCAATGCCGTCGCCTGGAATCAGAACAACCTCGTGAGCCATGTTTTACTCCTCGTCGTCGGTGTCGTCGACCGCAACTACGGTGCGAACGCGCTTTTGGGGCTTTTCGATCTTAAAACGCTTAACCAGCATGTTGTAAATCTCGGCAGAACGAGCCTTAAGATAGCTACCCTTGCCGTTCTCGGCATCAAACTGCAGGCGCCCTGCCAGCTCACTTGCTACACCGCCCTCAATCTTGCCCGAAGCAAAATCGTGCAGGCAGCCCAACATCTCGCGATACACAAGGTCGCCGTGATAGCACTGAATAGCCTCATCAAGAATGGGCCACACCTTGCGGGAACGACCACGGTCGGTAGCTCCCCAAGTAGTGAGCAGATGGAATGCAGAGAGGCACAGCGTGGAGGAGACATCGTCAAACAGCGCCGCCTCGGCTCCATCAAACGCCGCGCCAATTTCCTTGGCATGATCGGGCACCAAAAGCGAGAGCGCATCCAGAATCTCCCAGCGCGTCTGAGCCTCAGGGCGCGAGAGAGCCTCAATCAGATCGGGAACATACTCGCCCAACAGCTCCGGCTCACGCTGAGCGAGCAGGAACACCACGTGCGCAGCCATCTGACGCTTACGACGGCTTGCGCTGGAGAGATCGTCAATCAGGGCGCTCAGCGCGTCGCGATCATTCTCAACCTGAGCGAGCTGCTCGGCCTCCTCGGGAGTCAATTCCTGCTTGGTCTCTTCTGCCATGTATTGCTACCTCTCATTCTTGGTGCGCGTGCTTTTGCGCGCAGAAGTATCTTCGACCGAGATAAGGTCGGGGGCGTCCTCGCCTGTTGCACGACGGCGGCGACGCTCTTCGCCCACACCCTTCTCGGCAGTCTCGCGGTGCTCCTTATTGACGTTAAACACCTTGTCGTGCACAGCCCACGGACCAACCGACTCGCCAAAAGCCATCTTGAGGCCCACGATTGCACCGGCAAGCAGGCCCACATCAACGGCGTAGAACAGCGGCACCGACGCCAAGATAAACGAAAGCAGCACAGCCACAATAATGGCTGCCGCATTCATCTTCCAGTAATCGGCGCGAGTTACGGCGCGCAGACCAACATTGTTGCCAATCAGAAATCCTATGTACACGCTGAACGCAAAGAGCAGCAGCGCGCAAATGAGGAACGCAGGGTTGGTCATTACGCGTTACTCCGCATCGTGGTGATGGCAGTGGCACTCATGGTCCTCACCATGGCCATGCCCGCCGCAGCACTCGTGACCATCCTCATGGTGACCACCGCAGCCGCACTCATGCTCATCGGCCTCGGGACCTGTGTAGAGCGACCAGTCCAGACCAGCAGCTACAGCCTCGGCCTCTTCCTTGTAGAGCAAGGTGATAGCCTGGGTACCCAGCTTGCCGCCGCCAATGGCATCGAGCATGTCATAGAGCGTAAAGGCGGTATCGGCACCCGGAAGGGCAATCTCCTTCTCCTCAGCCACCGAGAGGGCCAGGCGCAGGTCCTTCAAGAAGTGCTGCACCATAAAGCCCGGCTTCCAGTCGCCATCAAGCGCCTTAGGTGCAAGCGAGTCCATAGCGCCCGAGCGGCCGGTACCGCCCAGAATCATCTCACGCGTCTTATCGAGGTCGAGGTCTGTCTGCTCGGCAAATACCAGGGCGTCAGCCATGCCCACCATAGAAGCAGAGAGTGCCACCTGGTTAGCAAGCTTTGCAGCCTGACCCTTGCCCGGACCGCCAAAGCAATAAATCTTGGACGAGAAGGTCTCCAGAAGGGCGCGGACCGGCTCGATATCAGCCTCGGTAGCACCCACAATCAGCGTCAGCGTGCCAGCTTTAGCACCGGTATCGCCACCCGTGACCGGGCAGTCAAAGGCATGCTTGCCGTATGCCTCGGCAGCCTCAGAAATCTCGCGCGCAAGCTCAGGCGCGCTGGTAGTAAGGTCGATGAGATAGGCACCTGGCTTAGCAGAAGCAAGCAGACCATCGCCAGAAAGGTAAATCTCCTCAACGTCGCTGGGATAACCCACCATGGTAAAGACCACGTCGGCATCCTTTGCAGCTGCAGCAGGGCTTTCTGCCCACACGGCGCCGCGCTCGATGAGCGGTTCAGCCTTGGCCGGAGTGCGGTTATATACGCACATGGAATAGCCCGCGTCCATGATGTGACCGGCGATGGGCGCACCCATAATGCCCGTGCCAATGAATGCAACCTTGAGCTCTTGCTCTGCCATGGAATCCTCTTCTCTCTTTGAGTTTGTTATCTGTTTTTACTTGTTTACGCTGCGCCGCTACTCAGCACCGCGAATGCGCTTGGCAATGCGGTCGGTGAGCGAAATTTTCTCGGCGCGATTCTTGCCCCAAAAGACCACGGCAACCATGCCTGGCCCCACGTGTGCGCCCAGTGTTGGACCCACAGAACCGCGAATAACAGTGAGCTCGCCACAGCCGTCCTCTTTGCGAATGGCGTTCTCGAGCCAGTCACCATCCTTCTCGGCATCGGCCGTCACAATGGCAATGGGCATAGCTGGATCGGGCACGTAATTTTCTTTGAAGGACTTAACGAGCGAGCGCAAGCCCTTCTTACGACCACGATTCACACCCACAAGCGTAAGTGAGCCAGCCAGGTCGTAGGAAAGCTCAGGCTTAACGTCGAGCTTACTTGAGAGCTGTGCCGCCGCAGGAGGAATACGACCACCGGCAGCCAGCGGGTCCAGGCTGTCCAGCGTAAAGTAGCCGTGCACGTAGTACTTTGCCTCGTTGGCCCAGTCTGCAAGCTGCTTGGCCGTAAGGCCGGCGTTGCGTTGACGCACCGCCTCAATAGCCAAAAGTTCAGCCGAGGCACTTGGAGATGCGTTGTCTACCACATAGAGCTCAAAATCGGGATGGTCAGCGCGCACCATCTCCGCCGCCTGACATGCCGAGCTGTAGCTGGAGGAAAGACCCGCGGTAAAGCTCAGATACACTGTAGGCGTGCCCTCCTCGGCGCACTGGGTGAAGAACTCCAAATAGCGCCCAAGCGAAACCGCCGAAGTAGAGGCGTGAGCACCGCCGCGCAGCTTGTCGTAAAACTCCTTAGGAGAAACAGAGCGCCAAATGTCATCGGTGTACTCCTCCCCGTCCAAGATGTACGGGAAACCCAGGATGTCCACGTCCAGCGTGGCTGCAATCTCGGGCGTAAAGTCGGCGCAGGTGTCAACAACAATGCGACAGTGATCGGGACGTCTCATGGTAGATGGCATTAAACCGTGCCTTTCATACAAATAAGCGGCCACCCCGCATGGGATGACCGCTCAAAGACTCATGCAAGTCCGTATAGTTTACTCGTCAAGAGACTCAATACGGGGCTTGATGATGCCGTATCCACCATTCTTACGGTGATAGACCACATTAATGAGGCCCGTCGTAGCGTTTTCGAAGACATAGAAGTCGTGACCCAGCAGGTCGGTCTGTACGAGTGCCTGCTCCTCGGTCATCGGCGTAACGTCGATGATCTTCTCACGTACCAGCTGATCGTCCTCGTCCTCAGGAAGCAGCAGGTCAGCCAAATCGGTTACCGGCTCGACAGGAGCAACCTCGGCTGCCGAAGCACCCTGCTGGCGATTGTCTACAACCTTGGTCTTAAACTTGCGCAGCTGGCGGGTAACCTTCTCGGCTGCCGTGTCGATGGCGGCGTACATATCTCCGCCGTTCTCGGCTACACGAATCACCGAACCACGGGCACGCACGGTAACCTCGACAATAGCAGGATTAGGATTCGAGGGGTTCTTCTCGTAGCGGAGCACGACATCGACCGTCATGGGGTTGATGTCAAAGACAGAGCACGCCTCGCCGATCTTCTCTTCCACGCGCGCATACAGAGCATCGGTTACGGTCGTCTTGCGCCCAGAAACCTTGATATCCATACGCGACTCCAATCTGTTAGGGAATAGGGTGTTTTGTACATACCCAACTTATGCGCTCGCCTAAACCAAAAAATGCAAAACCCCGCTCACGTATTTGTGATGGCCTGCCGCCGATAGCAAAGATGCCCGCAGTGCAATTTGCGCTACGAGCATCTGTTGGTGCTTGGTGGTATGTCTACCTGCG
>CAVJWJ010000069.1:7286-9285 GCA_963653375.1 Roseburia sp. CAG:303
ACCTCGCCGTTTTCGAGCGCAGCAAAGCACTCATTCACGCTGGAATACGTAGACTGCGTAGCATTAATGCCAGCCTTGGAAAGCGCGTCCTGCGCCGCAGAAGACGAGCGCACGCCCACGGTAGCCGAGGCAAGCGTAGACGCACTTACGGCAGAAGCGTTGTCCGTCTTAGCAAAAATGGCAGCAGCGTTTTGAACGACACTGCCCACAATCTGCACCTTGCTGGAAGAAGTGGTTGAAGAAGCGCCCACGTAGATGTCTGCATCGCCCGAGGTGAGGGACTTCTCAGCATTGGCAGAGTCGACAAACTCAACTTTGAGGCCAAAATGCTGCGCGATGGAACGTGCCACGTCGGCCTCGTAGCCCGTGACCGAGCCGTCAGAAGCCTTCATGCCAAGCGGCGCGTTAGCCGTATCGATTGCCACGGTGAGCGTGCCCGGATTGACAAGCGCCGAGGAGTCTACGCTCGTGGTAGCAATAGCGCTTTCACCCTCGTCAGAAAGGCCAGGAGTAAACAGCGAGCACCCGCCCAGGCCAAGCGCACACGACAGAGCAACCACAATGCCCAAAACCGCCGACCGCTTTCCGTGTGCCATCTCTACTCCCATCCCCCGCGCAAACACAGGTTTCTCTCGCCATGCACGTGGCGTTGTATGCAAAAGCGTCTCCCCAGCTGACCTGGTTTTCGACCCCACACCTGCGCACTGGGGCGTTTGCTCAGGCTGCCGCAGCAGCCCTCACGACTAACCCGCTCGCCCGGGAGGCACCGATTGCCTCGCTAAAGAAAACGGACGGTGCGGCTTACCTCTAGGACGCGCCGTGATCGCGCCGCGCGCACGCGGACGCTTACGTGGATCCCTTTGACCGCGTCTGTCTTGGACTAGGAGATGCGAATGCACCCCCGCAACCACAGCCTGGGGAGAACGTAGGGCATTATAGCAGCCTGCACAGCATTTGAGCAGCGTATGTACCGTGTTTGGTAGGCTCACCACGAGATTTGCGGCATATGTAGTGTGACGAGTCTGACGAGAGCAAACGTGCACTTGCTCGTCCACGTGACTGTTTGCCACTGCACACGCTGTAGTGCCGCGCGACTCGCTACCACACGCGCGCAAACGCCAGCCGGTCCACACGCGCAGCTCCTGCCTCAAAAAGAACCTGCGCGCATGCACCTACCGTAGCGCCCGTAGTAATCACGTCATCGATAAGCAGCAGGCGAAGACCCTCTACACTCACAACCGTTTCGTAGGCATCACGCGCTTGAGCGAATCGGCCCGCACGGCCCTCAAGGCGCTGGTCAGCACTGCCATGTTTGAGGAGTGTATCCAGCATAGGCAAGCCGCTCGCTTTAGAAAACGCTGCTGCAACATGCTCCATATGATCAAAGCCACGCCGACGATATGCCTCGCTGGTAGCAGGCACAAAAGTTACCGCATCAGCTGTGGAAAGCAGGCTGCCATAGCGCTCCGGCGCCGCAACCTCGGCATGAAGAGCCGCATTGAGCAAGGCTTGTGCAAGCCAGGTATCAAGACGGCGCTCGCCTGCATCCTTATACGCACGAACAATAGAGGCCGCGAGCGCATCAAATTCAACCGCCGCAAGGCAAACACCCGGCACATCTATGCCTGGAAGCTCAGTGTTTTCGTCAAGACCTGCCTGACACTCCGTACAAAGCAAACTCCCAAAGGGCGCTCCACAGCGCATACAGGAATATGCAGGGTCAATCACGGGAAGTGCCTGCAGACACGCATCGCACACGAGCGCGCCAGGCCGTTCGCAGCATACGCAGCGCGTGGGCGAAAGCGCTTCAAGCAACATCTCTCGTACTGTTGCAATACGCATAAAGCCCCCTGTCGCCATCGCGGCAAGGGGCTTATAGGTTCACATAAACGAGCTTAACTCATGCTCGCTATAAAACACGCAGCTATTCGGCAGACGAGTTCTCAGATGAGGACGACGCCGAATCGGAGCCTTCTCCCCCGCGCGGCTTACGCGTACG
>CAVJWJ010000070.1:0-9058 GCA_963653375.1 Roseburia sp. CAG:303
TACCGCGCTGAGTCAGCTTAATCGAGCCTTCTACTGTTTCTATAAACGCACCAGCCGGCGTCATACGCACAGTACCCGTAAGCTGCGGCCTGTGCTCAGTACGCGTTGGCTTTCTGTGCCCCGCATGTCCGCGTTTGCGCCCCATGCGACCTCCTTCTACCAAAAACGGGACGAACCGCACACCCGCGATTCGCCCCGTTCTACATTCGATACGGCTCGTCTCCTACACCTTGAGGTAGCGCCTCATGGCAATGGCCGAACCAAACAGACCAATCACAATGCCCACGACCATCAGCGCAGCATAGGTGACCAGGTACATCTCGAGCGGCAACGTGAACGAGAGGAACTTGATGCTGTTTTGCAGCGCGGGCACACCAAAGTTGCGAATCAACTCAAGTACGCCAATAGAAATCAGAGCACCCAGAATAGCCTGAATAACGCCCTCGGTGATAAACGGTCCGCGGATAAAGCCGTTCGAAGCGCCCACCAGACGCATGATGGCAATCTCACGGCGGCGAGCGGTGATAGACAGGCGAATCGTGTTGTTGATAAAGATGAACGCAATAAACGTCAGCAAGGCAACAATCACAATAGCGGCAATGCGGATGTAATTGGTCACCTGGAACAGGCGGCCCACCTCCTCCTTGCCGTAAAGCACGCTCTCGTCAACATCGGTGTCTTTGTCGTCCACGTCGGGATTAGCGTCGTCAACAATCTCGCGGAACGAATCGCTCTTCTTAATCTTCTCCGCCGTATCGGAGACCTGCGAAGGATCTTCCATCTCAATCACAAAAGAGCGCGGCAGCGGGTTTTCGCCATCAAGCGCAGACATCGTAGCATCGGCGTTGTTGGAGACCTTGGACTTGTAGTCTGCCAGGGCGTCTTCCTTAGTCTTAAAGGTTACGCTCTTGACGTTTTCCCAGCTCTCAAGCTCAGTCTTAAACGCATCAATCTGCTCGTCGGTAGCATCGTCGGAGATAAACGCATTGATGGTTACCTCCTGCTCTACGGTGCCAATGGCAGAGTTCACCATAGCGGAGCCAACAATAAACAAGCCAATGATGAACAGCGACAGGAAAATGGTGATAACCGCGCCAAGAGACGTGGTCAAGTTGCGGAAAAAGTGGCTGTTTGCCTCTTTAATGGAATAACCCAGATTACTAGGCGCCATAGTTGCCGTAACCTCCCCTCTCCTGGTCGCGGATCACGTGACCGGCCTCAAGTGCAATAACGCGACGATGCATAGAATCGACCATCTCGCGGTCGTGCGTAGCCACGATTACCGTGGTACCCGTGCGATTAATGCGCTCAAGCAGCTTCATGATGCCAAGCGAAATTGCAGGGTCCAAGTTACCAGTGGGCTCGTCGCAGATTAGCAACGGAGGACGGTTAACCATAGCGCGCGCAACAGCTACGCGCTGCTGCTCGCCGCCAGAAAGCTGGTCGGGCATAGAATCCATCTGATCGGCCAGACCAACAAGGCGCAGTACCTCAGGAACCTGGCTGCGAATAACGCCCTTAGGCTTGCCAATGCACTCAAGTGCAAATGCCACGTTTTCATAAGCAGTCTTGTTGGGCAGCAGCTTAAAGTCCTGGAACACAGCACCAATCTGGCGGCGCAGGAACGGAACCTTGCGGTTCTTGATGCGCATTAGGTCCTGACCAGCCACCAACACGCGGCCAGACGTAGGCTTAACATCGCGCATCATGGTAGAAAGCAAGGTGGTCTTGCCGGAGCCAGAGTGGCCAACCAAGAAGACAAACTCGCCGGGATAAATCTCCAGGTTTACGTCGTCCAGTGCCGGCTTGTTAGGCTGAGCAGCGTAAATCTTAGTGAGATGCTCCATCAAAATGACGGGCTCCACGCCAGCCTCGCGCGCCATCTTCTTGCGCGACTCGCCCACCGGAGCAAACACCGAAGTAAAGTCGGGGTTCTGCAGAGCAGCATCGAGCGATGCAGCCTCCTGCTGCTCATCGGCATTCGAGTTTGCCAAGTCTGCGTTGGCCTGAGCCATAAACGTGCCAGCCTCAGGCTCGACAGCAGGCTCTGCAGGAGACGGAATGTTTAGAAGGTCTACCTGCGTTGTCGTAGGCTCGGGCACCTCAATGGCGGCAGGAACCGTAACATCTGCTGCAGGCACAACCGGCGTTTCTGCAACAGCTGGCGCAGCCTCTACCTGCTCAGCAACTGGGGCTGCGGCATATTCAAAGGGATCGGTGACGGGAGTGACACCCGTCTCTTCCGGAGCGACGTTCTCGTCATCCGAGACAACCGACAGCCGGGGATCTTCTACCCGCGGCGCCGCCTGCCCGTCTCCGGGCTTACGGAAGTGGTTACCCACTAGAGCTCCTTCGTGTCGTGCGTTTTAACTACATGTGCTTTCGTATTGTAGCAAGGTTGCGCCCACGACACCAAAGGGGCACATCAAACATAGAGCCCCCGCTACATACTATACGTAACAGGAGCTCCGTATTCATTAATCGTTGGTCGGTAGAGAACCAAACGCTTCGATGTATTCCTCGTCATCCATCCAGTCGATGATGTCGCCAGGCTTGCATTTAAGCTCAACGCACATAGCCTCAAGGGTGGAAAAACGAATGCCCCTCAGCTTGCCAGTCTTAATTCGAGAAAGATTCACAGGGGAAATTCCAATCCTCTCAGCAAGATCTTGTGACGAAATTTTGCGATCTGCCATAACTCGGTCGAGCCTCATAACAATCGGCATGCACTCCCCTCCTCCTTCTTTCTCGATACAAGAAAAGTGACGGGCTATAGAATAGCATCGCAGTCTTCCTGTAAAGCACATCCATATTTAAACACCCCTGCTAGTGCAAACAGCATGAAGGAAAAGGCCAGCTGCATTGGGTCTGCCTGAAGAGCCGGTGAGGTCAGAAAAATCGCCTCTTGTTCTTCAATCCCAGGCAAAATGTTCACGCATAGCATTGATACCACTACAGCAGCTAGAACCAAGATGGCAACGAGCAACAAGCGTCGAACCTGAACGTTGCAAAATAACTCCCCATCCCAAGCCTTAAATACAAACAAGCAATACAGGGCACCAGCAGCAGCTTGTAATACATCACGAACGGCTATTCCTGCAATAAGCGGCTGCAATAGTCCCTCGGTCTGTTCTACGACATCAGCATGAAGCAATAACGGCAGATCGCAACCCAAGCAGAAGAGTTCGAACGCGATGCATAGCAAGCACGCTGCACAAGAGACCACTAAGCCAACCCGAATAGCAGACCTTCCGGGAAACCCATTTCTTTCAACCGTAAGACCACCACTAATTACTCCTGCAGTTTTTTCACTTACAGCCACAATCCCATCTCCTCTCAATCAAGTAGTTTCGAGAAAACGTCTAGCTTCCTTATGATTTGACCGTGATTGACTTGGCTGTTGATACGGCAGCGATTGTGTGTGGATCACCAGAATCAGAACAAATCGTATCTACAAGGGCCTCAATTTCATCGCCCTTCTTTAGATCTTTCACTGCCAAGCTGTTGTCTGATGCGTCTTGAATGACAGTCTTGTCGTTCAGTTCAAAAACCAAATACGCAGGACCCGTCCATTTCTCAGAAGTAAAGTGGCACTCAACCGCAACGCTATAGGACGTGGTTTCTGGATCCGGATATGCAACAGACATAACTGTTCCTGAAAATCGCAGCGTTTGGCTGTGTGGCACGATGCTTTCGGCAACACCAATTCCAAAAGCTCCAAGCAGAACAACGACAATTGCAACAATCACTGCAAGCCTTTTCCCCTTCATGGTGCACCTCCTTTCTAGCATCATTTATATCCCAATTCGATTTAATATATTACATTAATTTATATCTATTAAACAACTGGTAATAATTGAAAAAGAAAACCCGCTCGTCTAGGACGAACGGGGTTTCAAAAAGCAGCTTCTAGCGAGAATTAGGCAGCAAAGCTTAGCTCTAGCAGGTTTTACCTCTAGTGAAATTATATGTACGAAGCACTACGCCATAAAAGCCTTGACCTTGGCGGCAATGCCTTCTGCATCCAAACCAAACTCATGCAGTAAGTCGAGGGCTGGGCCAGAGTAGCCAAAGACGTCTTCTACGCCGATCTTCTTCATGGGAACAGGGTGGTTTTGCAGCAGCACATCTGCAACAGCATCGCCCAAGCCACCAATTACCGAGTGTTCCTCGACCGTAACTACACGACCTGTCTTAGCAGCGCTCTTAAGGATAATCTCGCTATCAATAGGCTTGATGGTATGAATGTTAATGACCTCAGCATCAATACCCTCAGCTGCAAGCGTCTCTGCGGCCTCCAGGGCAGCAGCAACCATAAGGCCACAGGCCACAATGGTAACGTCCGCACCCTCGCGCATAAGCACACCACGGCCAAGCTCAAACTTGTAGTCAGCATGGCCGTTGATAACAGGAGCTGCCAGACGACCAAAGCGCATGTACACCGGGCCATCAACCTCATAAGCAGCACGCACGCAAGCGCGAGCCTCAACGTCGTCGGACGGAACAATAACGGTCATGCCGGGGATTACGCGCATAAGAGCAATATCCTCGTTGCACTGATGCGTAGCGCCATCCTCACCCACGGAGATACCAGCGTGCGTGGCGCCAATCTTAACGTTTAGGTGCGGATAACCAATAGAGTTGCGAACCTGCTCAAAGGCGCGACCCGCAGCAAACATAGCAAACGTGCTTGCAAACGCCACACGGCCTGTAGTGGCCACACCTGCAGCCATGCCCATCAGGTTAGACTCTGCGATACCTGCATCAAAGAAGCGGTCGGGGTAAGCAGCCTTAAACTTAGCCGTCTGAGTTGCAGCCGCAAGATCGGCGTCAAAAACAACAAAGTCATCGTGCTCAGCGCCAAGCTCAACCAAGGCCTCGCCGTAGCTTGCGCGGGTGGCAATCTTTTTCACCTCGGACATTATTTGTCCTCCTTCTCAAGCTCAGCCATGGCCTGGGCGTACTGTTCGTCGTTAGGCGCCTTGCCGTGCCAGCCAACCTGACCTTCCATAAAGGAAACGCCCTTGCCCTTTACCGTCTCGCACACAATGCAAGTGGGCATGCCCTTGGTCTCACGCGCCTCCACAAATGCAGCGCGTAGCTGCGAAAAGTCATTGCCGTCGGCAACCTCAACCACATGAAATTTGAACGCACGGAACTTGTCTGCAATGGGCATTGCGGAGTTAACCTCCTCGATGCTGCCATCAATCTGCAGACCGTTGTGGTCGACAATGACACAGAGGTTATCGAGCTTGTGGTTACCTGCAAACATTGCAGCCTCCCACACCTGACCTTCTTCAACCTCGCCATCGCCCAGCAGCGTGTAGGTACGATACGCATCGCCCCAGTGCTTGGCAGCAAGCGCCATGCCTACCGCAGCAGAGACACCCTGGCCAAGCGAGCCCGTGCTCATATCTACACCCGGTGTGTCGTTCATATTGGGATGGCCTTGCAGATGGCTGCCAATGTGGCGCAGCGTGAGCAAATCCTCCTTAGGGAAGTAACCACGCTCGGAGAGAACGGCATAAAGCGCCGGCGCACAGTGACCCTTGGAGAGCACAAAGCGATCACGGCTGGCACAATGCGGATCGGCCGGGTCGATATTCATCTCCTCAAAGTACAGGTAGGTCATGATATCGGCCGCACCAAGCGAACCACCGGGGTGCCCCGACTTAGCCGCATGCACGCCCGTCACGATTCCCCTTCTAACTTCGTTGGCAAGGTTCTTGAGCTCTTCGTCGCTCATCGTGCCTTCCTTTCATGCTTAAGCGCAATATGTAACAAGGGATAGCGCGTGTCGAAAACCCGCGGACAAACGCCCGCAGGCAAAATACACGCACGTTGTTTATTATGAACGATGCATCCCCTCACGACGAGTGAGATACAGCTCCGTAACCTCAAATCGGCCAACGGGCGCAAACGTTTTGCCAAGGATTTCTTAAAGCCCAGCGCATAAAGAATCGCCTCCCGGCTCACACAAGCCAGGAGGCGATTCTATTACTGTTTATCTTGTTATCGCACGCAGGGTTACGCGCCAAGCTCCTTAAAGCCTTCGCCAAACGCCTCGGTAACGTCGGAGATAATCACAATGGCATCGCGGTCGTGCTCAGCAACAATAGCCTTAAGCATGGCAAGCTCGCGGCGCTCCAGAATCACCATGAGCATGGGGCGATCCTGGCCACTCCACACGCCCTGAGCTTTAACGCGTGTACAACCTCGACCTAGCTCGTAGACCACATCATTGGCGATGTCGACATGCTGCTCGGAGATGATAAATGCCATACGGCGCTTGTTGCCACCGTCGACCACTGCGTCTACCACAAGACCCATAAGCACCATGGAAAGAGCTGCATAGAGGGCGTTTTCGAGCGAGAACACCGGGATAGACGCCGCACATACAGCCACGTCAATCACCATGACGGTAGAGCCCACCGGAAGCGAAGTCTTGCGCGAAATAATCTGACCAACGGTGTCTGAACCTCCAGTGTTTACACCGCAGCGCAACACCAAGCCATAACCCACGCCAGAAATAATGCCTCCCCATAAAGCAGGCAGAATAAGGTCACTATGACTGAGCTGCGCCACAAAGGGAGCAAAGAGGTCGGTAAAGGCACCCAGCAGCACAAAGCCCGTAATGGTCTGCACCACATAAAGGGCGCCGCCAGCCTTAGCCACCACCAGCAAAAGAAGCGCGTTCATCACAATGGTCTGAATACCAACAGGCAGGTTAACACCACAGCGCAAGCCAACCTCTTGAATGATGGTAGCCAAACCAGTCAGACCACCAGCCGCAAGACCGTTAGGAATCATAAACGCGTCGGCGCCAAACGCACCAATGGCACAGCCCAGAACAACCTGCGGAAGGTCATGGATGAACTGCGAGTGCATCAGGCGCTTGATGTCCGCTCGATGGGGCATGCAAACCTCCTGCCAGTTCGTTGTTGCTATTCAGTGGTTACACTCTCGTCGTCAACTGGCTCTGCATTGCCAGTAGCCCAGCGATGATAACCAAAGATAAAGGGATCCAGGCCTCCGTCTTCCAAGACGGCATCAGGATTGCTTGTCTCTACGCCACTGCGCAAATCCTTAACCATCTGGTACGGATAGAGCACGTAGCTGCGAATTTGATTACCAAAGCCAATGGTGTGCTTGGGCCCGCGGATTTCATCCAAGGCATCCTCACGCTTTTGCAACTCCAGCTCATAGAGACGAGCCTTTAGGATCTGCATGCACGCGGCCTTATTTTGAATCTGACTGCGCTCGTTTTGACAGGTCACCACAATACCCGTAGGGATATGCGTCACACGTACGGCAGAGTCGGTAGTGTTCACGCCCTGGCCGCCCGGACCACTTGCATGGTAAACATCCACGCGGATGTCGCCAGGGTCAACCTCAATCTCAATGTCGTCCGGCAAAACGGGAATAACCTCAACGCCAGCGAAGGTAGTCTGACGGCGCTTTTTGTCGTCGGTGGGCGAAATGCGCACCAGACGATGTACGCCCGCCTCGGCACGCAACATGCCAAAGGCATTTTTGCCCTCAACGGTAAAGGTAGCGCGGTCAATGCCTATAACCTCAGCTGCCGGACAATCGTTGATGGTGACATTCCAGCCGCGACGTGCGCAGTACTTCATATACATCTTGAAGAGCATGAAGGTCCAGTCCTGGGCCTCCAAGCCACCCTGACCAGGCTTGATGCTCACAATAGCGTTGCCGTGGTCAAACTCACCCGTAAACCAGCTAGAGAGCTCCATCTCGTCGATCTTATGCTCAAGCTCACAGGCGGTCTGCGCAGCCTCAGCAACCAAATCCTCGTCGCCGCCCATCTCGGAGGCAAGCTCGAGGGCTGCACGTGCATCAGCAAGGCCTGAGCGCGCAGACTCAACCGTGGCGATGTCTTCTTTAGCAGAAGACAGCTCGGCCATCACACGGCGCGCGGCTTCGGCGTCGTTCCAAAAGTCAGGCGCAGCGCTGGCTGCCTCAAGGGCAGCCACACGCGCACGCTTCTCATCTAAATGGAAATACGACTCAACCTCGGCAAGGCGAGCCTCCAAGGCATCGAGTGCCTCGGGAGCAATCGTCTTAGAATCCATACGACCTAGCGATTCTTACCGTGGCAGTTCTTGAACTTCTTGCCGCTGCCGCAGGGGCATGGCTCATTGCGGCCCACGTTAACGTACGGATCGTCCGACTCGGCCTTGCGATAGGTCTGAACATGGCCAAAGGAGTCTGCAGAACCCGTACCGCCAGACACAGCAGCGCGAGCACGGGCCGCAGCCTCGCGGCGTACGGTGTCGGAGGCACCCTCGCCATCCACGTCGGCCGGACCAGAGTAGGTTGCACCCTCAAGCTGCTCAGGCTGCTCGGTCTCCACCGGAGCCGGAGCACGCTTAACCTCGATGCGCAGAACCGTGCGCAGGTAGTCCTCGTACATGGTGTCAACCAGCGTCTGGAACGCTGCAAAGGCCTCGGACTTGTACTCAACCAGCGGGTCACGCTGGCCAAAGCCGCGCAGACCAATACCGGTCTTGAGGTAGTCCATCTCCTGCAGGTAGTTCATCCAGCGCGTGTCAATGACGCGCAGCATAACCTGGCAGTTAAGCTCGCGCATGAGCTCCTCACCCAGGCGCTCAGCCTTCTCGTCGTAGCACTTCTGCACGTAAGCCAAGACATCGGCCTTGAGCTCGTCGTAGGCCTTGTCCTCAAACTGGGGAGCATCCATATTGCCGGTAAGCTCCACAACCCACTTATGCAGGCCCTCAAGGTCGCGCTCACCCTCGCGGCTGTCCTTGGCGCAGAACTCCTGTACGCAACGAGCAACGGTGTCCTCGACAACCTCGTTCACGTGGTCTGTCAGGTCCTTGCCGTCCAGAATCTTATTGCGCTCGGCGTAGATTACCTGACGCTGCTTGTTCATAACGTCGTCGTACTCAAGAACATTCTTACGCATGGAGAAGTTGATGTTCTCGACCTTGCGCTGAGCGCTCTCTACAGCCTTGGAAACAAACTTGTGCTGGATGGGCTCGTTGTCGGGCATGTCGGCCGCAACCATCATGTT
>CAVJWJ010000071.1:0-8719 GCA_963653375.1 Roseburia sp. CAG:303
GCTACTTCATGAGCGAGGAGGAGTGCAAGAAGGTTTGCGCTCTGCTCTTCCGCAATGGCCACTCCATGAGCCCCAAGTTTGTGGGTCACAGCCCGCAGTCCATTGCCGACGCTGCTGGCATTCACATCCCCGAGGGCACTAAGGTACTCATTGGCGAGCAGCACGGCGTGGGCGACGCTTGGCCGCTGTCCTACGAGAAGCTCACCACGGTACTTGGCTTCTACACGGTTTCTAACTGGGAAGAGGCTTGCGATCTTTCCATCGAGCTGCTGCAAAACGGCATTGGCCACACCATGAGCATCCACACCGAGGACAAGGACATTGTCCGCAAGTTCTCGGTAAAGCCTGCTTCTCGTATTCTGGTGAACACCGGCGGCAGCCAGGGCGGTACCGGTGTTATTACCGGCCTCGACATTGCTCTTACGCTTGGTTGCGGCACCTGGGGCGGCTCCTCGGTTTCCGAGAATGTTGGCCCCCAGCACCTCATCAACATCAAGCGCGTAGTCAACGGCCTGATTGAGCCTGACCAGGTTCTTGCCCACGACGAGCTGTTTGCTAAGTGGCACCCCGACATGGTGCGCGGCTGCACCGATGAGCACGCTCACGCTGACGAGCACGCTCATACCGAGAGCTGCAGCCACACCGAGGAGGCACCGCACCCCGTCTCTGGCATCACCTATTCCGTTGGTTGCAACTGCACGGATATCTCGCCCGACCAGATTGTTGCCAATTCTCAGAAGCCCAACGACGTCATCGACGCCCATGAGCTTGAGAAGATGGTCAACGAGCTTGTGAGCGCATTTAGGGGAGTCTAGTTCCCATGGGTTGTGAGGCGTTCGATCTGGCTGAGTTTTACCGCGGGGTCGACCGGTGCTACCGGGAGACCACGGGCGACGGCATTTTGCGCTATCTGCGCGATGCTGCCCACCGCGTGAGCTCAACAGGCGACGCCTCCGACCTTGCTGCCGTAGCAAGCGAGCTGGGCAGCGTGCTGCGCGTGCGCGGCGAGCTGGAGTGGGCGGCAACGCTGTACGAGGCTGCTGTTACTGCGCTCGAGAAAACGGGTGCACCCGCACTTTCGCGCTGCAATTTGGCCATCAATCTGGGCGATGTGTACGTTGCTCAGGGGAGGCCTGCCTTGGCAATCGAGCAGTTCAACCGAGCAGAGTCTTTGCTTCCTCAGCCTGAGAGTCACCCCTATGAGCTCTCGGCCGTCTTCAATAACCGCGCTGCTGCCCATCGCGCGGCAGGCAACCTGGTTGCTGCTCGCCAAGACCTTCGTCGCGCCTCTGCTCTGTTGGAGCAGGTGCCCAATAGCGAAGGTCAGCGTGCGGTTAACGCTGTAAATCTCACTCAGATTCTTATGAGCGAAGGTCAGCTCGACGCAGCAAAGGCAGAGATTGATAGGGCACTCGAGGCGTATCGCACGCTCTCGGGCGGTCGCGATATTCATCGTCCGCATGCGCTGGCCACTGCAGCTCAGATTGCCTACTTGACTGGCCAATATGCCCAGGCAAGTGACTACTACGGTCAAGCCATCGAGGCACTTGAGGACAAAGTGGGGGAGGCGGAGTCGGCGTGCCGGCTTCGCGCAGAAAAGCAAAAGATCGACGCGCTGTTGGATGCGAGGTGAAGTCATGAAAGGCCTTGAGCTTGCTCGCAAATATTGTGACCTGTATGCAGGTGCTCTCTTTGAGGGTTTGCCGGGTGATGTTCGCTATCGTGCGGCACTTGGTCTTGTGGGCCCCGGCTCTGAGTGCTTGGGTTTTGATGACGACATTTCGCAGGATCACGATTTTGGTCCAGGCTTTTGTGTCTGGCTTCCGCGCGATCTGTTTTGCACCTATGGTGCCGAGATGCAGCGCCGCTACGATGCTCTGCCTGCTTCTTTTGCTGGGTATGAGCGTCAGACCACCGAGCTTGCTGGTAAGCGCGTGGGAGTCTTTGAGATCGAGTCGTTCTATCGCGGTTTTACAGGGCTTGAGCGTGCGCCGCAAAACGCCAAGGAGTGGCTTGCCATTCCCGAGCAGTTTTTGGCGGTTGCTACCAGCGGCGAAGTGTTCTGTGATCCAAGTGGCGAGTTCTCGGCTCTTCGCAACACCTACCTGCGCTTTTATCCAGACGAAGTTGCACGCAAAAAGTTTTGCGCTAACTGTGCCGTGATGGCTCAGGCGGGTCAGTACAACTTGCCGCGCTCTATCGCGCGCGGTGATGTCGTCGCTGCAAGTGCTGCTCGTCAGGAGTTCCTCACGGCAGCGCTGGCCGCCATGCACTTGATTCATCAGGTCTATATGCCGTTCTACAAGTGGTCGTACCGCTCTTTGACCGACCGCGTGCATGCTGCGCCGATTATTGCGCAGGCCGTGGCAGACATCGCGGCGGCGCCAATCGCCGAGCTTGACCAAGAGCTCGTTGAGTCGCTGTGCCAGATTATCGCCTCGGTATCGCGTGCACTGGGCTGGTCGAGCACGCAGTCCGACTTTTTGCTTGATACAGCAACGCAAATCTGGCGCAGTTTGAGTGACCCGTACCTATCCGCCTGCCCGCTTAATGCCGGTGCCTACCATTAGGAGCAACCATGGGAGATTGTAGGAACATGAGCGGAACCCCGCGTCGCGGGATGGGTCGTTTTTTCAAGAAGCCTGCCGTGGTCGAACTCTTTGCCGAGGAAGGCTTTGTTGAGGTTGAGGTCTCGATGCTCCACGAGCTGCTCGATGTTGAGTGGCTCCATTTTGACGTGGTAAATGGCATTGCGGGGCGCGCTGAGTGCCAAGACAATGCCATCGGGTTTTTCATTTACCGCACGGCTCAGTACCTGAGCTTTCCGCGCGAGACGCTTGCCTGTGTGCACAACGATGTGCTTGCTGCCGACGCCGCAGGTCGCAATGTGATTCGCGAGAAGTACGCGCGCATGATGGAGCGCACCGATCCTGCTGAGTTTGACCGCACCTGGCGCGGGCGCTTGGAGGAGATCTCCACGGTAAAGCAGGGTGTGCTGGACTCCATTGAGAAAACGCTGCGAGCCATGCTAGAGGACGCAGCCTGTGCGATGCCTGCCTCGACCGAGCACGCGCGCGGCAAGATTACCCAAGCCGAGCTGGTATCATCTATCGACTACTATATCTGCGAGATCTCCAGCTACTCGCTCAACACGCTCTATTGCCTGCGCGATGGACTGCAAAAGCAGCTTGCCAACCATGTCAATCCCATTGCCGACACCTACGTCAACTCGCTGCGTGTGCAGAAGGCGCTGGAGGCGTAAGGGAGATGGCAAAGATATCGAACGAAGAACTGCATCACGGTCATCTGCTGGGTATTGGCGAGGCGAGTGAGCTTTCGGGCATATCGCCCAGGGCTCTGCGCCACTACGACAGTCTGAATCTTGTCCACCCCGATATTATTGGCGAGAACAAGTATCGCTACTATTCGCTCGAGACCATTCTGCGTATCCCGGTTATTAATTACCTCAAGATGATGGGCTTCTCGCTTGAGGAGATTCTCGAGATCTTTGAGAGCAATTCCTATCGAAAGATTAGGGAGAAGCTTCAGGAGCATTCCGATGAGTGCGAAGAGGAGATTAATCGCATTCGGGAGCGTCGGATTACCATCAATGATTGGGTAGCGCTCATAGACGAGGCGAACTCCATTCTCTCCGTTAAGCCGTTAGATGTCAGCATGAAGTACTTTGCGGCTCAGGAGCTTATTGCCATGCCCTATCACTTCTGGGGCAGCTATGCAGATGCGACAATCAACTTGGATTTCACTGCGTTTGTTGAGCGTAATGACAACGTGATTACTGGCCCGGTTATCTTGTATGCCGAGGATGCGCGCGAGCTGTGCGAGTGCCGCAAGCAGGGTAAAGAGTGCGATTTGATGGTGCTGCAGCATGCATTGCGGCCTATTAAAAACCCCGAGAGCCGCTTTACGCGTTCGTGTGGCATGTACCTTTCTACCTACCACACCGGCTCGTTTGAAAACATTGGCGCAGCGCACGAGCGTGTGCTGGCGTATGCAGAAGAGCATGACTACAAGCCATGCGGTGGCGTGTTTGAACGCTGTGTAACTGACTACTGGACCACCTATAACCAAGATCTTTTTGTCGTGGAGATACTGCTGCCGGTTGAGTGCGGCACACAGCGCGACTGACTAATATAAGGAAAGGATGCACCCATGCAGGGTTTCAAGCTTACTACCGAGCTCTTTTTTGGGCCGCAGGCGGTCTCTCATCTTGAGAGCTTGCCCTACCGCAATATCTTTGTGATTACCGACGGCTTTTTGGAGTCTTCGGGCGCTGTAGCCAAGATGGCTCAGCATCTGCCTGCAGGTTCGCACTATCAGACCTACTCTGATGTAAAGCCCGATCCCAGCCAGGAGCTGGTAGACGCTGGCGTCGCTGTTATCGAGAAGGTGCACCCCGATCTGGTTATCGCCTTTGGTGGTGGCTCGTGCATCGATGCTACCAAGGCCATTCTGTACTTTGCGCACGAGCATGGCATGGAGAAGCCCTACTTTATGGCTATCCCCACCACGGCGGGCACGGGCTCTGAGGTTACCAACTTTGCTGTTATTACGCGCGGTGAGAACAAGGTTGTTCTGATTGACGACTTCCTGGCTCCCGATGGTGCCCTTCTTGATGCCGACTTTACTAAGACCGTACCGGCTAAGATTACGGCCGACACGGGCCTTGACGTGCTAACCCACGCTCTCGAGGCTTACGTTTCCAATACGGCTACCTTGTTTACCGATGCCCTGGCTGTCAAAGCATTGCGTATTGTCTTTGAGGACCTGCCTGTGGTGTATCGCGATGGTCTGGCTATGCGTAGCCGCGCTCGTATGATTGAGGCTTCTTGTGCTGCTGGTATTGCCTTTACCAACGCTGGTCTGGGCATTAACCACTCCATTGCCCACGCTTTGGGCGGACGCTTCCACGTGGCACATGGGCGCTTGAATGCAGTTTTGCTGCCCTATGTGATGCGCTTCCACATGACTGAGGCTAAGTATCGTGAGCCGTATGACCGTCTGGCCCACGAGCTTGGCTTGGCAGACGCCGAGGCACTGCTGGCAAAGATTGTTGAGATTCGTCACACGCTTGGCGTAGAAAACTCCCTGTCTGAGCTGCCCATTATGCCGGGCGACTTTGAGGCTGCGGTTTTTGACATTGCCGAGGCTGCCCAGCATGATCGCTGCACGCCCACCAATGTGCGCCCGGTCTCCAAGCAGGACTTGGTGAACATTGCACGCGACGCTTACTACGGCTGCTAGCGACTCTGCTAGGCTAGGCTACGCGTCTACATCACATACGTTTTGGTTTTGGAAGCCCGGGGTTTTATGCTCCGGGCTTTTATAATGCGGATACCAAACTGTGTACAAGAGGGGAGGCAGCTATGACACAAGAAGAGGCGGCAGCCGTGCTTGGCCTTGAGACTGGCGCATCAAATGCCGAGGTCAAAGCTGCCTTTCGCGAACTTGCGCAGATGCTTCACCCCGATAAGTACGGCGACAATAAGCGTCTGCGTGCCCGTGCCGAGCAGCAGATGCGCTCGGTTAACGAGGCACGCGACGTGCTGTTGGGCAAGGCGGGTGCCTCTGCCCGCACGAGTGCTCGGGCTACGGCGCACGCGGCTTCTACTGCTGCGGCTTGCGACCCCGCGAGTATTGCGTTTGAGGCATATGCTCGCGCTCGCGCGGCTGAGACTGCGCGCCTAGCCGTTGCAGCCCAGCTGCGCACCTTTGTTGAGCGTCGCCATGGCATGGCTACCTTACTTGCAATCTCCCTCGTAGCTGCACTGATATGCTCTCGGCTTCGTGGTACAGTGGGAGCGCTGGGCTTTTCGATCTCCTCGATGCTTGTGGTATGGAGTGCCGTGGATACCGTAACGCTTGGCAGTCAGATTAAGGTGCTCAGGCGGCGCTCGCTCGAGCTCACGCGTACGCGTGACCGCGCTGCCGAGATAGCGCGGCAAGCGCAGCAACTGTAGGCACAACAGGGAAGGGGCTCCACGCATGGCAGCGGAACCGCAGGACGGCTCATCGGTATCGGCACAGCTCGACGGCATGGTCTGTGACCTGCTGGGAGTCTATCTCGACTCGCTAGCCGAGGGCGACCAGCCCGGTGTTGTGCTAAGCGCCGAGGACGCAAAGGCCAATCGCTTTGAGGCCGCTTTTACCGACGATGGCGAAGAGCAGTGCCTTGCTGCTGCAGCAGCTTTTGTTCAGGAGCACGCATCTGGCTATGCCGAAGAAGGCTTGGGCGCAATCGAGCGCTACGCCATTGCCTGCACGGGTGCTGTAGATGTGGATGGTGCATATGAAGATGCCATCCTCGTGAGCTTCTTTGAGCGGGGTATGAAGGTGGCCTATTCTGCCTTTGTTTTGTATCAAGGTGCGGGCGAGGGCGAAAACTTTATGTGGAGCGACCCTGAACCCGCAGGTGAAGAGCCTCCATTGCTGTAAAACTCGATTAGTATAGAGACCGTTTTTGTCAAAAATGCAGCGTGCGCCCGTGCGTTCGCTGCTTTATGTATGTCTAAAAGAGGATAAGGGGAACTTATGCGTGTAGAGCACCTGAGGGACATCGCGATTATCGCCCACGTCGACCACGGCAAGACAACGCTGGTCGACAAGCTGTTGCGCGCGACGGATGCCTTCCGTGCCAACCAGCAGGTAGAGGAGCGCGTGCTTGACTCCAACGATCAGGAGCGCGAGCGCGGCATTACCATTTTGGCTAAGAACATCTCTATTGAGTATAAGGGCGTAAAGATCAACGTGATCGATACCCCGGGCCACGCCGACTTTGGTGGCGAGGTGGAGCGCGTGCTTCGCATGGCCGATGGCGCTCTGCTGCTGGTCGACGCCTTTGAGGGCCCCATGCCGCAGACCCGCTTTGTGCTGCGTCATGCTATCGACACGGGCCTCTCCATCATGATTGTTATCAACAAGATCGACCGTCCTGGTGCCGACCCTGAGCGCGCGTACAACGACTGCCTCGACCTCATGGCCGACCTGGGTGCTACCGATGAGCAGCTTGAGTTTGCTATGGAACACGTGGTGTACGCCAGCGCCATGAACGGCTTTGCCCGCCTCGATCCCGAGGACGGCAACATGGACATGTTCCCGCTGCTTGACATGATCGTGGACGATCTGCCGGCACCCGAGGTAGACGCCGAGGGTCCGCTTGCTATGCAGTGCGTAACCATCGACCACTCCAACTTTGTAGGCCGCATTGGCATTGGCCGCGTGTACTCCGGCACCATTCATGCGGGCGACTCCATCCTTGTTGTCAAAAACGACGGCGAGCGCAAGACCGCTACCGTCAAGCAGCTCTACACCTTTGACTACCTGGGCCGCACGGAGTGCCAGGAGGTTGGCGCAGGCGACATCGCAGCTGTAGTCGGCGTTGATGCCACCGACATTGGCGACGTTTACACCGACCCTGAGAACCCGGTTGAGCTTGAGCCGATCGAGATTGACCCGCCGACCCTCTCCATTGTGTTTGAGGCTAGCACCAGCCCGCTCGTGGGCCGCGATGGCGACGTTGTGGGTGCTCGTCAGCTCAAAGAGCGCCTGTTTAACGAGCGCGAGAACAACGTGACCATGAAGATTGAGGAGCTGCCCGACAAGACCGGCGTTGAGGTCTCGGGTCGCGGCATCCTGCACCTTTCCGTACTGATGGAGACCATGCGCCGCGAGGGCTTTGAGTTCCAGGTAGGCCGTCCGCGCGTACTCTTTAAGACTGATGCCAACGGCAACAAGATGGAGCCGGTTGAGCAGGCTGTCGTGGAGTGCCCCGACGAGTACTCGGGCAAGGTCATTGAGCTCTTTGGTAACGCTGGCGGCACCATGACCAACATGACGGCTGGTGACGTGGTAACCCACGTAGAGTTCAAGATTCCTACCCGCGGCATCATGGGCCTTAAGAACCGCATCCTCAATGTTACGCACGGCGAGGGCGTGTTCTACCACACCTTCTTGGAGTACGGTCCCTATGCAGGCGAGATTGGCAACCGTAACAACGGCGCCATGATTTCCATGACCACCGAGAAGGCTGTTGCTTATGCACTGGGTACGCTCCAGGAGCGCGGCCAGCTCTTTGTGGAGCCTGGCACCGAGTGCTACGAGGGTATGCTGGTAGGCGAGCGCTCTAAGCCCGGCGACATGGTGGTAAACATTGCTCGTACCAAGAACCTGGGCAACCAGCGCTCTTCTACCTCCGACATTTCCGTGCAGCTGGTGCCGCCTCGCACCTTCACGCTCGAGGAAGCTCTGGAGTACATTGCTGACGACGAGCTTGTTGAGGTGACGCCCAAGAACATTCGCCTGCGCAAGCGCCTGCTCAATGCAACGGATCGTAAGAAGGCTGCCGTTCGCGCCAACATGGCTAAGTAATAGGCTGGCTGTTTATTTATAGCTTTTGCTAAGAAGGCTTCAGATTATTCTCCTGAGCGATTCCGCAGCCCGAAGGGCGAGGACCAGCGAAGGAGAAAATCTGAAGTCTTCGGTCGTGATGAGCTAGATTCCCTCTTGCACAAGGGAAAACTTACGGTACAATAGCTAACGCACTTAACGGAGAGTTGTCCGAGTGGCCGAAGGAGCACGATTGGAAATCGTGTAGGCGTCAAAAGCGTCTCCAGGGTTCAAATCCCTGACTCTCCGCCAGATTTCTCTCAGGGCGCGCCGCAAACGCGCCCTGTTTTCACCCCATGCGGAGGGGTGGCAGAGT
>CAVJWJ010000072.1:0-8329 GCA_963653375.1 Roseburia sp. CAG:303
GTGTCCGATTCTTGCACCAGTCTGAACGACTTTCTTACTTGCTTTGAGCACCCGCTTTCACTCTTGCAGACGCGTGATGGCTTGCGCGAGGCTGTGCGCCTGGTGGCAGACGAGATGGCGAGTGAGGGCGTTGTCTATGCCGAGCTTCGCTTTGCTCCTCAGCTGCACTGTCAGCAGGGGCTTGCGCAGGAAGAAGTTGTGCGTGCGACACTCGAGGGGTTGGAGCAGGCATCCATTCCGGCAAATCTCATTTTGTGTTGCATGCGCGGCGAAGGTAACGAGGCAGCAAACGAGGAGACCGTCGAGCTTGCCTCTAAGTATCTGGTGCAGGACGCAGGCGTGGTGGCGCTCGATCTTGCAGGTGCCGAGGCGCTGTTTCCCACATCAAGCTATGTTGACCTGTTTGGACGCGCACGTGAGTTGGGTGTTCCCTACACTATTCACGCAGGTGAGGCAGATGGTCCCGAAAGCGTGCGCACGGCGCTTGACATGGGAGCTTCACGCATTGGCCACGGTGTGCGCGCCGCTGCGGACGATGCATTGGTAGACGAGCTGGCCGAGCGCCGCATTCCGCTTGGCATGTGTCCCACGAGCAATCGTCAGACGCGCGCCGTGAGCAACATGGATGATTACCCCCTGGCGGATTATCTGGCTCGCGGTCTGTGCGTCACCCTTAATACGGACGACAAAGCTATTGAGCGCACCACGCTGGCGCGCGAGTTTGCCTATGCGCAACGTGAGTTGGGCGTGACACCTGAGCAGACAAAACTCATGACGCAAAACGCCATTGAGGCTGCCTTTACGAGCGACGCTACGCGCGCGAGTCTGCGCCACAAGCTTGCCCTGTAGGTCGCGCCGCATCGCTTCTGCCACTCGTCTAAAAATCTGAACCTTAAATACGTCGTTCCTGCCTGCGCGCACAAAGCGTAGGATAAGGGTCCGTGTGTAGACTGCGCGCGCGATGAGGCGCGTGCTGAGATGAATGGTTGGATTCGTGGAACTCATAACCGATTTTAAGAACAAGTGGAAAGGCGTTCTGTTTTGCCTGGTAGTTGCCGTGCCTGCATGGTTTTTGGGCAAGCAGGTTGAGGTTGTAGGAGGCCCCGTTTTTGCAATCCTCCTCGGCATGGTGCTGGCACTCGTGGTGCCCGACTCCGCACGCAAACCGCTCTCGGGAGGCGTGAAGTTCACTTCTAAGAAGATCTTGCAGTACGCGGTAATCCTGCTGGGCTTTGGCATGAACCTCTCGCAGATTCTCGCCAAGGGCGCACAGTCGTTGCCGATCATTTTGGCAACCATCTCTACCTCGCTGATTGTGGCGTTTGCGCTCAGCCGTGTAATGCATGTTCCCGGAAAGATTGCCACGCTGGTGGGCGTTGGCTCCTCCATCTGCGGTGGCTCGGCCATTGCAGCTACCGCTCCTGTTATTGATGCCGACGACGAGGAGATTGCTCAGGCTATCTCGGTTATTTTCCTGTTCAACGTTATCGCGGCGCTCATTTTCCCAACGTTGGGCGGCATGCTGGGCCTCACCAACGAGGGCTTTGGCCTGTTTGCGGGCACTGCCATTAACGACACGTCTTCGGTAACGGCGGCGGCCAGCGCATGGGACAGCATGCATCCGGGTGCCAATGTGCTGGAGAGTGCAACCGTAGTTAAGCTGACGCGTACGCTTGCCATTATTCCTATCACGCTCGTGCTTGCCATCTGGCAGATGCATCGCGCCAAGCAGGTGGGTGACGCGGCCGACAACGCGTTTTCTCTCAAGAAGATCTTCCCGTTCTTTGTACTCTTCTTTGTGCTGGCGAGCGTTATTACTACGGTCTTCCAGCTGCCTGGTACGGTGACTGCCCCCATCAAGGACCTCTCTAAGTTCTTTATTGTGATGGCCATGGCTGCTGTGGGCTTTAACACCAACATTGTTGACCTGGTAAAGAAGGGCGGCAAGCCTATCGCACTTGGTTTTTGCTGCTGGATTGGCATTGCCTGCATGAGCTTGGGCATGCAGCACATCTTGGGTATCTGGTAGGTGTCTAACAGGGACTGCCTGAGCGCGAAACGTGAAGCCTAGAGTAGGCCGAGCGAGCCCACGGAGTCACTGTTCGTAAATAAAATCGCGATATTGCGAAGTAAAAGAAAAGGGGTGCAGCCACATCGAGCTGCACCCCAATTTTTTAGCCGTTAAGCCAGACCTTACATCTGGTACGTAATCGTGAGCACGTTGGTGTCTTCCATGCGTGTGTATTCCATCGACTCAGACATCTTACGCACCATGTAGATGCCCAGGCCACCAATCTTGCGCTCTTCGGCCGAGAGTGAGGTGTCGGCGTCGGGCTGCTTGGTGGGGTCAAAGTAACCGCCGTTGTCCACAAACTCCACCACCATCTGGTCACCGTGGCGTGTAAGCGAAGCAGCGGCACGGGTGGCATGCGAGTAGTTGCAGATGTTGGAGTAAATCTCGTCCACAGCCACCAGAATGCGGTTGGCCACGCGCGGTGATACACCCAGCGAAGGCATGCGATCCTCAAAGTAGATGCGCACCAGCTCAATCGAGGGGATATCCGCGTGCGTGACAATCTGGTTGCGTCCGCACAGTGCATCGAGCGCCACACAAAGCATGGTGATGTCGTCGGACTGCTCGGCACCGTCGGCAAAGGAGTGCACGCTGTCAGCCACCAGCTGGCAGGTCTTGTGCGGAGGCAGGGTTGGGTCAGCGTTAAGCACCGTGAGTAGGCGGTCCTCGCCAAACATCTTCTCCTCAGGATTGCACGCCTCGGTTACGCCGTCGGTGTAGAGGAAAAGGCGATCGCCCGGAACCAACGGCATGGTGTACTTGCGGTACTGAACACCGTCCATGCCAGCCAGGAAGAAGTTGGGCTTGGCTACGTGCAGGTACTCATAGTTGCCACCGGCGCGACGCACGAGCGGCGGATTGTGTCCGGCGTTGGCAAACGAGAGCATTCCGGTTGCAAGGTCGAGCATGCCCAGCCAGGCGGTTACAAACATGCCGCTTTCGTTGTTCTCACACAGGCGACGATTGGTTTCGGTAAAGGCGGCATCTACGTCCATGCCCGACTCGAGCAGTGAGTGAATCTCGGTCTTGGCCTGCATCATAAAGAGTGCGGCTGGCACGCCCTTGCCCGACACGTCGGCAATAAGCACCACAAGCGTGCGATTGTCCAGCATAAAGAAGTCGTAGAAGTCGCCGCCTACCTCGCGGGCAGGCTCCATGCTTGCAAACAGGTCAAAGTCGTGGCGCTCAGGGAACGGCGGAAATACGCTGGGCAGGGCGGAGTGCTGAATGTGGCGGGCGAGCTCCAGCTCGGCATCGCGGCGATGCTCAGCCTCCTCAATGTAGCCTTTAAGCGTGTTAACCGTGGTATTTACGTTGTCCGAGAGCTGAGCAAACTCGTGGTGTGTGCGCACATCAATCACGGTGTCAAGGTTGCCGGCAGCAATCTCGTTTAAGCCATCGCCCACGCCGTGGAGGTTGCGAATCACGCGCTTGTACATCTGGCGATACAGCACGGCAATCAGGGCGACGTTCACGATAATCTGGGTGAACACCATCAGGTCGAGAGCCACGTTGGTGTAGTAGTCGGCTTCGTCGCTTGGTATATAGGTGATAAGCGTGTTCTTGCCCATGACGCGTTTCATGGCGTAGCATTCCACGTTATCGACATACAGCGTGTAGAGCCTGTTCTCTTCAAGTGATGCCGCTGACTTAGAAAGAATGCTATCGACGCCGACCTCGTCATCGTATTGTATGTACTGGGATTGGTTGGTAAGTATCTTTCCTGATTCGTTATCGTAGATGATGATTGATCCGCTAATCTGGATGCGCCAGTAAACCTGCTGGTCAATTACATCGTCTAAGCCCCAGGTCTGTATGTCATTTTCGATGTCATCAGAGTTGATGTAGAGCAGGCTTTCGGTCTGGCTGGACGCAAGGTTTGAAATAACAATGCCGCTCGAGAGCGTTACGGCAAAAAAGGCGCCAATGATAATGATGACGATGCGGTTGCCCAGGTCGCTAATCAGGTAGGGCGGCTTTACGCGACGCCACGTGCCACGGATTCGGCGACATACGGCAACGGCGAGGCCGGTGGCAACACCATTCATGACAATCATATGCGCGGAGTACGCATCAACAAAAACAAAGGCAGGGCTAACACCTGTATTGGCAAGCAGCAGGATGAGCATCATATGAAACGCTTCGACACCCATGGCAATGCCCACGGCATAGCCCGTAGCAGGGGTTCGGTTGCCAAAGGCGCGCCGGCGCGCAATACTCGCAATAAAGCCTGCAAACAACGTGGAGATGGTGCACGCGGTGCGAGTGGTAAGGCCCGCTATAGAAAAGAGCGGGTACAGCCAGCGCCACACGCCGCCAATGATGCCGGCGATAATGCCAGCGGGTCCTCCAAAGCAAAGGGCTGCTGCTACTGGTGCTGCATCGCGGGCGTTAATCAGGCTGTCAGTAACCGCAGGAACGCCTGTTTGCGTGGCAAAAATCGCGGCCAAGCCAAAGGCAATGCCGATGATGATCTGCCGCGCGGCATGGTTAAGGTCAATCCAGCGCTGCCAGTGTTGGCCGAGGAATGCAAAAAAGCCCGCTAAAACAGCGGGCAGTAACGTTTGAGGGATAAGGCCGATATCCATAGCCTACCTTATGTCGTTCGAAATGAGTCGGATACGTTACTCAATGGTGAGCAGGTCGCTGAAACCAGTGATGTCAAAAATCTCGGTGACGGCGTCCTGAACGTTCTTCAGGCGCATGGAGCCCTGCTCGTTCATGGTCTTTTGGGCGCGGAGTACCAGACGCAGACCCGAGGAAGAAATGAACTCGAGGTTGGCGAGGTCGAAGGTGAGGTCCTTCAGCGAAGGCAGAAGCTCGTCAAGAACGGCCTCGAGCTCAGGGGAAGTTACGGTGTCAAGACGGCCGGTGAGCGCGATAGTTGCGGTGCCGCCGTCGACGGTCTTATCAATGCCGAGGGACATAGGGTTCCTTTCGTGGATGTCTATACACATTGCCGTATTGTAGCCGTTTGCGCGGCGCTTGGGCTGTGTAGACCATCTATGTTTACAGTCTGTCGCTGGTTTTCACATGTTTTGGCGTAGGCACGAGGGTCTGAGCGGCTGCTATACGGGTGTGAGTGGCGCAGGCGTGGACGTGAGTGGTGGGTTGTTGTTGGCACTGTTACGTGGGTGGGTTGGATTTTCATGTGGAGGCTGGCGCGCGTGTGCTTGGCTGGCCGTTGTGCGCTGTTGACCGTCCTCGTCTAGCGTCGTCTCTCTACTTCAACATGCGCCAGAGTGTGGCGCGGCTAATGCCGAGTACCTCGGCGGTGCGTGTTTTGTTGCCATCCAGGTGGTCGCACACCAGGCGCGCGATGTCGCGCTCAGTGTCGGCGAGGGGTCGCAGGATGTACAGGTCGGTTTCGAGCGCAGGGGACGAGAACACGCCGGAGCGAATTACGTCTTCCTGCGCCAGCACCTCTTGCACAATCTCTCCTGTAATGGGCGCGCCGTTACTCACAATGAGCAGACGCTCGGCCACCTCGCGTACCTGCGTAAAGTTGCGCGGCCAGCGGTAGGCATTGAGCGCATTGATCGCCTGCGTGTCGAGTGCGGGCGCGTCCATCTCAAAGGTCTCGGCAAGGTAGGCAAGGTAGCGTACTACACACTCGGCGCGGTTGGGGCGCTCACGCACGGGCGGCGCAATGCATACGGCGCAGCGCAGCTCGTCAGCAAAGGCGGCTACGGCATCGCACTCACCGCCGCCAGGCACGTCGTTTCCCGAAAGAATCACGCGGCAGCGCTCGGTGAGTGCTGTGTCGCGCACGCAGGCAAGGAGCTCTCGGCAGCGCTTTTCGCCCAGTGCATGTAAAGAGCGCAGGTAGATGGACATATCGGTCTGAAAGAGCGGGGAGTCTGAGCCTTTGAGAAGCCAGCGCCAGTTTTTCTCGCTCAGCAGCTCGCAGCTAATGCGCGCGAGGGGTTGGTGGTGCGCGCTTCCGCTTAGGTAAAGCAGGTGAGCTGTTTGGTCTTTGCCAGCGCCGGCCTCGCCTTCGAGCATCACGGGCATATGGCGCTCATAGGCTTGCAGTACGAGGAGCGAGAGCGAGTCTGCGCCCTCGATGATGCCATAGGCGCTTTGATCAAAGTTGGTCTGCGCGTCTTCAGCATTGAGCCATTCGACGCCTGCGCGCGTAACGTGTGTGCGGCGCTGTCGCACAGTAAACGTGTGAAGCACAGTGCCATCAACCGTGCGCGTGTGCGGTAGCAACGTGTAGAGGCAACCCTCACGCTTGAGCAACAGGCGGCCTCCTTCTGCGGCGCGGTCTAGATGGGCTGCTGCGTAGGAAATAATGGTATTTGCCTGCGGTTCTGTTGAGTCAAAGGTGGAGAAGCGTAAAGTTCCCGACCCATCAAAAACAATGAGATTGAGCTCGGCATCGGCGAGGGCGCCAGCGAGTACGGTCTCGCGCTGCGACGTGGACAGGGGTGCGGGTGCTGCCTGGGCTGGTGCAGCCGTTGGCTCGTCGACCTCTGTCTCGGCGACTGTGGTAAAAGCTTGCACTTTGGCGCGTGGCATAGAGCCTCCAGAGCAATTCGGCAGTGTTTCAAAATTAAACGGTTTTTCTAACCTGTGAGTATAGGACACAAAAATGGATTGCGGGAATATAGTCGTGCGCTCAACGAGCGCGGTGCAAAGGTAGTGACGCCCGCGCATCTACCAGCCGGGCGGTGAGGGCTCTTGGCACGCCCGCCATCGTTATGCGACAGCCGTCTTCTCCTGTGATGGCCGCGCATAACGATGGTGAGCACTTCTATTAACACTGCGGACAAGCCCGCCGAGTGTCCTCACCGCCCAGTTGGCACCCTTTCTGAGCAGCTTGCGACGCCATCCACGCAAGGTGCATTAACGCGGCTTCGGGTTTTCCGGGGCCGCGTTTTTCGTGAGGCAAGGTTATGGGTGAAAGCACACTGCAAACCTGTCACAATGAGTTCGACTGTCAGCTGCTAGTCGGTACTGCTAATCATCAGCCATCAGTTGCCAGCATTCAATTCAATCGTCCGATGTAACCACCCGATGCAACCATGAGCGGAGTGTCTATGTCTTCCAGTGCCCGTACCTGCAACATCATTGTCGATTCGTGCTGCGAACTGCCGCGCGCGTTTTGCGAGGAGGAGAACCTGAAGGTTCTCAACTTCACCTATACCGAGACAGTTTTGGGTGAGGGCGGCCTTACGGGTACCGATGACATGTATGAGACGCTCTCGGCACACGACTTTTACAATGCCATGCGTCATGGTGCCCAGCCGATGACCTCGCAGCCTTCGCAGCTGGTTTTTGAGGAGGCGTTTGCCGAGGCTGCCGATTCGGGCGTGCCTACCGTGTACCTGGCGTTTTCGAGCGGCATTTCGGGCTGCTACGAGGGTGCATGCACGGCGCTGCGCCGCCTGTGTGAGGAGCGCGGTAAGTCGGCTGAGGAGCTGGGGCTCTACATTGTGGACCTCAAGCTGGGTTCTACGCCGCAGGGTTTGATTATTGCTGAGGCAGTGCGCCAACGTAACCGCGGTCTTACGGCTTCTGAGCTGGCTGAATGGGCAAGTGAGGCGCGCTACTACGTACAGACGCTCTTTATGGTTGACGATTTGGAGTCGCTGCATCGTGGTGGCCGCATTCCGGCAAGCGTGGCTTTGGTGGGCGGCAAGCTCGACGTAAAACCGCTTCTTACGTTTGATACTGACGGCAAGCTTGCGGTGGTGGGCGTGGCGCGCGGTCGCAAGAAGGGCTTACGCCGCATGGCGGAGTTCTACGAGAAGAACCACAACGCCGACATGTATTCCAACGTCGCAGCTGTAGGCAATGCCGATGCCGAGGGTGACGCGGAGCGTCTGTGTGATCTGATTTCCAAGCAGGACGACAGCACGATGTTCTTGCGCACGAGCATTGGCCCCACCATTGGCTGTCATGTGGGCCCAGGCATGGTTTCGGTGTGCTTCTGGGGCGACGATCGCCGTCGTCAGTCCTCTATCTCCGACCGCATTGCCGGCATGGTGAAGGGCAAGTAACAATATCATCTACCTGTGTGGATGTGGCTACAGCGTGTATTTCGAGAGGTTGCCCCTTTGGGACGGCCTCTTCTATATCTGTCTAAGTTTCGAGTAAGAAGACCTCAGATTTTCTCCTTCGCTGGTCCTCGCCCTACGGGCTGCGGAATCGCGAGAATACTACGTTAACTAAGAAGGCCTTAGATTTTCCCTTTCGCTGTCCTCGACGCTTCGCGTCTGCGGAATCGCTCAGGGAAATAATCTAAGG
>CAVJWJ010000073.1:0-8158 GCA_963653375.1 Roseburia sp. CAG:303
AATCGCCGCGATCGCGCCGCCTTGCGACATGGTGATGTCCAGGTCCTTGACGGCGCTCTGGCACTTCTTCTGGATGACGTTGTAGAGCATCCTAAACGCGGTTATGTGGTAGTTGTCTTGGGCCAATGCTCGTTCACCCCTCTCTTATGTTGAAGGGTATTTGAACACGGGCGCCGACGTAAGTCAATACCATGAGATTAAAACCTAGAGATTAGTGAGAACCCTCTATGTTTCACACTTTAAAAGTGCGTCGAGCACTACCACGCCGCCAAGCTTGACATCGCCCAAGGTGAGTGCCTGCCTGACACGCGCACAAGTAACAGATGACGCGCAGCGGTGCTCTATCGGAATAGTTCGTCGTGCGATCCCGTCCTTTGAAAAGTGACGAATGTGCCCTCGTCTCGCCAAATGACGAGCCAGTCGCCGGCGTTGGCCACGTGATACTCCCGGCTGCCCGACCACTCACCTCTGAGTTCGTGCATATTGTACCTTCGACGTAGTTTATCGAGGGCTTCTGGCGTGTTTTGGGCAACCAGGTCGATGAGCGACTTGAGCTGGTCGAGGTCGTTGTGTTTCTTCTTGAGGTGCTTTACGTCGCGCTGAAACCTTGCGGTGTATGCGACCCTCAGCATGCTGCTACACCCCCATGGCGTCGAACATCTCCTTCGCCGAGGCATAGGTTGGTCCGCCGTTGCGGGCAATCTCGTCCGCCTCGCGGATGGACTCCAACGACTCCTTGTTGGGCTTGGGATATTCGAGGTTCAGTGGAATCCTCTGCTCGCGCTCAATCTGCTTGTAGAAGGCGCGGGTGATAGAGGAGATGTCGAAGCCGAAGTCCTCGGCGATGGCGCTCACGGCCCGCTTCGTGGACTCGTCTACCCTAATGGTCACAGATGCTGTGCTCATTGCTGCCTCCTTTTTAATTGCTGTAGGACGATTATAGCACGCTGTCTTACGTATTCGATTTCATGTCCGACTGCGTATTGACGGAATCAAGGCTGGTTAACAATACAGATTTGCACGCCGCCCTGCGTAATATCGCTGCCATTTACGCGTTAAAATGACACGTAAATTGATATGCATGTTGCTGTAGAGGACGGAGAATCTCATGGCTGCCACGGAAAAGGCCTGTTCTCATTCCCCACTTGGGGGGGCGTTTCGCGCGTTTTTTGCGATAGCGTTCGTCGCGCTTCTCGCGTTAGTTATCTCGCCGTCGTTTGCGCTTGCGGATGACGCATCAGACGAGCTGTCAAACGACGAGGTTCTAGAACTGGCGTCGCTCGATGGTTCGGCCACGACGGAAGGCCTGGAAGACGGCCAGGTTCAGGTTACAGTAAGCAGCACCAACAACTCGGGAGCTGCCATCCCTGGTCACCTGGTGGAGTTTGAGGCTCCCGATGGCTGGGAGCTTGTGAGTGGCTCGCTTACGTCGAGCACTCAGACCACCGAAGGCGGCGACACGCTGAGCACCAGCGCTGTTTTTAAGAAGGGTTCGGGCTCGTCTTCCAAGACTGACGGCGACGGTGGCAAGACCGATGACGGCAGCAGCAAGAAAACAGGCGTGCTTCCTGGCACGGGTGACACGCTTAAGTGGGCCATCGTCCTTGCGGCTGGCGTTCTGCTTGTCCTTGTGGGCAGAAAGCTGCGCCTCAAGGGCATGATGGTTCTCATTCTTGTCCTCGTTATGGTGATGGCAAGCTATCCCGTGCCCGCGCTTCAGGCTTTTGCTGATGAGATTATCGAAACAGATGACGGTCCCTCGAGCGGCGAGGATGTCACGGCTGACTATCAGCCTCTGACTGCCTCCAAGACCCTCGAGCTCACCGCTGGCGACATCAAGCTCTCCGTTAAAGCCAAGGTCACCTTCCTGGTAGCGGGCGAGCGCTCGAATGCGGGCGTAATCAATCTCGACATATCCAACAACATCGCAAAGAACACCACAAAGACGGTCATCGTCCTTGAGTCTGTGACTCCCTTTGCGCTGAAGGAGAACCTGAGCACCAAGGATGGAAAGGCCAGGATAAACGAGATTTCTGGCAAGGAAGCGAACGGCGGAAACGATGATGTCACGGTCTCCGACTTTGGCTACTTCGATTCCGAGAAGATCGAGTTCACGGGAGCACTCGAGGGTGTTACGCTTCGCGGCAACCCCATTGCATTCAAGACGACGAGCAATGACGAGTACGCAAAAAACAACCTTGATGATGAAGAAGACACTGCGCACTACGAGCTGTGGTGTGCAGTCGACGACATTAATCTCGAGCTCTATAACGAGGACGACCCATATGGCTACATCAGCTTCGCGGAAGGGTCGTTTGCTGAGAGCGACGTGGCTGACGAGAGCTATACGGGCATAGCCTGCGTGGCGTTTAGTGCTGCAAGCCCGAGCATCATTCAGGCAACCAGCAAGGATGAGGCTCTTGGTTCTGACGCCATGACGCACACGTACGAGAACGGCGAGTTCTGGGACGGCAACAACAAGTTTAGGGTTGGCATCAATCTTGACGGCCTCAGCCTCGGTATGCCGCTGCGTGATGGCGATACGGGATACGACGGTCTCACGAGTGAGTCTTACACCATCGCTGGCTCGGAGGGACACACCTATAAGCAAATCACCAAGCAGCTTGCAGTCGAGGAGCACATGGTTTCGGTGCTCAATAAGGACACAAAGGTGGTTCCGACTGCAATTGACTGGGATGACGCTAACTTGTGGGTGGAGTTCACCGTTGAGGGTAAGACCGGCCAAGAGGCGTACGATGCGTTTACTGCCTGCCTCTCACGCGGTGTTCGCATTAGCCCGTCCTTTGCGGCGCAGGCCCTCACCTATGGCATTGAGGTTTATCCGGATGGCCTCTCCGGACAATCCTCCGATTCTGACTCCACGGGTTTTGCGTATGCAGAAAGCAGCCCTGCGGCATTCGTATGGGCAACAGACTATAAGGAGTCTGGCGACAAGACCGAGATTACTTACCTTGCCTCAGTACATGGCGCCTCTGATCTTGCTGACGAAGACGGCAACACCCTTGCTACGGTAAGTCTCAAACAAAAGACGACGTTTAAAGCTGAAAAAGCCGAGATCACTGCTTCTGAGGACGATGAGAGCGACGCGAGTAACGTAAGCGGCGATAGCTCAACGTCTGGCATGGAGATCGTATCCGCATCGGTTGTCGACGCCGGTAATAACGTCATGCAGATTAAGCTCAGCGTTCCCACGGAGGAGTTCAATGAGACGCTTGGAGCGTTTAGTTTGGATGAAGGCAGCAACAAGAACGACCAACTTGCCGCTCTTTATTCCTATGTGGGCGGTATCGAGCTCACGATGACCAACGGTAGCGCCAATGCCTTTGGCGTCGAGGAGGCCAACAAGCAGGTCAAGCTCATCGATGCCGCGGCCCTTACCAGCAGCCTTTCCTCAAGTGAGACTGTGGCGCTGGCTGATGATGGTCAGGACAGTGAGACGCCCAACGTTCCTACGACGCCTGACGAGGTGAAAACGGACACCGAAGAGCTGATCAACAACCTCAAGATTAACGCAAGCAACACGCACTATAAGAAGGTTGCCAACCAGGCCATCGAGTCTGGCAAGAGTATCTACACTGCTATCAGCCAGATTATCCAAGCATACAAAGATTCAAGCCTGGGACTTAGTGTCCTTGGTCCCGTTGGAGCCATCGCTGGTGCGGCAATATCATTCGTGGGCTCGCTCAGTACTGAGGGCGAAGTCGTTTATACCGTCGACGACGTTATGAACAAACTCGATGAGCTTGAGAGCCAGATTAGTGACATCTCAACTGCCACCAGCGTTATCTCGCTTCAGCAGCAGGAGACCGAGCGTGCCCTGGAGTACGACACCAAGTACGCGGAGAGGCTTGAGCAGCTCAATAACTACATGGGCGGCAAGCAGATGACAGATCTTATTAAAAATCTGCAGACCGAGCTTGCTAAATACGAAGCAAAAGATGACAAGGGTAAAAGCCTGGGCGCATGCTCGCTCGCAACGCCAATCAAGTACATGCCCAAAGAGGCTGTGGCGCTGGTTCGCAAGTTTGTTGACTATGCTAACAAGTTTGCAAAGCTGCAGGCAGGCGCTGAGGGTGCCGAGGGCGCGCTGAACATGCTTTATGTCATGATCAAGCCCACCACGTCCCACGTCTCCAACGTGCTTGACTCGTACTTCAACTACACCGAGAACTTCTATAACTGGGAGTCTGAGACTTATACGGCGCGTCTTGCGCTTACTGCAACGCTCTCTCAGATGTGGATTAACGCATATATGGTTGCCAGTGCCGATCTTGCCCTACAAGACTATGACCTTGAGAGTAACGAAAAGGGCGAGGATGATCTGGACCGCAAGATGATTAAGTCCGCCGCTGACGATCTGCAGGATAAGACCAACGCGGTAATGGAAGTGCTGTACGGCAAATATGATTGGGATACGGTTAAGCAGGAATATCCCACGGATACCACTCAAAAGGATCATCCGCAGACGAGCTACAACTTGGAGCTGATTGAGCACGGCAAGTACCAGCGCGAGTTTGCAAGCAAAATGCAGGAGTATGAAGACCAGGGCATGGACACCGACGATGCCTTCGCTGCGACCACCCAGTACATTCTCGATACGTACTACTACACCGAGTCCGACCAGTTTAAGAGGACCCATAGCGATGGCTCGGGTTATGAGCGCCTGCTGGTGATGGACGCCAACTCAAACGACGATGACGCGCTCTTTAGTCCGACGTACACCACCGACAGCGGTACGAAACTGAACTACTACGGAAAGGTCGCGGCATACGACAAGTCTTGCTTCGCAAACTCCTATTGGGTGGACGTTGGCGTTGCAAGCAGCTCTGACAGCATCATAAACCGTGCCGCCTACTCCACCTGGTCGGCCAACTCGTCCTTTACCGCGTGGCAGATCAAGCAGATGGTCAAGCGCCTGAAGGCGCTGCCTGATGCACTGCGCCCCGTCTATGAGACCACAGACGACCAGGGCAACGCGGTGTCGCGTGCGGTGGAAAACGTCGATGAGGAGCTCCAGGCGCTGGGCTTCAAGTCCATCAACACTTCCCCTGAGAAGAACTACAAGCTCAAAGTCGCCGGCATGGACCGAACCACCGAGTACAAATACACCTACACTGACGCGATCAAGAAATACTGGGGCGTCGTGGACGTGGGCACGGATGAGAATCCGACGCCTCTCGACCAAGAGGTTGTTCTCAATGCAAACGCTGATGAGAATCAGAACTGGCCGTTTGTGATGACGGACATTGGTGGCAAATACACTACTGCGGACAAGTACGGTCCCATCCGACTTAACTACTGGACCGAGCTGGGCGGTTCGTCGGAGAGCCTGTTGGGGATAAACTCCAACGACCGTATTAAGCACTCTAACGATTGGGTTATCACTAAGAGCGGCAACGTTGTTGACGGCGCGCGCAATAGCTTTGGTAAGTGGCACTCAAAGTCTCGCTACGGCACGGTGGTCAACTACAAGGATGGCACCATTAAGGAGAACCAGCTGCTCTACACCGTTGACGCGGAGTACTACCCGAACCTCGTGAGGTGGTATGAGGACGGCAACTGGTTCCAGAACCTGTTCAACCGCATTGCGAGCGAAACCTGGATTACCAGGGTTGAGTTCTATGCTTTTGGCGTCTTTGATCTTACGACCAAGAGCGCATGGATCTACAAGGGCGCGGGGACGGGCTTCAACAACCAGTTCAATCTCTATTACAGCAGGGAGTACTTAAAGAGCACCCTCTACACGTATGGCAAGTACCGGCTCGAGAATTCGTACTGGACGGTCGACAAGGACGGCAGGCTCTTCCCCACAGAAGAGGGCATAGTCAGCACAACGAGCCGCGCAGATCCCAACGTGCACTACAAGTACAAAGAAAAGTAGCTTTTGGCGCATAGTGCGTCGGGCGAGTGTTCTGACCTGCGTCTGAAGTAACGAAGAGCCTCCCTTTTCTCAACTGCGAGGAAGGGGAGGCTTCTTGTGTCTGGGTGGTTCCGAGTATGGATGCGCGCAGCTTTACGATGTCGCTCGGGTAGGGGAGATGGACAATCCAGATTCACTTCCTATGCGGCGCGTATGCAGGAGCAGGGCTCGCATATGGGAGAGTGGCTGTGGCTCTTTAAGTCCGTAATAATGTTGTCTGCTAGGCGCCGGCTTTAGTGCTTGCTAGCCGCACATGGCTACGAGGGCTGTGCCGGCGACAATCATGGCAAGACCGGCGGCGGTTTTGGGCGTGAGACGCTCCTTGAAGACCAGACGAGCAAAGGCGATGGAGACGAGCAGCGAGAGCTTGTCGACCTGGACCACCACGCTCACGACGCCCACCTGGATGGCGTAGTAGTAGAACAGCCACGAGGCGCCTGTCGCCAGGCCGCTTGCAACAAGAAAGCCGAGTTCACGGCCTTCTACCTGCGCGACTTGTTCCATCTTGCCCTTGGCTGCGACGATGACCCAAGCCATTACCAGTACCACGCAGGTGCGGATAGCAGTTGCTAGGTTAGACTCCACACCCTCGATGCCTACCTTGGCAAGAACGGACGTGAGCGCCGCAAATACGGCTGCGGCCAAGGCGTAGACAAGCCAAGAGCCTTTGCTTTCAATGGCACCGTCTGTGCCGTTCCCACTCTTTCTCTCAATCATCATGAAAGTACCGACGGTTGCTAGGGCGGTACCTATGAGTTTGAGCACAAGGTTGTTGGTCTCTCCAAAAAGCACGATGGAGATAAGCACGGCCATGAACGTGCTCGACTTGTCGATGGGCACCACCTTGTTTACGTCGCCTGTGGCCAGTGCTTTGAAGTAGCAAATCCACGATGCGCCGGTTGCTAAGCCAGAGAGTGTCAAGAACAGCCATGACCTCGGGGTGATGGAGGCTATTTGGCTAAAGGAGCCCGCGACCCCAACCATGACCCAAGTAAATATCACAACCACGCAGGTACGCAGTGCTGTGGCAACGTCGGAGTCTGTAGTCTTGATGCCGCATTTGGCAAGCACTGACACGATGCCCGCAAACAGCGCAGACGCAAAAGCGGCAGCCATCCAAGCTTGCATAATGCTCCTTAAGAACAAAAGTGGGGCGCTCTACGCCCCACGGGATTGGCAACCGTTTTGTCATCTCGCACTCCGTCAAGACCGCCAAACTTGGCAATGGCTACAGAATGGATTTGCAGTACTGCATCCTTGCTTAAAGGCTCTGCGGAATCACTCATTTGGCAAGTTCTTCGAACACGTCGGAATATTCATCCATGAAGTCGACAGCAACGTCAACTGTGGCTTTATCCTCATGGCTTGTCGTTATAGCTGAGCTAATTACCACCCATGGTTTGTTGTTCTTGAGTATAGTGACCGGACGGCCTGTCCTGTTTACCTCGGAGGTAACGCGCGAGAAGTTATTTTTTGCCTCTGCGAGGCCCATTGTAATCGCCATGATACTTCCGCCAATCGACCAGTGTATATGTCCAAAACTTTAGCCACTTTTGATGGCTTTTGCAAATCCGATGACGTAAGTGCGTTCTATTCGTCAGCGTCAGCTACGCAAGCTATAACGGGTGTGTCGGAAGAGTCTCTTGAGGCGCGGAATGCATCAACTCTTTGTTGGCTAATGCAACGATTTACATGCGATAACACTTTTTGTGTCATCAAAAATGACACGAAACCAGAATTTACGCGTCAAAATGACACGCAAATTGACGTGAAAAAAGTTTTTGTGTCATTTTTCGTGTCATAATGAGACGAAAACAAACGTGTAAGGGAGCACTCATGCGCAAAGAAACAAAAACACTCGAGTTCAAAGAGACACTCAGTAATACGTTTCTAAAGACTGTCTCTGCTTTTTCGAACTATGAGGGTGGGACCGTGCTGTTTGGCGTTGACGATAACGGCGTAACAGTGGGCGTGAGTGATCCCAAGCAACTGTGCCACGATATTGAAAACAAGATTAACGACTCTATAGCCCCTCAGCCAGACTACACGCTTAGCATTCTTGATGAGGGTCCCGTGGTAGAACTCGTTGTGAGGCCTGGAGTGTCAAAGCCGTATCTGTTTAAAGGTAGGGCATACAAACGAAACGACACCTCAACCATAGAGGTTGATCGTCTCGAATTCGGTCGTTTGGTCCTTGCGGGTAGCAATATGTCTTAC
>CAVJWJ010000074.1:0-2201 GCA_963653375.1 Roseburia sp. CAG:303
GCGCTGTTTTGAGTCAGATGGCCTGATTATAGCGAAGAAGCACGCTCTGCTCTCCGCAGGCCGGCGAGCGCTATGTTTGCGCGTTGCTACTGGCAGGTAAGTTGAACTACGCATACACGGGAAGGTCGGATGGTTTGCCTCGCAAACGTCCTCGCTCGCGTAGCTGCTGCGGACTGATTTACATGTGGGAAAAGAATCCTCCTAGACAAGCCTGAAAACCTTGGGGTTTAGTTGCTACTGCGGACAGTCCTGCTCGCACGAAGAGCACATTAGGTGCTCTTCGGCTCGTGCGGAACTTGTATCAACTAAACCCCAAGGCCCAGGCTTGACTGAAGGTTAAACGAAGCGACGGGGATCACTCTATACAAGGCCTCTGGGCACTAACATCTCACGCCCAAAACGAAGAATAGGAGCTGCCATCGAGTGCGGGGTCATGCCGCATGGTATCGGCGTTAAGCATAGCTGCACGCCAGCCGCGGTCTGGGTAGCGTTTCTCGTCCACATCCACAAAGGTATAACCGCAGACGTTGATTGACTGGCACCCATCCCCCAGCTCGCGCTCGCGCCTAAACGCAGGGTCGTAGCCTTTATGCACGTGGCCATGCAGCAGGTAATCGGGCGACCACCTGTTCACCGCGTCGTTGAAGCACTCAAAACCCTGGTGTGCAAAATCGTCTAGGTCGCCCGTACCTCGAGCCGGTGCATGCGTAAGCAGAATATCTACCCCGCCTGCTAGACGAACCTTTGGCTCGAGCATCAGTACGCGGCGACGCATCTCGCGCTCAGAGTACAGATTGTCGCCCGCGCGGTAGCGCATGGAGCCACCAAGGCCCGCTATGCGAAGCCCTCGGCATACGTAAACGGAGTCCTCAACACAGATGCAACCACCCGGCGCATGATTTACATACGCATCGTCGTGATTGCCACGCACATAGAGCAGGGGGCGATTAATCATCGTTACCAAAAACTCGAGGTACTCGGCACACAGGTCGCCCGCTGAGAGGATCAGGTCAACGTCCTTACAGCGCTCCGCATTGAAGTGATCCCACAGACAGCCCTCTTCTTCGTCTGCTATGGCAAGGATTCTCATCGCCCGAGCGCCCCCGGGATTCCAGCAACCTGAGCCGCCGCACGCGCACGTTCGCTAATCTCCCAGTCCTTTGGGAACGAGCCATCGATGGTATCGGCAAGCCAGGTCATGCCAACCACATCAGTGCTTGAAAGAGGCGGCATACCCGCAGCTTGCACCACGCCTTGCTGACTGCGAAGCTCGCCCTCAAAAGGATGAATAGCGCCAGAAACAATGCCGCTACGCAGCAGGTCAATGAGCTTTTTTGAGGCATAGGGTAAGTCCTCGGCAAGCTTTACGCCAATCACACCCGAGCTCATGCCATACCAGTAGCTCACGGCACGCTCACTACGTGCAGAAGCGTTGCCAAGCGGAGTCTCCCACGAACCATGGAGCAGGCTGCGGACAATCAACTCGTAGTAACGGTCCCAGTGCCACACAGGTGCAGCAATGTCATGCAAGCAGCCATCGTCCAAACGATGCAAGCCGTACTCATCAGGTGCTGCCCAAGGCTTAGCCACGTCAGACGCACTCATAACCGAGAGCTCCTGAGCATGCATGACGTTCAGAAGGTCGTCGTCATCGCCGCGCGACCAACTCAGAACAACGCGCACGGAGGGGTCAATAAGTGCCGCACCAATCGCAAAGGCGTTGATCTCGGCGATAGTGCCCAAGATGGGATAGTACGCGCGATACCCGATGCGATGGTTGTCGGCCATGCTTGCCGCCAGCGCGCCCAGAAGGAACTTGGCCTCGTACATCTTGCCGTAGTAGGAGCGCACGAGCGGATGCGGCAGGCCAACCGAACAGTTAAGGAAGCGCACGCTTGGGTAGCGAACAGCCGCTTTAACGCTTGGGTCCATCAGAGTGGGCGAGGTGGTAAAGATGGCATCGGCGCCACCTTGTACCGCCAAATCCACAGCAGCCATAAAGGAGTCTTCACTGGCGCAGTTCTCAAAAACCGACGTGCGAACAATGCCGCCAAAGAACTTCTCGAGATGGCGACGTCCCAGATCGTGCGTGTAGGCCCAGCCAGACTCACTGGTAGAGCGGTCGTGAATAAAGCTCACGCGCAAGGGGCGGCGCTCGGTATAGGTTGTCTTGCCCATGAAGAACCTGAAAATCCCAGCGC
>CAVJWJ010000074.1:3044-7394 GCA_963653375.1 Roseburia sp. CAG:303
CGTCTGCCATCTGCGTGCTCCTAACGGGGTGGCAACCAGGTGATTACTTGATGCAAAGGGGCCCTAACCCATAGTCACTACAACGTGAAGAACAGAGCCCGCGGGCGCCACCGGAAGCAGCTGACCAGCAATTTCTTTCCCATCAACGGCAACCGAGCGTACGCCCTTCTGAACATGGTCGGGGTTTTTAACCTCAATCTGGTAAGTAACGCCGCGATACACACGCGTGAGCGTAAAACCGTCCCACTCATGCGGAATGCATGGGTCAACCACCAGACCAGCAAGGGTAGGCTTGAGACCCAAGATGTACTGAGAGATGTTCACAAACGTCCAAGCAGCAGTACCCGTGAGCCACGAGTTTTTGCCCTGGCCAAAGTTCACCGCATCGCAGCCAGCCACCATCTGCGAGTACGCATAGGGCTCGGTAGCGTGGCGGGCAGCCTTGTCCTGTAGATACGCGGGGCAGATTTTGCGATAGACCTCGAAGGCGCGGTCGCCGTGGCCAACCTGTGTCTCGGCAATAGAAACCCAAGGATTGTTGTGGCAGAAGATGCCGCCATTCTCCTTGTAACCCGGCGGATAGCTAGAAACCTCGCCCAGCTCCTTGTGGTACTCGGAATAAGCGGGCTGGAAAATCATGACGCCGTACTCGGTATCCAGCAGGCGCTCAACGCTTGCCAGCGCACGCTCAGCCAGGCCGTTTTCGAGGCCCACGCCCGCCAGCGGCGCAAAGCCTTGAGGCTCAATGTAGATGCGACCCTCCTCGCACTCGGCCGAACCCACTTTATTGCCTGCCGCGTCGTAGGCGCGCACAAACCACTCGCCGTCCCAGCCGTCAGTCTCTATGGCGGCGACCATGCGGTCGGCAGCCTCGCGAGCGCGAGCGGCTTCCGCAGCATCACCGCGCGTCTCAGCAATGTCAGCGTACTCACGGGCGTACTTAACAAACATCGCGCCAATGAACGTCGACTCAGCCACAGGTCCCTCAGAAGGGCCAGTGGTCTGGAAGCTCTCGCCCGGCTCCTCAGAGAAGCAGTTGAGGTTTAAGCAATCGTTCCAATCTGCGCGGCCAATAAGGGGCAGGTCATGGGGGCCCAGGTTGGCCAACGTGTAGTCAACCGAGCGCTTGAGGTGCTCCATGAGCGGACGCACCGTGGACTCATCGTTATCAAAGGGCACGAGCTCATCCAAGATCGTCTCGTCGCCTGTCTCGCGCAGGTAGGCAGACACGCCCGCAATAAGCCACAGCGGGTCATCATTAAAGCCACTGCCAATGTCGGAGTTGCCTTTCTTGGTGAGGGGCTGGTACTGGTGATAGGCAGACCCATCAGCCTTTTGTGTAGCCGCAATGTCCAAGATGCGCTGGCGCGCAGCCGCGGGAATCAGATGCACAAAGCCGAGCAGGTCCTGGTTAGAATCGCGGAAGCCCATGCCACGACCAATGCCGCTCTCGTAGTAGCTTGCCGAGCGGCTCATGTTGAAGGTCACCATGCACTGATACTGGTTCCAAATGTTGACCATACGATCCACGCGCGCATCGGGCGTGCGCACGCTGTAGGTGGAAAGCAGCTGGTCCCAGTAGGCGCGCAACTCAGCAAAAGCGGCATCTACCTGCTCGTCAGTGGCATAGCGCGCAGCCATGTCCTCGGCGCGCTTGCGGTTAACCATGCCCTTGGATTCCCACTTCTGGTCGCGCGGGTTCTCTACGTAGCCCAGCACAAAGGTGGCTGTCCAGCTCTCGCCGGGCGCCAGTTCCACATTCAGCTGGTGAGCCGCAATGGGGCTCCAGCCCGAGGCAACCGAGCCCGTGCAGGCACCAGCCTCAACAGCCGCGGGCGTGTCCGGGCCGTTGTAGGCACCCAGGAATGAGGCGCGGTCGGTATCAAAGCCATCGACTGAGCGGTTCACCGTAAAGAAGGCAAAGTGGTCGCGGCGCTCGCGATACTCGGTCTTGTGAATGAGCATCGAGCCGTGGACCTCAACCTCGCCCGTTGAGAGATTGCGCTGGAAGTTACGATCATCCTCATCGGCGTTCCACAGGCACCACTCCACATAAGAGAAAACCTTGAGAGACTTGGCCGCGTACGTCTTGTTGGTAAGCGTCAGGCGCATGACATGGCAGGCATCGTCCACAGGCACAAAGTTCAAAACCTCCGCCGCAACACCATTCTTCTCGCCACGCAAGATGGTGTAGCCCATGCCATGGCGGCACTCATAGGAATCAAGCGGCGTGCGCGTAGGCTGCCAGCCAGGATTCCACACCGTGTCACCGTCCTTGATATAGAGATAGCGCCCATTATTGTCGGCCGGCACGTTGTTATAGCGGTAGCGGGTAATGCGGCGCAGCTTGGCATCCTGGTAAAAGCTATAGCCGCCGCCCGTGTTGGAGATAAGCGAGAAAAATCCGTTGGTGCCCAGGTAGTTAATCCAAGGCAGCGGAGTCTTAGGCGTGGTAATCACGTACTCGCGGCGCTCGTCGTCAAAATGGCCAAACTCGGTGCCTGCCATAGCGGTTCCTTCCAAAAAGACTTGTTCAAGACACGCCCCTCCTGCAGACACTCAGCCACAGGAGGGGCACTTGCTCACAGCGTTACTACTACTGGCGCTCAAAAACAGGGATGGACTCGAGCGGCGCGTCCGCAACGATGGTCTGGCCACCCTCGTAGACCTTACCGTCGCGCGTGTCCTTCCAGGTGCCCGCAGGCAGGTAAACCTCGCGCTCCCAGGTGTCCTCAGTCAAGATAGGCGCCACCAGGAGCTTGTCGCCAAACATGTACTGGTCGTAGAGGTCCCAGCACGTCTCGTCAGCCGGGAACTCGTAGAACATCGGGCGCAGCAGCGGAGCACCCGTCTCGTGGGCCTCGTCAAAGAGCTGCTTAATGTAGGGCTTCATAGCCAGGCGCACGTCCAGGTAGTCGCGCATAATCTTGAAGTTCTTCTCGCCGTAGCTCCACAGTTCGTTGGGTTGACCGGTGCGTTGCGAGCCACCGCCAAAGCTCGAGTTGTCAAGGTTAGGGATGTTGTACGGGCCGCGGTCACCATGCATACGCAGAATGGGCGTGTAGACGGCAAACTCGTACCAACGAATCAGCAGCTGCTGGAAGTAGGGATCCGAGACGTCGTCAGTCATAAAGCCGCCGATGTCGGTGGTCCACCAAGGCATGCCGCAGATGGCCATGTTGATGCCGCACTGGAACTGATCGCGGAAGCCCTCAAAGGTGGAGGGCACGTCGCCCGACCACACCACGTTGCCGTACTTCTGCGAGCCTGCCCAGGCACTGCGCAGCAGGTTGACGGCGGGCAGCCCCTCCTTAACCTGGTTGTCAAAGGCGATGCGCGAATACCACTGCGGGTAGATGTTGGTGCACTCAAGCGCGGTGCCCAGCCAGTAACGGTAGTTGTCGTAGTCGTAAATGGCGTAGTCAGGCTCGGCGTTGTCGAGCCAGAACATATCGATGCCATAGTCGGCGTAGTTCTTCTTGAGCTTCTCCCACACGTAAGCGCGCGTCTCGGGGTTAGTGGCATCGATCTCCAAGCAGTCGCCCAGGTAGTCATAGGTCTGAATGCTGCCGCGCTCGGTGCGAATCAACATGCCATTCTCGAACATCTCACCAAAGTTTTCGCTGCGGCGGTCAACCGAAGGCCAGACCGAAACGCATACCTTGATGCCCATGGAGTGAAGCTCGTCCACCATAGCCTTGGGATCAGGCCAGTAGGTCTCGTCAAAACGCCAATCGCCCTGGTAGGGCCAGTGGAAAAAGTCGATAACAATAAGGTCGATGGGCACATTGTGCTCACGGCAAGCGTGCGCCACGTCGAGCACCTCTTGTTGTGTGCGGTAGCGCAGCTTGCACTGCCAGAGACCCATGAGGTCCTCAGGGAACTCCGGTGCACGGCCCGTCACGGCGGTGTAGTCCTCCACAATGGCGCGCGGGTCCTCATCGGCGCAAATCCAGTAGTCCATCTCTTTGGAGCACTCGCTCGTCCATTCGGTCCTGTTGTAACCAAAGGTGGCACGGCCCACGGCGGGGTTATTCCACAAAAAGCCGTAGCCCAGGTTGGACATGCAGAATGGAATGGTGACCTGGGAGTTACGCTGCGCAAGGTCGAGCATACAGCCCTTCATGTTGGTCTGGGCCTGCTGGTATTGGCCCATACCAAAGAGCTTCTCACCCTCGTTGGCCTCAAAGCGCACGCAGAGCTGGTAGTCGCCACCGGTACGCGGAATGTAGTTGCGAGCCACAAGCTTGAGACAGCGGCTCTCGCGCGAGATACAGCCGTCGTAGTCGCGGTTGAACTCCTGTAAGACCTTCTCGCCATCGCGGTAGAAGGTGAGAATGCCCACGCGAT
>CAVJWJ010000075.1:0-3667 GCA_963653375.1 Roseburia sp. CAG:303
TGAAATAATATCCCGCCGTCCGAACACGGATTAATGATAGCAGTCCAAACCGGGGGCATTTTAAACAGCCGCTAAGCGATATACAGAATTTAATGGCCCCTCCTGGCGATGTTTTATGCTATAGGACCAGTGGCGACTATTAAGCTATGCTTCCCCACTCTTGACTAATTTCATCGCGTGGCGAACATGTGTTTGTTTTATCTTATGCGGAGATTGTCTTCGCGGACGTGATATAAAGAACTCAGACTTTCCGCGAGGAAAGCCTGTCAAAGAGCCGGAGGGTTTCCTCCGACATTTTCCTGTAGATATTTGCAACTCACATCAAAGTTGCAACCACTCGAATTTTTCGGAGAGGAGACGCCATGGCAACCGCAGCACTTAAAGAAGAGCAAACCGAGAAACTGACAGAAGAGCAGAAGAAAGCAATTCTCGATGATTACGCAGCGGCAATGAGAGGCGAAGTTACTGACGCTCGCACTGCCCTCGAGAAAATTCGAGCTGCCCATGGCTTCTAAGGTTGTTGTTTCCGATCGGGTTGCATTCAAGATCGAGGAAACGGTTCATTACCTAGAAAACGCTTGCAATAACCGCAGGTATGCCACTCAGTTTTATAAAGCAGTTGAAGAATCCATCCTTGGTCTCGAAACTAAAGAAGGCTTTCATATTCGAGATCAAGAAGTTAGCGCACTAATTCATCAGGATATTTATCGCATTAAACTCGATAAATACAAATTGCTCTACACAGTCAATACCAACGAAGGCATCGTGGTGGTCTTTTCGTTCTTCCACGAGTCGCAGGACTTTAAAACAATTATCCTTTCCGATTTTGCAAACGTGAATTAATTGGAACAACCAGAAGATAATCCACTCTATTCCTTAGTTCTCTCCGTTCAAGTCACGGGATTTAGCTTTCATCCTTGATTTCCAACTTCAGCCGAACACGTCCCAGTCTGCGGCCCACACCACGTGTAACAGAATCGTAAAACATAGGAAAACGCTCGGGTTTACGTGGTAGAGTGGGTGCACTTTAGCGCGTACCTCAATCTGTGCTTGGAGGTCACCATGGCTCGCGTCCACAACTTCTCGGCAGGCCCCGCCGCGCTGCCCGAGAGCGTCCTTGCCGAGATTGCAGCCGAAATGCTCGATTACCGCAGCTGCGGCATGTCTGTACTGGAAATGAGCCACCGCTCCCCCATGTACCAGGAGATTATCGATGATGCCGAGGCCACACTACGCCGTGTGTTAGGCGTGCCCAATAACTACAAGGTCATCTTTTTGCAGGGCGGCGCCACACTCCAGTTTGCCGGCATTCCCATGAACTTTATGCGCACAGGCCGCGCAGGCTACGTGGTCTCTGGCAACTTTGCCAAGAAGGCCTGGAAAGAGGCAGCCAAGTATGGCGACGCTGTATGCCTGGCAAGCTCTGAGGATACAAACTTTGACCGTATCCCCGATTTAGCTCCTGTAGCAGAGCGCGCAGCAGCAGGCGACTTGGACTACGTCTATATCTGCCAGAACAACACCATCTTTGGCACCATGTTCCACGAACTGCCCGAATGTGGCGATACACCTCTGTTTGCCGATGTCTCGAGCTGTTTTCTCTCGCAGCCGCTCGATGTTTCGCGCTACGGACTTATCTATGCCGGTGCACAGAAAAACGCTGGCGCCGCAGGTGTGACCGTGATTATTGTGCGCGAAGACCTGCTGGGGGACGGCCCTGCTTTTGCGCAAACCCCGCAGTATATGGACCTCGCACTCCAAGCGAGCAAGGGTTCGATGCTCAACACCCCTAACACCTTTGGCATCTATGTGTGCGGCAAGGTGTTCCGCTGGGTGGAGGAAACCGGCGGCCTGGAGGCCATGACTCAGCGCAACTGGGAAAAGGCAAATCTGCTCTATGATCTGCTAGATCACAGCGAGATTTTCCACGGCACCGCACAGCCAGGCAGCCGCTCCATTGCCAACGTTACCTTCCGCACGGATTCGCCCGAATTGGACGCCGAGTTTATTGCTGGTACGCGCGAGCGCAAGATGGAAAACATTAAGGGACACCGCTTGGTAGGCGGCATGCGCGCAAGTGTATACAACGCCGTGCCCATGGCCTCCGTTGAAGCTCTGGCCGCATATATGAAAGAGTTTGAAGCGGCGCACGTGACGGGGGCGCGATCTTAGTAGCCCGCCATGCGCGGGCCAACCTAGACGAACACCCCTTCCATGCACCTAAGGAGCATATTCATGCGCAAGATTAAAACCATTGACGACATCACTAAAGACGGCAGCGTAGAGTTTGGCGCTGGCTATGAGTTTGTTGACACCGTAGAAGAGGCAGACGCCATTCTTATGCGCTCCACTGACCTGCACGGATACGAGCTGCCCGAAGGAATTCGCGCCATTGCTCGCTGTGGCGCTGGTGTAAATAATATCCCCATAGAGGAGTACGCCAAGCAGGGCGTTGTGGTGTTTAACTCCCCCGGCGCCAATGCCAATGCTGTAAAGGAAATTGTGCTTGCTGCACTCATCCTCTCTAGCCGTGGCATTGTGCAGTCCATGAAGTGGGTGCGCGCCAACGCCGAGGACCCCGACATTTTGGTAAACGCCGAGAAGGCCAAGAAGGCTTTTGTGGGCCGCGAGCTCAAAGGCAAGCGCATTGGCGTTGTAGGCTTGGGCAACGTGGGCTCCAAGGTCGCCAACGCTTGCGTAGATTTGGGCATGGATGTCTACGGCTACGACCCGTTTATTTCCGTAGAACACGCGTGGGCGCTCTCACAGAGTGTGCAGCGCGTAGGCACGCTTGAGGACCTCTGCCGTGGCTGTGACTACCTAACCGTTCATGTGCCCAGCAAGGCAGACACCATCGGCATGATTTCGACCGAGCAGCTCAACCTGCTGGCTCCCGATGCCGTGCTTATCAACTATGCACGCGAGACCATTGTGGACGAGGATGCCGTAGACGAGGCGCTACACACGGGTAAGCTCAGCTGGTTCTCCACCGACTTTGCTACGCCCAAGACGGTCAAGATGCCCAACACGTTTATTACCACCCACTCGGGCGCAGGTACCGGCGAGGCTGAGGCAAATTGCGCTGATATGGCCATCAGCGAGCTTAAGGATTACCTGGAGAACGGCAACATCGCGCACTCCGTTAACTACCCCGCCTGCAGCATGGGCAAGGCACGTGCGGCAAGCCGCATTGCCTGCCTGCACGCCAACGTTCCCAACATGATTGGCCAGATTACCGCCATCCTGGCACACGACAACGCCAACGTACAGCGCATGGTTAACGAGAGCGCCGGCCAGAACGCCTACACGATGTTTGACACCGATGAGCATCTGGAAGAGTCCACTATCGCCGCACTGAAAAACATTCCTGCTATCTACCGCGTGCGTGTGATTAAGTAGGCATCCTGCCTCAAGAAGTTGCTCACCCCGTCCACGTATCGGCAGTACAAACAAACCCGCACAGTTCACATTGGCTGTGCGGGTTTTCTTTTGCCTAAAAACAAAGGGTAGAACCACACGGCTCTACCCTTTAATCATTCGCAAAATGTAGCTCATGCAGTGCGGACTACAGCCCAAGTGCCTCAGCAACCTCAGACACGCAAGCCAAAGCATCGGCCATAGCAGAAACCACCAGCGAGCTGCCATTGCGAGCATCGCCTGCCACATA
>CAVJWJ010000075.1:4016-7274 GCA_963653375.1 Roseburia sp. CAG:303
TTGGGCCACTCAGGCCAAGGATTGTTAGGCAGTGCCTTCTCGGGAGCCGCCGGCAAGAACTCAAACTGACGCACGCTGCGGGCGCCCTGGCGCACCGCCGTACCCACACAGTCGTTACCCGTGTCGCCGCCACCAATAACAATGACGTCGAGACCCTTGGCAGAAATGTCAGGCTCTCCCCCGTCCAAGACAGACTTGGTAGAAGCCGTAAGGTAATCCACGGCGTAGACAACACCTGGCGCCTCAACGTTCTTGGCAGAAAGGCCGCGTGCAGCACGTGCGCCCGTAGCAATAACCACAGCGTCAAACTCAGAGGCAAGCTCAGCTGCTACCGGAGCTGCTGCTGCATCCACACCGCAGCGAATGTTGATACCCAGCTCGGCCATCAGGTCTGTGCGGCGAGTCACCACGTCCTTCTCAAGCTTCATGTTGGGGATGCCATACATAAGCAGGCCACCGGCGCGATCGTCGCGCTCCAGCACGTCTACGCGTGCACCGCGGCGCGCCAACTCCCAAGCAGCCGCCAAGCCAGCCGGGCCAGAGCCCACCACGGCCACGCGCGGAGCATCAGCTGCAGCCGGCTCAAAGCGGCGCGGACCGCCCGCAGCCCACTCGTGGTCAGAAATGGCGCGCTCGTTGTCGTGAATGGTCATAGGCTCACCATCAACAGAACCCAGATTGCACGCAGCTTCGCAAAGCGCCGGGCACACGCGACTCGTAAACTCAGGCATTGGGCTTGTCATTGCAAGACGCTCCGCGGCCTCTTCCCAGCAACCGCGATACACCAGCTCATTCCACTCGGGGATAAGGTTGTGCAGCGGACAGCCCGAGGGGCGCGCCTTACCAAACGAGGCTCCTACCTGGCAAAAAGCCACACCGCACATCATGCAACGGCTTGCCTGCACACGGCGAGCATCGTCATCAAGTTCGCGATACAGTTCGTTGTAGTCGCCTGTACGCTCGGCCACCGGGCGCAGCTCATGGGCCACACGGTCGTGCTCGAGGAATGCTCCTGGCTTACCCATAGTTAGCAGGCCTCCTTCTTGGTCGTAGCGCACGCAGCGCAAGCGGTGGGAGCCGCAGGTGCGGGAGCAGCAGCTCCGCGCGTTACGGTCTCAAAAGCAATCTCTTCGGCCTCGGCATGCGTCTTACCAGCACGTTCTGCGTCAGCCACAATCTTGAGCACGCGCTCGTACTCGGTAGGAATCACCTTTACAAAGTGGCGCGAGAGAGCGCTGAAGCGGTAGAGCAGCTTAATGCCGCGCGGGCTTGCCGTGTAGCGCACGTGCTCCTCAATCAGCTCACGAATCTGCGCCAGCTCAGCCTCGGTAGGGGCTTTGAGCTCCACGCTCTCCATGTTGCAGCGCGAAGCCAGCGTGCCGTACTCGTCAAAGACATAGGCCACGCCGCCGGTCATGCCAGCCGCAAAGTTCTGGCCAACCTCGCCAAGCACCAGAGCGCAGCCGCCCGTCATGTACTCACAGCCATGGTTGCCACAGCCCTCAACAACTACCGTTGCGCCGGAGTTACGCACAGCAAAGCGCTGAGCAGCAAGGCCATTGATAAAGCCGCGGCCCGAGGTAGCACCAAAGAAGGCCACGTTGCCTACGATAATGTTCTCGTCAAACTTGTAGGTGGCAGTCTCGTTGGGATGCACCGAAACAATGCCGCCCGAGAGACCCTTGCCAAAGTAGTCGTTTGCATCGCCGCGCACGTTGAGCGTGATGCCGGCCGGCAGGAAGGCACCAAAGCTCTGGCCTGCAGAGCCATCGCAATCGATAGTGATGGAGCCCTCAGGCAGGCCCTCGGGATGTGCACGCGTAACCTCACTGCCCAGAATAGTACCCACACAGCGATTAACGTTGGCAATGTCGGCGCGGAAGTGCACCGGGCGCAGATGTGCACGGGCATCGGCTGTCAGCGGCACAAAGAGTGTGGAGTCGAGTGTACGCTCAAGCGCGGAGTCGGCAGCCATCTCGGGCAGGAAGTGACGCCCGTCGGCACCCTCGATGTGTGCACCAAAGGTGCAGGCACCAGGCTCAAGCACAGCAGAAAGATCAAGCAGGTTGGCCTTCCAGTTGCCCGGAACCTCCACCTGACGCAGGCACTCGGGATGACCCACCATCTCGTCAACCGTACGGAAGCCCAGACGCGCCATAACCTCGCGCATCTGCTCGGCCACAAAGAGCATGAAGTTCTCAACGTACTCCGGCTTGCCCTTAAAGCCACGACGCAGACGGCAATTCTGCGTGGCGATGCCCGCCGGGCAGGTGTCCTGCTGGCAGTCGCGCTGCATGAGGCAACCCATGGTGATGAGCGGCATGGTAGCAAAGCCAAACTCCTCGGCACCCAGCAAGCACGCCACGGCAACATCAGTGCCGTCCATAAGCTTGCCGTCGGCCTCGAGCACCACGCGGGAGCGCAGGCCGTTTTGCAGCAGCGTCTGCTGTGCCTCAGCCAAGCCAAGCTCCAGCGGCAAACCGGCATGCCAGATGGAATCGCGCGGAGCAGCGCCCGTGCCGCCGTTATGGCCAGAAATCAAAATCTTGTTAGCAGCGCCCTTAGCTACACCGGTGGCAATGGTGCCTACGCCCGCCTCGGAGCACAGCTTGACCGAAACGCGCGCGCCAGGATTGGCGTTCTTGAGGTCAAAAATCAGCTCAGCCAGGTCCTCAATGGAGTAAATATCGTGGTGCGGCGGAGGCGAAATAAGGCCAATACCAGGCGTGGACTGACGCACCTCGGCAATCCAGGGGTAGACCTTCTTACCCGGCAGATGACCACCCTCGCCAGGCTTGGCGCCCTGAGCCATCTTGATCTGAATCTCAATTGCAGAGCACAGGTAGCGGCTTGTTACACCAAAGCGGCCAGAAGCAATCTGCTTAATGGCGGAGTTCTTGGAATCACCGTTGGGCAGCGGCGTCTCGCGGCTGGGATCCTCGCCGCCCTCACCGGAGTTGGAACGACCGTGCAGACGGTTCATGGCAATGGCCATGCACTCGTGCGCCTCGCGACTAATGGAGCCAAAGCTCATGGCGCCCGTGTTAAAGCGACGTACGATGTCGCGCGCGCTCTCCACCTCGTCCAGAGCCACGGGCGTGCGACCCGTAGTGTCAAAGTCGAGCAGATCGCGCAGGCGAACCGCACGGCCAGGACGGTGCACCAAATCGCTGTACTCGCGGAAAATGCCATAGTCACCCTGTTGGCAAGCCTTTTGCAGCAAGTAAATGGTCTGCGGCTCAATGAGGTGATCCTCAC
>CAVJWJ010000076.1:0-7262 GCA_963653375.1 Roseburia sp. CAG:303
TTCGGAGCGACAAGCCCGACGACGCGTACTAAGGTACGCGAGGAGGGTTGGAGCCCGAAGATTGGGTACCTCAGTTCGGCCGTCAGTCGAGCTCCTTGAGGCCGTGGCACAGCGCCCAATACTCCCCACCCAGCGCCAGCAGCTCCTCGTGCGTACCGCGCTCCACAATTCTGCCGTGCTCCAGCACCATGATGGCATTTGCATTGCGCACAGTAGAAAGACGATGCGCGATCATAAAGGTTGTGCGACCTTCCATAATGTGATCCATGCCGCGCTCAATGAGCTTCTCAGTACGTGTGTCGATGCTCGAGGTCGCCTCATCCAAAATGAGCACCGGCGGGTCGGCCACAGCCACACGTGCAATAGCGAGCAGCTGACGCTGACCTTGGCTCAGGTTCGCTCCGTCCGAAAGAACCGGCGTGTTATAACCCTGCGGCAGACGGCGAATAAACGAATCCGCGCAGGCAGCTTCCGCAGCAGCACGTACTTCCTCATCCGTTGCATCAAGCTTGCCAAAGCGAATATTGTCCGCAATAGTGCCCGAAAACAGGTGGGTGTCCTGCAGCACGATGCCTAAGCTTCGGCGCAGATCGACCTTTGCAATGTTGCGCACATCGATGCCATCGTAGGTAATCTCGCCCGCATCCACATCGTAGAAGCGATTAATCAGGTTGGTAATGGTGGTCTTACCTGCACCCGTAGAGCCCACAAAAGCAATCTTTTGGCCCGGCTTTGCAAATAGGTCGAGGTCTGTTAGCACGCGGTGTCCCGGCACATACGAGAAGTCCACCGCGTGGAAGCGCACGTCTCCGCGCAGAGGGACCTGCCCACAAACAAGCCCCGTACCATCCTCGGCCATAGCATTACCGCCTGAGTCCACACGAGCCACATCAAAAAGCTGGCCGTACGCGCCAATGCCCTGACCTTCGGGAATCTTCCAAGCCCATGCGTCCTTGCCCGTGTTTACCAGAGCAACACAACCCTCGTCGCCCTCGGGCGCCAAATCCATAGCTGCAAAGAGGCGCTCAGCACCAGCAAGAGCATTGAGCAGGAAGTTTCCCAGCTGCGTAAACTGGTTGATAGGCATGGCTGCCTGGCGCACAAACACCAAATAGCTTGCCAACGAGCCCACGTCCGTAAGCCCTGCGAGCGCCAGCAGACCGCCTGCTACCGCCACCACGGCATAGTTGATGTAGCAAATCACAACCGTCATCGGCACCATGCTCGAGGCATAGGCCTGCGCGGCGGTACCCGTTTTGCGCAGCTCCTCGTTACGCGCGCTAAAGCCAGCCACGTTTGCTGCCTCGTGATTGAAGACCTTAACGACCTTCTGGCCTGAAACCATCTCTTCCACGTAGCCATCGAGGTCTCCAAGCGACTTTTGCTGGCGGGCAAAAAAGGTCTTAGAGCGCGCGCCCGAATAGCGCACGTATAGCACAATGCACACATCACAAATGAACGTAATAACTGTGAGCTGCCAATTAAGCACCACAAGCAGCGCAAACGTACCAAAGGCCTGAATACCTGCCTGAATCACGTTAGCAAAGCTGTTGTTTAAGGCCTCAGCCACGGTGTCTACGTCGTTGGTAAAGTAGCTCATGATGTCGCCGATGCGCGTACTGTCGAAGTACGAAAGCGGCAGCGTTTGGATATGAGCAAAGAGGTCGCGGCGAATATCGGAAACCACGCGCTGAGCCGCGCGCACCATAAGCTGCGAGTACGCAAGGGCCGAAATCGCTCCCACGGCATAGATGATGGCCGTGGCAATCACTTGCACCGAGAGAAGTGACGCATCGCCGCCCGAAGCAAGACCGTTCACAATGGGGCGCACCATGTAGGTGCCCACGAGACTTGCCACCGCCGCAACAGAAGCAAGTATGCCCACCGCAAGGAGCGAGAACCGAGCGTGCCCCATGTAGCCAAGCAGGCGCCCTACCGTTGCTTTAAGATTGCCCGGTCGAGCTTGAGCCACTGTTCTAGGCATGGCACTCGCCTCCCTTCGCATCAGCCACATCCGTTTGCGAGTACTCCATCTGAGAGGCGTAAATCTCCTGGTAGATGCTATCGTTTGCGAGCAGTTCTTCGTGCGTTCCTACGCCATGGACGTGGCCGTCGTCGAGCACCACAATACGGTCGGCATCCATCACGCTCATGATGCGCTGCGCAATAATCACCGTTGTGGTGTTGGGAATTGCAGCGAGATTCTTACGAATAGTAGCTTCGGTTGCCATATCCACCGCGCTGGTGGAGTCGTCAAAAATGAGGACCTTAGGGCGTTTAAGCAGCGTACGCGCAATGCAGAGGCGCTGCTTCTGACCGCCTGAGACGCCAGCGCCACCTTGGCCCAGATCTCCATCTAGGCCTCCAATGCGATCCAAAAACTCATCAGCACAGGCCGCACGGCAAGCTGCAAGAAGCTCTTCGTCCGTAGCATCAGCGCAGCCCCACAGCAGGTTTTCGCGCACGGTACCACTGAACAGCACGTTCTTTTGCAGCACTACACCCACAGCATCGCGCAGAGCTGTCAAGTCGTACTCGCGCACGTCGTGTCCGCCTACAAGCACCTGGCCGCCCGTCGCGTCATACAGGCGCGCTACCAACTGCACCAGCGAGCTCTTGCCCGAGCCTGTGCCACCTAACACACCTACAGTAGAGCCACTTTCCATACGCAGGCTCACGTGCTCCAGCACATCTTCTTCGGCATCCTCGCGGTAACGGAAGCTCACATCACAAAACTCAATGGAGCCATCCTCCACCTGTGTCAGCGCCTGACCAGGAGCCGGACTTTCAATCTGCGGCTGCTCGTCGAGCACCTCTTCAATACGTTCCACACTAGTCAGCGCGCGCGTGAGCAGCAAGAACACGTTGGAGATCATCATTAACGAGTTCATGATGAGCAGGACGTAGCTCATAAAGCCTGTGAGCGCGCCCACACCCAGCTCGCCCGCAAGCACCATCTGTCCACCAAACCACAAAACACCCGTAGCCGCGCAGTACATGGCGCACTGAAAAGCCGGCAGATTGAGCACCGCTGTGCCAAACGTCCTGGTAGCAGTATGTGCAAGGTGGGTATTCACAGCGTCAAACTTGGAGCATTCGTGCTCGGCGCGCACGTACGCCTTAACCGCTCGCACGGCCGTAAGGTTTTCGCGCACCACGCCATTTAGGCCGTCCATCGAGGTCTGGAGCTCGCGGTAGAGCGGGCTCACGCGATAGGTAATAACGCCAAGCGCCACTGCCAAAAACGGCACGATGCAAACGAATACCATGGCCAGCGTATTGCTCAGCGTAAAGGCGTACACAAGGCCCATGATCAGGAGCACCGGGCCGCGCGCCATTGGCCTAAAGCCGTTAGAGATGGCGTTTTGGATAACCGTAATATCGGTTGTCATGCGTGTGACCAGCGAGGATGTTTGATAGTTATCCAGGTTGCCAAATGCTAGGGTCTGAATCTTCTCGTACTCCGCCTGGCGCAGGTTGGTACCCAGACCCACGGCCACACGAGCCGAGAGCCGCGCATATGCAAAGCCCAAAAAGAGCGACACAACGGCCAAACCTACCATAAAGGCGCCCTGGCGCAAGATAAAGGCAACGTCGGCGTTGGGGATGCCGTAGTCAATGATGTCAGACATCAGCACAGGGATAAAAAGCTCCAGCGAGGTCTCGATTACCACAAAGAGAGCGCCGAGTACAAAGTCGCGACGATACGAGCCCATATAAAACCAGAGGCGACGAAGACTACGCACAGTCGGTCGCCTCCCCGCAAGAAGGCGCAGCTGCAGCCTTGCTCTCCTGCTTAGGAAGCTGACTCTTTTGAGTCAGGCTCTCCGCAAGATTCTTGCGCAGGCGCTCCAGCATGTCTTTGAGCTGCGAAACTTCGTCTTCCGTAAAACCGTCGGTCATGATGGCATCCACACGCCGACACTCACGCTCCCAGGAGGCGAGCGCCTCTCTCCCCTTCTCGGTGATATCGAGCGCACGAGCACGACGATCGCGACCCGGTACGCTTACCAAAAAGCCTCCGCGCTCGAGCGGATCGAGCAGGCGCGAAACCGCCGAGGGGTCAATGGAGAAGTACTGCGCAATTTCGCGCTGAGTACTCACGCCAAAAACCGCGATGTAGGACAGCACACGCGGCTGGCCCTGGCCCAGCCCCAGCCCGCGCGCACAAGCCCGCGTTGAGTTATTCATGGTATGAAACGCCCGGCTCACACTCATATGAATGTCGGTAAGCGACATCCCCAGCTCTTGTTCTTGCTGTTCAGACGCGTGCAGCGCTGCACTCTGTGTTTTGCCTTTTGCCATGCAAAACTCCTTGAACCTTCAATAGTTGACGGTTCAAGTATTGTCAGAATGCATGACAAGTCAAGTATTCAATCAGAATGACACGGAATAACGTGAGGCTTATAAGCCCTTCTTATTCACGAGTTCATTCAGAGCCTCGAAAACATCGCGCCCAAGACCAGCTGCGCGCTCACGTTCTGCCACAGCAATGCGCGACATGAGTTGGCACTTCGTTCACGGCTTAAACAGCAGACTCCCCTGAAATAGCACCTGTAGCGAGTATCTGTTCAAGCGCATCTTCGTCAAGCACGGGCACTCCTAGGCTTTCGGCCTTAGCGAGCTTGGAGCCAGCTCCTGGCCCCGCCACCACGTAGCTCGTCTTTTTAGAAACGGAGCCGGTCACCTTGGCGCCTAACGCTTTAAGAGCAGCACCTGCCTCGTCACGCGTGCGACGCTCAAGCGTACCCGTGAGCACAAAGGTAAGACCTGCCAGTGGCTGTGCGTCTGCAAGCTCCACAGCAACACCCGTCTCCTCGGCGGCACGGGCTGCAGCCGCACCTGCATCCTCTTCGAGTGCGAACCCTGCACGGCGCAAACGCTCGAGCACTTCAAGGTTCTCCGGCACAGCCAAAAAGCCCTTCACGCTCGCAGCAATCTTGGGACCAATACCGTCAATCTGCGCAATCTCTTCCTCGGTTGCAAGTATCAGCTTATTAACCGAGCAGAAGTGTTGCGCCAAGAGGTCACCCACGCTCTTGCCTACGTGGCGGATGCCAAGAGCAAAGAGCACGCGTCCGAGCGGTTGCTCCTTGGAATGCACCAACTCATCCACGACTTTTTCGGCGGTTTTGCGCCCCACAGGAATCGGATCACCCACATGGATACCACGGCGCGCATTGTCCGCCGCATAAGAACGCCCTGTCTCGAGGGCTGCGATGTCATCTACCGTGAGCTGGTAGAAGTCGGCCACATCGTGCACGAGACCTGCCTCGAGCATCTTGTCCACCAGCTCGTCGCCGATGCCATCCACGTCCATGCAGCCGCGGCTCACCCAGTGCAACAGGCGCTCTTTGAGCTGTGCTGCGCAGTCAAGCGATACGCATCGATAGGCAACCTCGCCCTCTTCGTGTACCACAGGGCTGCCGCACACAGGACAAGTAGCAGGCATCTGCCAAGGCAGAGCTCCCTCGGGACGTTTATCCATGACCGGACCCACAACCTCGGGAATTACGTCGCCCGCCTTGTGTACCACGATCGTGTCGCCCACGCGCACGTCCTTGCGGTGCACCTCGTCAATGTTATGGAGCGTGGCGCGCGCGATAGTAGAACCGGCCACGGTCACGGGGTCAAACTCCGCCACCGGCGTGAGCACACCCGTACGACCAACCTGCACGCGAATCTCGCGCAGCACGGTGGTTTTCTCCTCTGGTGGGAACTTAAACGCAATGGCCCAACGCGGAGCACGCGCCGTAAAGCCCAACTCGTCTTGCTGAGCGAACGAGTCGACCTTCACCACCACGCCATCGATGTCGTAGTCAAGATCGCCGCGATGCTCCAGCGCGTCCGCGCAAAAAGTGTGCACCTCAGCCGGGGTGACGCAGGTAGCAACGTTGGGGTTCACGTGGAAGCCCGCACTGCCAAGCCAGGCCAAAAACTCACGCTGACTATGCACGTGAAGCGGCGCTGTCTCAGCAGCAGCATAAATGAAGGTAGAGAGGTCACGCTGGGCTGTTACCCTGGGATCCTTCTGACGCAGAGAACCAGCTGCGGCGTTGCGCGGATTGGCAAAGGGATCGCGACCAGCAGCATCGGCCTCATCGTTCAGGCGCACAAAACTACCCTTGGGCATATAGACCTCGCCGCGCACCTCAATGGTGCGATTACGGTCTGTGCCCATGTGGATAAGCGCAAGCTCTGATAGATGCATAGGAACATCCGCGATTGTACGCACATTGAGTGAAACGTCCTCGCCCGTCGTGCCATCGCCACGCGTAGCAGCGCGCACAAAGGCGCCGTTTTCGTAGGTAAGCGCCACACCCAAGCCGTCGATTTTGAGCTCACAGGTATAGGTAGCGTTTCCTGCACCCAGAGCGCTTTCCACGCGCTCGAGCCACGCATCGAGCTCGCCCAGATCCATGGCATCGTCCATCGAATACATGCGCGCCATGTGTGTGACCGGCGTAAACTGCTCAGAAACATACCCGCCTACGCGCTGCGTATAGGACGACTCGGTTACCAGCTCGGGATATGCAGCCTCGATTTGCTGAAGTTCCACGAGCAGTTTGTCAAAAGCTGCATCGGTAATCTCGGGCGCATCAAGCATGTAATAGCGATACGCGTGATAGTCGAGCTCATGGCGCAGCTCAGCCGCGCGCGCCGCAGCCTCCTCGCGCGTGCCCACAGCAGGCTCCGTATTGTCACCAAACAAACTCGGCTGCTCTGCCATCAGCGCGTCCTCTCTTTGCGTTACAGTTTCACGTTCATCAGGGTAACACGCCTACCTCAGAAGGCCTTAGATTTTCCCTCTTCGCGAGAATGCTACGTTAACTAGGAAGACCTCAGATTTTCCCTTTCGCTGGTTCTCGCCCGCCATATACCGCACGCCTTCCCAAAGCCGTACATGTCTCTGTTCCCTCTGAAAGCTGGTCGCGCTATCGCGCTCCAGACATCTTTCAGAGGGATACAGAGACATACGGCTTATGCAAGGAGCTGCGCATCAGCAGGTCAAGCTCAGGAGAATAATCTGGGGCTTCTTACTCAAAACTTAGAGAAGACAAAAGAGGCTATCCCATAGGGACAGCCTCTTGAGACATTCCTGGACTAGGATGTAAGCCGTTGCTGAATTTAGCCGTTACGGCGGCGAGTGACGAAGCCAGCAGTTACAGCAGTAATGCCAGCTACAACAGCGACAGTCACAGTAAGAGCCGATGCGTCGCCGGTGCCGGGGAGGACGTTGCGCTTCTTGGGCGTGGACTTGT
>CAVJWJ010000077.1:0-7246 GCA_963653375.1 Roseburia sp. CAG:303
GAGCCAGCCCAGAATGAAGTTGTATCCAAGGCATGCGTGCCCATGCAGCACGAGGAGTTTTCGGAAATTCCCCTGCCAATTGCCGGGGTAGAGCTTGAATCTGCGTCATGTGCGCAGGGGGAGTTTGTATCTACGTCGGCACCTGCATCTGAGACAGAGGTGTCTGAAGAGTCGATAGCTGCATCCACTACAGAGCAAGAGGCACCTAAAGAAATTACGCGCCTGGAGCGTGTCTCGGTTGGCGCTGCTCTTAAAAATGGCCTTGCTTATCTATTGGCTGATGGCTTTGTCTCTTTGATTGAGATTTTCGCGCAGATTCTCATGACCTTTGTTTTTATGGTCGGCATAGAGGTCCTTGTTCAGCGAGGCGAGATCTCTATTGCTGGCGCGCAAGACCTTGATTCGCTCCTGGTGTATGCCTTATTTGGAGCGCAGCTCTTGGCGCTGGGAATTACGCTTCCCTGGTGGCGCTACTTGGCGCCGTCCTCGTTCTCATCTGCTAGAAGGCGCCCTCTTGCAGGCAATAAAGCAGCCCGTATTGCATCGATTGTGCTTATGGGTATTGGTTTTCAGATGGTCATATCGCTGGTGCTTACGCTGGTGCTGCCGTTCTTCCCGGAGCTAAGCGCCGAGTATGACCAAGCAATAGACAGTGTGGGCGGCAATGACTTTACGCTTATTGCGGTTCTTACAACGGTGGTTGGTGCTCCACTTTCTGAGGAGATTGCCTGCCGCGGCCTGATGCTCGAGTTTGCTCTACGTGCTTTTTGCCCTGAGTGGAAGCCTGTTTGGCGTGAACGCGCTGCTTGTCGTAAGGCTCGTCTGCCGCTTCCGCAGGCATCCAAGATGGACGTGCCTGCCGTGCGCTTTTGGATTGCCAATGCCATTCAGGCTCTCATCTTTGGTATGCTGCACGGTAATTTGGTGCAAAGCTCGTATGCCGCCATCATGGGACTTCTGGCTGGTTGGATATTTTGGCGAACCGGCAAACTGCGCTACAACATTGGGCTGCACTTGGTGCTGAACTTCTCATCATTCTTTGTGGGAGGCATTAGCCTTGTGTGCGGTCTGGCTGGTCCTGCTGTCGAAATTGCGCTCTACCTTGCATTTTTGGTGGGAGGCATCTACCTGTTTGTGCGCTCCACGCATCCTAGTGCTCCTGCACAGGTCACATCTCCCGCACAATGAGCGGGTAGAATAAGGCGTCCAGATGCGTGTGATACCTTTTGGGAAGGAGACCATCGTGCGTAAACCCTGGTCGAGTGACCAAAAAACATACAGGATGCCCGTTCGTTGTACGCTGAGGTATGGGCTCAACCTTGGCGTCTCGTTTTTGCTTGCTGCCTCGGTATCTGCGGCGTTGCCGTTTGCCTCATATGCAAGTGAGCAAGATGTAGCCAATGCGTGGTCTAGCGTTGCAAGTGAGGCACTTTCCAAGGGCGCAGGCTATCAGCCTTACGCAGTCTCTGGTTCTGATGCAGTGGCGCTCGCAGACGATTTGGACGTCACTAAGCTTCCTTCAAAGTATGATCTGCGTGACCCTAACGGCGATGGCGACCGGAGTGACAGTGTAGTTACCTCGGTTAAGAACCAAAGTCCGTGGGGTAGCTGCTGGGGCTTTGCGGCTATTGCTGCGTCTGAGACAAGCATTCTTTCTGAATCAGGAAAAACAGCAAGCTCAGGTCTGGATCTTTCCGAGCTGCAACTCGCGAATGCCGCGTTTGTTCAGGCTCCAGCTTCGGTGATTGGCACCGCACAAGCGGGAGAGGGCTTTCATAACGATTCTCAGGACGCTACCTACGGCTTGGACCGCGGTGGCTTGCCGCTTTATGCCTCACGGCTCTTTGCGGCTGGCGTAGGTCCGCTTACAGAAAGCGAAGTGCCCTACAAGAATGCTGAGGGTATCAAGCGCTGCTTGGTAAAGCAGAATGGTACCGAGACTACGCAGTATCTAACTGACGAGCAGATTGCAAAGCTCGAAGCAGATGATGGTACGGTGGTTGTGCGCTCAATTAACTGGGCGGGGGTTATTAAAGGCGCTGATGCTAAGCGCACCTTTACGGACTGGTCGGTTTCTGACGAGCTGTGGAACCAGGCTGCCTACGAGTTTGAGGATGGCAATATTTTGCCCGAGACGCGCGTGCTTAACGACGATGGTACGCAGATGCTCGGTGTGGACGAGAGTGCTATTGCCTCAATTAAAAATGAGATTTGCAACAAGGGTCGTGCGGTTTCTTGCGCCTTCTATGCCGAGACATCTCTGCCAGAGCAGGTGATTGGCTCCAAGGACAAGAAGGCTCAGTTCATTTCTAAGAATTGGGCTCACTACACCAACATAGTGCTTGAGGCCAACCATGCGGTAACTATCGTAGGCTGGGACGACAATTACGATGCCTCCAACTTTGCCATTGATGGCGATGGTGCGCGTGAGCTGCCGCCTGGCAATGGTGCGTGGCTTGTTAAGAATAGCTGGGGTGCCGAGGGTGAGGAGTTCCCCAACGAGGGCTCCGGCGACTGGGGCATTGTAGAAGATGGCAAGCATACGGGATACTTCTGGCTCTCGTACTACGATCAGTCGGTTACGGAATTTGAGTCGTTTGATTACGACCTGAATACCTATAGCGATAACGACGAGTACTACATTGATCAGTATGACTATCTGGTACAAGGTCGTGCCTTGGTCTCCAAGTTTGACTCCAAAGTAAGCACGGCCAACATCTTTACGGCCGAGGGAGACCTGGCGGTGCGTTCGCTTTCTTGTGAGACCTACGCGCCGGCAACTACCGTGACCTATCAGGTGTATCTGTTAGACGATGCGGCCGAGACTCCTACTGACCCTGAGCACAGCAAGTTGGTGCTTGAGCGGGCGTTTACCTACGACTATGCGGGCTATCATCGCAGTGCGCTTGATAGCGCAGACTGGGTAGCCATGCGCGAGGGTCAGCGCTATGCCGTAGTTACTACGCAAAAGGATGCAAACGGCACGTATTACCAGGGCATTGCGGTAAACATGGGCACCAAACCCACGGATGCTGAGGTTTCTGATTACAGCGTACGAACCTATCAGCAGCTTACGCGCGAGTGCTATACCGAAGAGTATGAGCGCGTGAAGCAAGAAAAGCTTGATGCGGGCGCTACTGAAGAAGAAGCTGAAGAGGCTGCTACAACAGCTGCGGAGGCAAAAATTGTCGAGCAAGAAGCCGCTATTCAGGCGGACGCTGACTACGCTACGGATATCTTTGCAAATACGTACTATGTTTCTCGCGTAAATGCGGGGGAGAGCTGGACCACCTCCGCAGGCGATGAGGATGCAAATTCGGACGGCGAGGAAACCTGGTACGACTGGCTTGTGGTTAAAAACGCTGTTGAGGCTAAGAGCTTGGGCGACGGCTCGTTGAAGTACGTGGCTGACAATGCTGCTATCAAGGCAGTAAGCGAGGTGCGCGACTGGGCAAGTGTGGCTTCGCTCGATAAGCTTTCTGAGGCGCTGGCGCAGGCAAAGGCTGTGCTGAAAAACGCAAAGATTAGCGCCGATGGCAGCGATATTGATAAGAAGGACACCTGGATTACGCAGGCTGAGCATGACACGCTGGCTGCTGCTATCGATACAGCTGCTGCCAAATTGGCGCTTGCGGGCGACTATAAGAACACGCTGGCAAACACCACGCCAACAAGTGATGATGTAACCACTGTGACCGCATCGCTTGCCGTGAATGCTCAGGCAGGTACTAAGGGTGATTCTGGCTCAACTACGCCTGACGAAGATGAGCATGATAAGAGCGATGAGGGAGACCAAGCCGACAAGGATAAGGGAGCCAACAACGGCGACCAGGCTGATGAGGATAACCAGGACAACAAGGACACGCGCAAAAAGAAGGGTACAACCGACGGTGATTTGCCCGGGACAGGTGACTATAACGATGTTGCCACCATTGCAAGCGTTCTTGTTGCGGCTTGCGCTGCGGCAGTTGTTTCTGTGGCAACGCGTCGCCAAACATAGCGGTCTTACAAGCAACGAATAGTAGGAGGGCCGCTCGCGTGAGTGGCCCTTATTTTTGAGGATTGAGGACAGGATGGAAAACAAAGACTACATGCAGATGGCAATCGCTGAGGCTCGCGAGGGTATTAATGCGGGCGACGGGGGACCCTTTGGAACCGTCATTGTGAAAGATGGGGAAGTTATTGCTCGTGGCCACAACAGGGTTGTTGCCGAGAATGACCCCACGCGTCACGGCGAGATAGTGGCTATTGGCCACGCAGGTCACGCAATTGGCAGCTTTGATCTCTCGGGCTCTACGCTCTACACCACGGGCGAGCCCTGCCCTATGTGTTTGGCTGCCTGCAAGTGGGCAAACATCAAAACGGTCTACTATGGCTGCACCATTGCTGACAATGAACTTATTGGTTTTAGAGACAAAAAACTCGATGAGATGTTCGGCGGGCGCGAGGCTTTTGCCGATTATCTCATCGAGTGTGATCGTGAAGAGTGCCTTGACCTGTTTGACGAGTACCGTCAGATGGATGCGACGAAGTACTAGTCAATCAATCCAAAGTGGCGCAGGGCATTGGCAACGCCATCCTCGTCAATGTGTGAGGTGATATAGTCAGCAGCCGCCTTGGCATCGGGCGTACCGTTGCCCATAACCACACCAATCTTTACAAATTTAAGCATGGAGATGTCGTTCTCGGAGTCGCCAAAGGCCATGGTCTCGCTCTGGTCGATACCCTCAGCGGCAATAAACTTTGCGATGCCTGTGGCCTTGCCGCCGCCCTTAGGCATGATGTCGATGCCTGTGGCGCTCCACGAGGTGATGTTGCACTCGTCGAGAATCTGATCGAGCAGTGCACGCTGGTCGTCGCTTACAAAAGCGCAAAGCTGGAAGATAGGCTCGCCGGAGAACTCGTAGTCTTCGGGTACGGGCAGGAATGCCTCTCCCTTGTCAACGGCATCCTGAGCTAGGCCGTCGATATAGTTCATATAGCGCTTGTCTTCGGTGATGATAAGGAAGGGAATCTTCTTGGCTGTGAACGCCATAGAGAGAATCTCGGCCTCGGTACTCTTGATAGGAGTGCCGGAGATGAGATGCATGGAGTCATCGAGAATCATCTGGCCATTGAGCGCCAGGTAGCCGTCAAAGTTAAGGTCGGCGGTGGGGAGCTTCTTAAGGTCGATCTTGTGGCGACCGGTAGCAATGACCGTCTTGATACCCTTGGCGCGCACCTCGTCAAGGGCGTCGCGGGCGCTCTGCGGGATGGCCTTAAGCGTGTGGGAGTATAGCGTCCCATCTACGTCGAAGAAGATGGCTTTGATTCCGTACGGGTTATCGCTCATAACTGCCTCCCGGTTCGTTTTTGTATTGCGGTACAGATTACCAGAAAGCAAGAAAGGCTGTTATAGGGTGAGGCAAAATTGATGGCATCGTAACGGTTGTAAGGTGGGAGTTATGGGGTACGCGCTGCAATTAACGATGCCCACGATTTGCACCTTGTCGTCCCTGCGCAGCGCGATTACGCGCGGCTGTATTTTGGGCGCGGCTCAGACCATTGTTTGTCTGCTTGTTGTTATGGCCTTGCTTAAAGCGGTTGTCATCATGTGTGTGCTTGGAATTGCCCCCGTATGCATTCTTGCCTTTGGATGAGCCCTTGCCGCGTGTCTCAGCGGTGCTGTTGTTTGCTGCCTGGGTGCTTCCCTGAGGCTTCTTGCTTTTAGCGGGCTGGCTCTTGGCGGATCGATTACTTGAGCTATGTGCGCTCTCGCCGGGCTTGGGAGGCACGGGACGAATGAGACACTTGGGACCATAGCCAATAAGATCGCGCCTGCCTGCGCTTTCCAACGCCTCGCGCACCAGCTTATAGTTCTCAGGCTTGCGATACTGAATAAGTGCGCGCTGCATAGCCTTTTCGTGCGGGTCGTGTGCCACGTAGATGGGCTTCATAGTGCGCGGATCTACCCCGGTGTAGTACATGCATGTGCTCATGGTTGAGGGCGTGGGGTAGAAGTCCTGCACCTGTTCGGGCATGTAGCCCATATCGCGCACGGCTTCGGCAAGTTCAATGGCTTCTTTCATGGTGGAGCCTGGGTGGCTCGAGATAAGGTAGGGCACCACAAACTGGTTGAGGTCGTACTTGCGATTGATTTCTTCAAAGCGCCGGCAAAAAGCGTCGTAGACAGCGCGGCTTGGCTTGCCCATCACTGAGAGAACGGCATCGCTTACGTGCTCGGGTGCTACACGTAGCTGGCCCGAGACGTGATAGCGCAAAAGCTCGAGCAAGAACTCGTCTGAGGCATCGGCCATGGTGTAGTCAAAACGAATGCCACTGCGCACAAAGACTTTCTTTACGCCGGGGAGTGCGCGCAAATCACGCAGGAGCTGGGTGTAACCACTCTCGTCCACCACCATATTGCGGCAAACGCTCGGCCATAAACAGCGCTTGTTTTTGCACACGCCGCGCGTAAGCTGCTTGTCGCAGGCAGGGCGGCTAAAGTTTGCAGTGGGGCCTCCTACATCGTTGATGTAGCCCTTAAAGTCTGGGTCATGGGTGAGCATTTCGGCTTCACGCATGATGGAGTCGTGGCTGCGCATTTGGAGTACGCGCCCTTGATGGAACGTGAGCGCGCAGAAGGAGCACTCACCAAAGCAGCCGCGATTGGAGCTAATGGAAAACTTGATTTCCGAGAACGCAGGTACGCCGCCTGCGGCGTCATGGTCGGGGTGCCAGGCACGCGCGTAGGGGAGTTCGGCCACGGCATCGAGTTCTTCGGTGGTAAGGGTGGTACTCGGCGGATTTTGCACCACGTAGACGCCGTTGGGATAGGGCTCTACCAGGCGCTGGCCTGTAATGGGATCCATGTTTTGCTGCTGGACATTAAAGCTGCGCGCGTACGCCAGGCGATCAGATGTGAGTTCGTCCCAGCTGGGGAGCAGCTTGTAGTCGTATACCGTATCGAGCGCATCGGCGCCCGAGGTGCGGTATACCGTGCCATCTACGTAGGTAATGTCGCTCACGGCAAGCCCACCTGCTAGGGCATCGGCAATCTGCACAATGGCGTGCTCGCCCATGCCGTAGATAAGGATGTCGGCGCCAGAATCAAGGAGTACGGAACGCTTGAGCTTATCTTGCCAGTAGTCGTAGTGCGCCAAGCGACGCAAGCTTGCCTCGATACCGCCAATGATGATGGGCGCGTCCTTGTAGACACTGCGAATAAGATTGCCGTAGACCGTGACGGCACGGTTGGGGCGAGCGC
>CAVJWJ010000078.1:0-7188 GCA_963653375.1 Roseburia sp. CAG:303
GATCAGCAGCCCGTATGGGATTACCTGGTCAAGAACGTCTCCGAGAAGACCGAGCTTGTGGCCGCCAACGTCAAGGGCAGCCAGTTCAAGCAGCCCTACCTGGAGTTCTCTGGCTCCTGCGCCGGCTGCGCCGAGACAGCCTACGCACGTCTGGTCACGCAGGTGGCAGGCGACCGCATGTTCATCTCCAACGCCACGGGCTGCTCTTCCATTTGGGGCAACCCTGCCGCAACCTCTCCGTACTGCACGGACAAGAACGGTCACGGCCCGGCATGGAACAACTCGCTGTTTGAGGACAACGCCGAGCACGGCCTTGGTCTGGCTGTGGGTTACGAGGCAGTTCAGAAGAAGCTCGTTGCTTCTGTCCAGGAGATGATGGCTTCCGAGAAGGCTTCCGACGAGTTTAAGGCTGCTGCTCAGGCATGGCTTGAGTCCACGGGCGACGTCGAGGCTTCCAAGGCTGCTGCCGCGGCTCTTATCCCCGAGCTCGAAAAGGCCGCTGCTGATGGCTGCGCCATTGCACCGACCGTTCTTGCCGACAAGGCATACCTCACCAAGAAGTCTTTCTGGATCTTCGGCGGCGACGGTTGGGCCTACGACATCGGCTTTGGCGGACTCGATCACGTGCTGGCCTCTGGTCACAACGTCAACGTATTTGTCTTTGATACCGAGGTGTACTCCAACACTGGCGGCCAGGCCTCCAAGGCCTCTAACCTGGGCCAGGTTGCTCAGTTTGCCGCCGCAGGTAAGGTCACCAAGAAGAAGAGCTTGGCTGAGATTGCCATGAGCTACGGCTACGTATACGTGGCACAGGTTGCCATGGGTGCTAACCCGGCTCAGACGCTTAAGGCCATTCACGAGGCCGAGGCTTACGACGGCCCGTCCCTCATCATTGGCTACAGCCCCTGCGAGATGCACTCCATCAAGAAGGGTGGCATGCAGAACTGCCAGTCCGAGATGAAGAAGGCTGTGGAGTGTGGCTATTGGAACCTGTTCCGCTTTAACCCAGATGCACCTGCGGGCAAGAAGTTCTCGCTCGACTCCAAGGCTCCGGCCGGCGGATATCAGGACTTCCTGATGAACGAGGCACGTTACGCTTCGCTGACTCGTTCGTTCCCCGAGCGCGCCGAGGAGCTGTTCCGCGCCAACGAGCAGGCTGCCATGGATCGCTATAATCACCTGCAGAAGCTGCTTGCGGTGTATAACGAGGCGTAAGGCGTAAGCAGCGTCTATCGCCTTATTGGGAGACCTCGGGCTTGCCCGAAAAACCGGTCGCGCGTATGCGCTCCAGACGGTTTTTCTTGGCAACCCGAGGTCTCCTTTGCGTATACGCTGCCGGTTACGGAAGCTTGGGAATTGGGTTTGATGTCGTGTGAGACCGGCTACCGCGAAGCTAGTCGAACTGCTTTGAAGTGGTTAACAGCCGACAGGCAGGCTTTGTTTCTCCTCTGGGCAGATTTCAAGAACCATCTAATACAGTGCAATAATGGAGCGACTGAAAATGCAAAATAACGCTGCTCGAGGAGTGCAACGGTGAAACGTAACCTGAGATTCTATGTCGCGCTTGTAGGCGCTAAAGCGGCTACGAAGATGCTCCATTTGTTGGGACGCCAAGCAAGCTTTTTCCCGGGTGAGGTGGCCTACAAAATATGCCCCGACTTTGTGAGCATGATTGAAAAGCCTAAGACCGTTGTATGCGTAACGGGCACAAACGGTAAGACCACTACCTGTAATATGATTATCGACGTGCTTGAGAAAAACGGGCGCAACGTGCTCGACAATCGCGCCGGTGCCAATGTCAACGCAGGCATTATCGCGTCACTAGCCAATGGTTCGACCATAACTGGCAAGGCTAAACATGACATTGCTGTCTTTGAGGTTGATGAGCGCAGCTCGCAGCTCATTTATCCACGTTTGGAGCCAACCTATGTGGTTTGCACCAACCTTTTCCGTGACTCAATTCACCGTAATGCTCATCCGGAGTTTATCTTCAACTTTATTCAAAAGAGTCTTCCTGCAACAACGCGCATGATTCTGAATGCAGATGACCTGATTAGCTCACAGCTGGGCAATGGCAACCCTCGCGTTTACTTTTCGATTGACCGTTTGCCGAGCGATAAAACAGAGAGCGTCAATCTTATTAATGACGTGCGCATTTGCCCTAAGTGCCATAAAAAGCTTCATTACAACTATGTGCGCTACCATCATATTGGCAACGCTACCTGCGAGTTTTGCGGTTTCTCGTCTCCTGTTGCTGATTATCGTGCAGCGCTTGATTTTGCTGCAGGAACTATGCAAATGAATACTCCCGAGGGCGCAGAGACGTATCCAATGCTGAGCGACTCGGTTTTGAATGAATATAACCAAGTAACAGCTATTGCTACGCTGCGCACACTTGGCTTGAGCTATGACGAGGTGCGCGCTGGGTTTGCGGATACCAAGATTGTAGAGTCTCGCTTCTCAAGCGTGCACGTAGGGAATACAGAGGTCATTACTCATCTGGCCAAGGGCCAAAACCCGGTAGCCTGCTCTTGTGTTTTTGAGTATGTGGGCAATGAGCCAGGCACCAAAGAAGTGGTCCTGATGCTGGACGACATCTTTGATCGTAAAGATTCTTCCGAGATTATGACGTGGATTTACGACTGTGATTTCGAATTCCTAAACACGCCTGACATTGTGAATATCGTAGTTGCAGGTGTTCGCCGCGAGGATTATAAGCTGCGCTTGCTTATGGCTGGCGTGCCCGAAGAGCGCATTACGTGTGTGGCGAGCGAGTTTGATGCTCCTGAGCAGCTCAAATATAAAGGTACGGATAAGATCTATATCCTTCATGAGCTATATGCCGTGGACGAGGCAATGCAGGTGCGTGACCAAGTCTGCAAGAATTTGAAGAAGCGCGAGGTGGGCCATGAGTAGGGAAATCGTCATCGAGGTGCTCTACGGCGAGTTTGCAAACCTTTTTGGAGACCTGCAGAACGTGCACTACCTCAAGGATTGCATTGAGAACTGTCGTGTAATAGAAACAAGCTTGAGTGATGTGCCGGCTTTTACGGCTGGGCACGTTGACTTGGTGTACATGGGTTCTATGACTGAGGACCAGCAAGAACTTGCGCTCAATGCGCTACGTCCGTATCGAGAGGCTCTCGTTTCCCGCATTGAGACAGGCGGTGCATGCCTTTTTACGGGTAACGCCATGGAGCTCGTGGAGGCTTATATCGAAAACGAGGATGGAAGCCGCATCGAGGGCTTAGGTATTTTCCCAGATATCCATGCTCGTCGTCAGATGATGAACCGCTATAACTCGTTGATTCTTGCTACGTGCGAGGGACTAAAACTCGTTGGGCATAAAGCTCAGTTCAGCCATTCCTACGGTGATAACGACGATTGTTACTTCTGCGATGTGATTCGCGGAGACGGTCTTTGCCCAGGTTCTAAGAAAGAGGGATTGCACCGTAAGAACTTTATTGGCACGTCCATCTTGGGTCCATTCCTTGTAATGAATCCGCTGTTCACCAAGCATCTATTGCACGTTATGGGTGTCGAGAATCCTCAGCTTGCATTCGAGCAGACCATCATGGCAGCCTATCAGGCACGCCTGGCTGAATTTGAAGATAATAAGTTGAGGTATGTCTAAATCGGTCAATCTAGGTAGCGCTGTATTCGTGCAGTAAAATGCGACAGTCAGTTAGCTCTATGACAATCATTATCTTGTGACTAAGGAGTCAATCTAGATGCAGGGCAAAGAGGTCTTCGAAACTTACGAATCTGAAGTGCGTTCGTACTGCAGGAGCTTTCCTGAGATTTTTACCACCGCAAAGGGTTCCATTATTACCGGCGAAAACGGTGTGGACTACCTCGACTTCTTTTGCGGAGCCGGTGCTGTAAATTACGGACACAATAACGATTACATCAAGACTCGCTTGATTGACTACATTCAGGGCGACGGCATTATGCATGCTCTGGATATGATGACCAAACCTAAAGAGGACTTCCTTAATTTCTTTGAGAATGAGGTTCTGCTGCCCCGCGGTCTTAACTACAAGGTAATGTTTCCTGGTCCTACGGGCACCAATGCTGTTGAGAGTGCTTTGAAGCTTGCTCGTAAGGTGACGGGTCGCAGCCAAATTTGGTGCTTCATGGGATGCTTCCATGGCATGACGCTGGGCGCATTGGCTTTGACAAGCGACTCTGGTAGCCGCGGTGGCGCTGGCGTTAACCTGGAGAACGTTACGCACCTGCCTGCGCCTTACATGTTTGAGAACTTGGACACGATTGCCTATATCGAGACGCTTCTGACCGACGACCATTCTGGCGTAGAGAAGCCTGCTGCCATCATTCTCGAGACTGTTCAGGCCGAGGGCGGTGTGCAGGTCTTTGACGTGCAATGGCTGCGTGACCTGCGCGCTCTGTGTGATCGCCATGACATTCTTTTGATTGTTGACGATATTCAGGTTGGTTGCGGCCGTACGGGCTGGTTCTTCTCGTTCCAGCGTGCAGATATTGTTCCGGATATGGTCTGCCTGTCTAAGTCTATTGGTGGCTACGGTCTGCCGTTTGCACTTACCCTGTTTAAGCCTGAGCTGGATGTTTGGAGCCCGGGCGAGCACAACGGTACGTTCCGTGGTAATCAGCTTGCTATGGTGGCTGCTAAGGCTGGCCTTGAGTTTATGCTGGATAATCACATTGAGGACGAGGTTCAGCGTAAGGGTAAGCTGGTTGCTGACTTCATGGCTGCAAACGTAGAGCCTTTGGGCCTTAAAGTACGCGGTATCGGCTTGATTTGGGGTATTGAGATGGCCTGCGGAACTGACGCATCTGCTGTATCTGCTGCCTGCTTCAAGAAGGGCCTCATCATTGAGCGCGCTGGTCGCGACAATAATGTAGTCAAGCTCATGCCCGCACTTACTATTCCTGATGACCAGCTTAATCGCGGTCTTGAGATTATCCTTGAGACTATTAAGGAGACGCTTGCCCAATAAGGCTGCGATGCTCAAAAGGTAAGAGGTGCTGTCACTGCTATGACAGACAAAAACAAAAACGGGCAAGGGGTGCTCCCTTTGCCCGTTTTTTGCTGGATACCATGAGACGCGTTGTGCGATGAGCCGGTTTATTTCATCGCAAGGTGACTGAGGATGCGTCCAGGTAGTGCCAGATGTGCGATTACACCTCGCGCTAGGGCGCTAAAACGGTTTATTTACAGGGTATTGGTAATTAAATTAATAGCAATTTGTGTTAACCCTGCGTAGCTGCGCAAATTTTGCAAATTTATTGCGGGGGGGGGTTCTTACCGCAGGCTTGCGGGAGTATACTGTGCCGTTGCATAGCGTGACACTTGTGTGAAATACGAGTGACACACGATGTACATATTGCTTGCAGCATGGTTCTTATTTTGCGAGGTATCGCCTGCCACGCAAAAGAAGAGAGGGGAGATCGGATGCTCTCGAACCCTTGGACCCATTCGCGCCGTTTCTTGGTGCCCTTGCTGGCCCTTCCGCTTATGGCAGCTCCTGTGGCTGTTTTGCCTGCCACGGCCGTTGCCGAGACAACAACCGCAACTCAACAATCCTCTGTTGCCGTGCGCGGTGCAGATGAGTTTTCGCTAGGAGGTGACTCCTTCGAATGCGCTACGGTTTCTGGCTTGGGCGCAAACACGCTCTATGCCGATGTGGTTGTAGCTGGTAAGACGCTTACCAAGGATATGACCTATACCTTCGACAGTGCCTCGGACACTTTTGGCATTGTTAAGCTGGATGCAAAGACGTCCTATGTTGCCGCACACAGCGGAGATATGACGCTTAACTTCTACAACGCCAAGACGAGCGAACGCGCAGAGGACGAGACTCCGCTGCTTTCTGCCACAGTCTACGCGGTTTGCATTCAGGTTGATGGCAAGGCCGTAGACTCGGTGACTAATAGCATGATTGCTATTCGCACGGCAAGCGCTGCCAACGCAACGGATGCCATTGAGGCACCTGCTCAGATTGTGCGCGATGGTGTCACGTATCAGCTCGTGGGTTCGGGTAAGGTAACACCGACTCTCAAAGACGGCGTGCTGTATGTTTCCTACAAGAAGGTCGACGACGCTCAGGGCGTTTCTGCATCGGTCCTCTATGTGGACGAGAGTGGCAACACCATTCAGAAGGACTCCTATACGCTGGCAACCGATGAGCAGAAGACCGTTGATCTGCGTAAGAGCATCGAGGCAAACGACACGGTTTATAAGCCGCTGACTAAGGTTTCGCAGGTAAAGCTTTCTGCCAACGCCTCCGAGCAGCGCGTCTATTGCGTTGCGCGCGCCAAGGCAGACACCAGCACTAAGGACGTCACCATTTCTTACGTGTCCACCACGGGCAAGCAGCTTATGGTTGACCGCGTAGCTGTTGGCGCAGGTGGCTTCCTGTATGCTCCGGCAACGTCGTTCTCTCAGGCACATGACACGGCAGTCTCGCGCTACGTGCTGGCAGGTGCTGTTGACGAGTCTGGCAAGACCTACACGGCCAAAGAAGCTGCTGAACTCAAGCTCACGCGCGATGGCGCTGCTTCTTACACGCTCAAGTACGAGCCCGAGGAGACCGAGCTTACCTATACCGTTAACTTTGCCCTGGTGAGCGCTGGCAAGACTGGCAACACTCAGGTGAACATCTACAAGTCCGAGACTGCCAAGGTTACCGGCACGGCTGATGCGTCTGTTGCGCTGCCTGCAACTCTTGAGGTTGACGGTGTGACTTACAAGCGCTCCGGTTCTGATACGTCTATGACCTACGAGTGGGCTGACCTTTCGGCTGGTCGTCTGCTGGCCGACACGGTTTACTACGTGAGCGATGACGTTGAGACCCCTGCAGCTTATGAGGTTGAGGTTCGCTACGTGGACGCTGTGAGCGGCGCTCAGATTGGCAGTAAGACTCTTACCTGTGAGCCGGATGGCACGGGACTCTCTGTCACCGCACCCGAGAGCGTGACCTATGAGGGTAACGAGTATGAGCGTCTGGATGGTCAGAGTGCTCCGATTACGCATCGCTTCTATGCGCCGTATCGCACTTACACCGTTTACTACGCGCTCCCGGGTTCCATGAGTGCTGGTGACACTACTGTGACGCGCACAGTGGTTGTTGACGGTGGCGTGCGCTACTACACCATCGATTCTGATGGAACGGTTGAGAATGCCAATACCAACGGAACTTCGGCAAA
>CAVJWJ010000079.1:0-7151 GCA_963653375.1 Roseburia sp. CAG:303
GCACCGCCATTGGGGAAGTACTTGGTGTAGAGCTCGTGATCAGGGTGATCCGGCAGGCTCGGGTGATTGACCTTGGCTACGTGCGGATCGTTAACCAGGAACTCCACAACCTTCCTGGTGTTCTCGGCGTGGCGATCAAGGCGCAGGGAAAGAGTCTCAGTGCCCTGGAGCAAAATCCACGCGTTAAACGGGCTAATGCAAGCGCCCTCGTCGCGCAGCAGAATGGCGCGAACATAGGTAGCAAAGGCAGCCGGACCAGCAGCGTCAACAAAGCTTACGCCGTGGTAGCTAGGGTTAGCATCGGCAATCTCGGCATACTTACCAGAAGCCTTCCAGTCAAAGTTGCCACCGTCAACGATTACGCCACCCAGCGAAGAGCCGTGGCCACCAATGAACTTGGTAGCAGAGTGAACAACAATGTTGGCACCGTGCTCGAGCGGACGGAAGAGGTAGGGCGTGCCAAAGGTGTTATCGACCACAACAGGCAGGCCGTGCTTCTTGGCAATCTCAGAGATAGCGTCGATGTTAGGGATGTCAGAGTTGGGGTTGCCCAGAGTCTCAAGGTAGATAACCGTGGTGTTGTCCTGAATGGCACCCTCAACCTCCTCGAGATTGTGAGCATCCACAAAGGTGGTCTCTACACCAAACTGCGAAAGGGTGTGAGCAAGCAGGTTGTAGGAGCCGCCGTAGATGGTCTTCTGAGCCACCACATGGTCGCCCTTCTGGGCGAGAGCCTGCAATGTGTAGGTAATGGCAGCAGCACCAGAGGCAACAGCAAGACCAGCTACGCCACCCTCGAGAGCAGCAATGCGGTCCTCAAAAACGCCCTGAGTGGAGTTGGTCAGACGGCCGTAGATGTTGCCAGCGTCGGCCAAGCCAAAGCGATCGGCAGCGTGCTGAGAGTTGCGGAACACATAGCTCGTGGTCTGGTAGATAGGCACAGCGCGTGCATCGGATGCGGGATCGGCCGTCTCCTGGCCAACATGAAGCTGCAGAGTATCGAAGCCAAAAGTGTGCTCGGGGTTATTAACAAACTGGGACATGAGATTCTCCTTTGCGAGATGTTAAACAGGTAGGGCTAGGTCAGATACGACCTGTAAGCGAGCTCCCGACAGCACCAGAATATGCAGCCGAGAGCCTCGACATTCGCTTAGATGGACACATGCGGGACCTCCTCTCGATTTCCCTATCGGGTTTGTCTGTTAAGCATAGTACGAGGGGTGCATGTCCCAGTCAATCAGTAAAATGCGGTAGCGAGTTATCGCTAAAACAGATAGCATGAACCAGAGAGCAAAACCGTGCCACCGCCCACGTGCACCCGTACGCACTCAGATAGGAGAACTTATGACCTTACAGCAGCTCCGTTTTCTTATTGCCGTAGCAGAATCTGGCTCTATTAACGCCGCAGCTCAGCGCCTCTATACCGCACAATCGAATATCTCAAGCGCTATTAAAGGCCTCGAAGACGAGTTGGGTATTACCATCTTTACGCGAAGCAGCCGTGGGGTGATGCTCACCAACGACGGCACGGAGCTTTTGGGCTACGCGCGTCAGGTGGTTGAGCAGGCCAATATGCTCGAGGCGCGCTATGCGCAAGACGGATCTGCCCAATCGAGGCTTGCTGTCTCAGCCCAACACTATGCGTTCTCTGTCCAGGCGTTCATCAATGTGGTGGAGGCCTGCGAGGATGAGAAGTACGAATTCACCATGCGCGAAACCACTACCGCGCAGATTATTGACGACGTACGTGCCTTTCGCAGTGAGGTAGGCATTCTCTATCTCGATGACTTTAACCGGCGTGTCCTTGAGCATGCCTTTGCCGAGGCGCGCGTGGAGTTTCACCCACTCTTTGAGGCTCAGGCGCATGTCTTTGTAAGCGAAAACCATCCACTTGCCCGTAGCTCCTCCATTGCTCTTGCCGAGCTGGCGCCGTACACACGCTATAGCTTTGAGCAGGGAACTTCTAACTCGTTCTACTTTGCCGAGGAGCCGTTCTCCTACATTCCCTGCGCGCGCAGCATCCGCATCTCAGACCGCGGGACGCTCACCAACTTGCTGACCACCTCAAATGGCTACACGCTCTCTACGGGCGTGCTTTCAAGCGAAATGCAGTCCGGCATGGCGAGCATCCCCTTGACAGAGGACGCTCGCATGCGCGTTGGTTATATCATGCATCGCGAACGTCGCGAGACCGAGATTCTCACGCGTTACCTAGACGAGCTGCGGCGCATTATTGCCGAAGCCGACCGCAATGGCGCGGTGCTTCTTGCGGAGTAAGCCAGCAGGATGACCCCTACAGACCATTCACTCCACGGGCTAGTCGACCGACTTAAGCGCCTCAAGCATATCTACGCGGCGCAGGCGGCGATTAACCACAAAGTAGAGCAGCATTACTACCACCGCGATAACCACGGCAGGAACAATGAAACACGCCAAACCGCAATCCGGGTTAAACATGACCTGCTCAGGCGGCACAGCATTGATGATGCAGAGCTGCAAAAAGCGCCCGAACGCCCAGCCCAGAGGCACGCCGATGATTGAAAGAATGATGGTCTCGCGGTAGATGTACATCGAGACTTCGCGCGGATAGAAGCCCAAAACCTTGATGGTCGAAAGCTCTCGGATGCGCTCACTCACATTGATGGTCACCAGGTTAAACAGAATGACAATGGCGAGAAGCGCGGCGATGATAATCAGAATGCCCATGATTTTATTAAGCGAGGTCACAATCACGTTAACCTGATTAATGAGCATCGTGGACTGCACCACACCCTTTACGCCATCTTGTGCCACAAAGCGTGCCGCCATGTGTTGCGTGTTAGAAAGCGAGTTATCCTGCAGGGTAACCAGACGAGCATTCACCGCAGGGTCCATGCCAAAGACCTTACGATAGGCGTCCTTTCCCATGAACATGAAGTGGTTGATATACATCTCACAGATGCCGTCTACCTGCACTTCGCGCTCTGTGCCATTCGAGTCTTTGAACGTCAAGGTGTCGCCCACAGCTAGATTACACAGTGTGGCTAAGCGCTCCGAAATGATTGCGCCGTCACTCGAAAGATCAAAGCTCTCACCGCTCTCGCGCTCGCGCAAGTCCATATACTGAGCAAACGCTGTATCGTCGTCGGGAACCAGAAGGGTAATTTCCTGCTCGTCACCCTTTTTACCAGCAGCCTTAGTAAGCGACTCATAGGTTGCCGAGGTGTAATCCTTAATGTCGTCGCTAGAAAGCAGCTCGTCAAGCTTCATGCGTGCGTCCGCGCTCACGTGATTTTCTTCGGCAACAATCAGGTCGTAGCCAATAATCTCGCCAAACTGCTTTTGTGCAACGCCACTGATGGAATGCTGTACAGCAAAACCCGTGAAGAGCATACCTGCAGCGCCCATCACACCAAAGATGGTCATAGCAGCGCGCTTTTTGTAGCGAAAGAGGTTGCGCACGGTCACCTTGCCCGTAAAGCTCAAGCGACGCCAAATAAAGCCGATGTGCTCAAGCAAAACCTTTGAGCCGCCAGCGGGTGGCTTAGGCAGCAAGAGGGCAGCAGGTTTCTCTGCTACCTCGCGCTTTGCAGCGAGCCATGCTGGCACCACGGCCACCAGCGCTGCCAAAACGTAGCAGGCGAGCGTAACCAGCGGATATACATGGAGCTCAATAGGCGGCATGGTGAACTTGACGGCATACGCGCTGTACACAATGTAAGGCAGCAGCGTGTGGCCCAAAATCACGCCAACCGTGCAGCCAAGCACAGCAGCAGCCGCGCCATAGACCACAAACTTCTTCTGAATATCTGCATCCGCGTAGCCCAGAGCTTTGAGAGTACCTGCATTGATGCGCTCTTCATCCACCATGCGCGTCATGGTGGTAGACGCCACCAGAGCGGCAACCAGATATAGGAAGTACGGAAAGATGTTTGCGAGCGAGTCTACGATTTCGGAAACTGATGCGTAGGTCTTATAGCCTTCGGCTCCCGGAATTTCACGGCGGTTGTAGACGTTATAGGTGGGTGTTTCAAGCTCAGCTAAGGTCTCGCGCGCATCAGCCAGGTCAGCCTCGCCGTCTGCTATTTCTTGCTCCGCATCAGGTAAAGCCTCCTCATACTCAGCCAAGCCATCTTGATACTCAACCTCTTTCTCGGCAAGCTGCTGCTTTGCCTCGGCAATCTTAGAAGCAGCTACGTTGTACTCAGAGGTCTTGGCAGCAAGCGTGGCTGTGCCCGTCTGCCAGCTTTCCAGCCCTGCGTAGTACGTAGCAAGCCCTTGGTTATAGGCCGAAACGCCCGAGCAATACGCAGTGTAGCCCGCATCGTATTCTGCCTGCCTGGCATCAAGCGCCTGCTTTGCCGCCACCAGCTGCTGCGAGGATTCTTCCAGTGTTTGCGCCGTTTGGTCCAGCTTCTGCTTTGCGCTCTCGAGCTGCGGATCAATGGAATCAAGCGTGGTCTGAAGCTCTTCCTTCTTGCTAGCTGCCTCCTTGATACCTGCCTCAAGAGCTTCTTTTTGTGCCTTGAGCTGAGCTTTCTGCGCAATAAGCGCCTGATACGTCTCGTCCGGGTTGTCCGGGTCAAAGTCGGGCGAAGCCTCCGCCACCTCAATTGCTGCATCCACTTGCGCAAGCCCAGCAGAAACTACCTCGAGCTTTGTATTGAGATCTGTAAGCGTTGCATTGCACTGATCGATACCAGCCTGCAGCTGCTGCTTTTGTGCCGGAGCTGCCTCTACAGCTGCCTCGTACTCGGCATACTTGGAGTCGTACTCCGCCTGACCTACCGCAAGCTGAGACGACTTGGTATTGTATTCAGACCAGCCAGCCGCAAGCTGCGCTTTAGCGCTTTTAAGCTGCGCCTCCGAAGCGGCAATCTTGTCTTTACTTGTAGCAAGTACCGACTTTGCGTCAATAAGCTTGTTCCACGAAGCATTAAGCTCAGAACGCCCTGTCTTTAGCTGGTCTGCCGCATCGGCAAGCTGGCTCTCAGACAACTCAATGGTTTCTCGTGCCGATGCAATCTGCTCAGCTGCATCGTCCAGCGTGGTCTTTGCGTCATCCAACTGCTGGCGAGCATCATCGATCTGGGCTTGTCCCTCATCAATGGCATCCTGATACTGCGCACGCACCACCTCAAGGCGATGCTCAGGCTGATTGGCCAAGAGGTCCTCAAGCTCGTCTTTGTGCGCAGCCACCAGGTTTAAGTACTCGTCGCTAAAGGGGTCGAGACCCTGGGTGTCGGTAAAGGAAAGGCGCGCCACCATGTGGTAGTCAACATCAAAAACGTCGGGCGACACCACGGCATAGCCCTTTAGGTCTCCCGAAGCCGCTTGTGTCATACCACGATTGAGGTTCGACAGAATCTCCGAGGAATTAACTACGCCCACCACAGTAAAGGTGTGGCGAGTCATAGACTCGCTGCCATCCGTAGCCGCCTTCTCAGAAAACGAGATAGTCGAGCCCATAGGATATGTCTCCACAGTCTCGGCATCCACGGCAACCTCGTCCGCAGCGTCCGGCATACGGCCGCTTTCCAGCTCAAACTCCGAGATGTTCTCTGGGCACGAATAGACGCGTACCGCATCGTCAGTGTCTTTGATAGAAACGTCCTTGAGATAGCCGAGCTCCAAGGTATCAATGCCGGCTGCCTGCGCAATCTGTTTTGCGTCGTCATCATCAATGCCCATGCTTCCAATGATGGTGACGTCCGCCGCATTGAGCTCACCCACGTAATTTGCAGCCGTGGAGCGCATGTCGGGTCCGGCAACCTTGAGTCCCACCAGGGCAAACGAGCCCAAAGCGATGAGCGCCGCAATGGATATAAAGCGGCCGCGCGATTTTCCAAACGTGTGGAGGATATCTCTCCACAGCATCTTTTTGCTGATACGAGCCATGTCCTCCCCTACCACTCAATATCCCCGATGGCCTGCGGGTGCTCGTTCACATCAATGCTTGTCACATGGCCATCATGCATGTGAACCACGCGATCCGCAATGGGCGCAATTGCCGAATTATGCGTAACAATTACCACGGTTGATCCACGCTTACGGCTCATATCCTGCAGGATTTGCAGGATTTGCTTTCCTGTATTGTAGTCGAGTGCGCCTGTAGGCTCGTCGCACAGCAGTATCTTGGGGTTCTTGGCCACGGCGCGTGCAATGGCTACGCGCTGCTGCTCGCCGCCCGAAAGCTGCGCCGGAAAGTTATTGATGCGATGCGAGAGGCCCACCATGTTAAGCACCTCAACTGGATCCATAGCATCGGTCACAATCTCGCTTGCAAGCTCTACGTTTTCTTTGGCCGTAAGGTTTTGCACCAGGTTATAGAACTGAAAAACAAAGCCCACGTCGTCGCGACGATACTGGGTCAAACCGCAAGCGTCTTCGTGCGCAATGTTGCGGCCGTCAATCATCACACTACCTTCGTCACACGTATCCATTCCGCCCAGGATATTCAGCACGGTCGACTTTCCCGCACCTGAAGTTCCCAGCACAATGGCCAGCTCGCCGCGCTCAATAGTAAAGCTCACGTGGTCATTAGCGGTAATGACCGTCTCGCCCATGTAATAGCGCTTGCATTCGTTGTTTAGCTCAATGTATGGCACAAGCATTCCTTTCTTCTTAAAACAACGCGTTGTTGATTTAGCTTGTGCCTAGTGTAGAATCGTATGTAATCCGAGCAATAATCAAATTTAGACAACGTGTTGATTTAAGAACATATCCACAGGTAGAAGGCGGTGTAAATTTCTCAAATGACCACTACTCGAAACACTCAAACTGAAGCCAAAATCCGACACGCCATTACCAAGTTACTCCCAAGCAAGGGACTTGCTGGCATCACGGTAAGCGACATCTGCCGCGAAGCAGGAATTAATCGAGGCACGTTCTACAGCCATTACACCGACAAGTTTGATCTGATTAATCGCCAGGTAGAGGCCCTGGCGCGTGACTTATCGGACATTGTTTTGTCTGACAACGCAAATGAGCCAACATCCGATGGAAACGGCTGCGAGCTCTTTGCCAAGGATCGCGTGATCGCCGCCCTCTCCTATGTTCGCGACAATTACGACCTTATCTCTGCTCTCACTAATGGTGGAAGCGATACGAACCTTAAGGACTTTGTAAAAAACCTTATTGGAGAGCTCTTTGAGAAAAGCGCAGCTACGCGC
>CAVJWJ010000080.1:0-6957 GCA_963653375.1 Roseburia sp. CAG:303
GCAGAAACAACACTGCGCAGCAGTTCGAAAGAACGCTCCGATTCCTCGTCAATAAAGCGCTCGTAATCTGCAGGCTCGGGCCACTTGGCAATCATTAGCGCCTCAGCGCGCTCGATTGCACCAGACTCATCCATATCCAGAACGCTCGCAGGCATGGTGTCCCAAATAGCCTCGGTTACAAACGGCATCAGTGGATGCATCAAGCGCAGGCTGGTATCCAGCACAAAAATCAGGTTGCGCTGAGCCTGTAGGCGAGCACCCTCGTCCTTCAGGCGTGCCTTGGTAACCTCAACGTACCAGTCGCAGACCTCGTTCCAGAAGAACGTCTGTACACCGCGAGCCATATCGCCAAAGGTGTAGCCCTCAATGCCCTCGGTAACCATCTTTACAGCCTTTGCCAGACGGCTAAACATCCACGCATCAGCCGCGGTCTCCGCCACCGGCTCGCCAGGCGTGTAGCCTTCCATGTTCATGAGCAAGAAGCGGCTTGCGTTCCAAATCTTGGTAACAAACGAACGTGCCTGGTCGGTACGCGGGCTATCGATAAGCTCCTTGGTCTTCTTGTCGATATTCGCATCGAACTTAACATCCTGATTAGTGGTGCACAGGGTAAGCAGGTTAAAACGCATGGCATCGGCGCCATACATCTCAATCAGGTCCATGGGGTCTACGCCATTGCCCTTAGACTTGGACATACGGCTGCCGTCTTTGGCAAGGATGGTGGGGTAAATCACCACGTCCTTGAACGGAATCTCGTCCAAGAAGTAAAGCGAGCTCATAATCATGCGAGCAACCCACAGGGCAATAATGTCGCGAGCCGTGACCAGAGCGGTGGTGGGATGGTGCCCCTCAAGCTCGGCAGTCTTTTGCGGCCAGCCCTGAGTAGCAAAGGTCCACAGCTGCGAAGAGAACCAGGTATCAAGCACGTTCTCGTCCTGGTGCACATGGGTGCCGTGGCAGTGCGGGCACTCATGGACATCTTCCATGCAAGCGTCTTCCCAGCCGCAGTCCTCGCAGTAGAAGACAGGAATGCGGTGACCCCACCAAAGCTGACGCGAGATGCACCAGTCTTTGAGGTTTTCCATCCAGGTGGTATAGGTCTGCGTCCAGCGGCTGGGATGGAAGGTGATCTTGCCAGAGTTAACCGCCTCAAGCGCAGGGCCCTTCAGCTTGTCAACAGCAACAAACCACTGTTCAGAAAGCCACGGCTCAAGTGCAGCATCGCAGCGATAGCAATGCATAACGGAATGGTCAAGCTCGTCTACGTGATCAAGCAGGCCATGCTCCTCAAACCAAGCAACAACAGCCTCGCGGCACTCGTCGCGATTCATGCCCGTAAACTCGCCATAGCCTTCAACAACTACCGCATGCTCGTCAAAGATATTGATTTGCTCCAGGTTGTGAGCCTGACCCATAGCGTAGTCGTTGGGGTCGTGAGCAGGAGTAACCTTCACAAAGCCAGAGCCAAAGTTTGCATCTACATGGTAGTCGGTAAAGATAGGAATCTCGCGATCCACGATAGGCAGCTTTACGGTCTTACCCACAAACACAGCCTTCTCGGGGTCCTTGGGCGAAACTGCAACGCCGGTATCTCCCAACATAGTCTCAGGACGCGTGGTAGCAACCACAATGTAGTCGCGCCCATCAACCGGCTCAGTGAGCGGATAGCGCAGGTGCCACAGATGGCCCTTCTCATCGTGGTACTCGGCCTCATCGTCGGAGATGGCGGTAGTGCAGTTAGGGCACCAGTTAACAATACGCTTGCCGCGATAGATCAGCCCATCGTGATACCAGTCGCAGAATACGCGGCGCACGGCCTCGGCGTAGTCGGCGTCCATGGTAAAGCGCTCGCCCTCAAAATCGACTGAGCAACCCATGCGCTTAATCTGCTCAACAATGATGCCGCCGTACTCGTGCGTCCAATCCCAGCAGGCGTCAATAAACTTCTCGCGCCCAATCTCCAGACGGCTCACGCCCTCCTCTTTGAGCTTCTTGTCCACTTTGGTTTGCGTAGCAATACCTGCGTGATCGGTACCCAGTACCCAGCGCGTAGACTTGCCGCGCATACGAGCCATACGAATAATTGCGTCTTGGATGGAGTCGTCAGTAGCGTGACCCATATGAAGCTTGCCCGTTACATTGGGAGGCGGAATGGTAACCGTGCAGTCGCCCACACCAGCGCGACGCTTGTAGTATCCGCCGTCCAGCCACTTCTGCAGAATCTTGGGCTCGTTTTCAGACGGGTTATAGTTCTTGGGCATCTCTTCCATGGACATCTCCGAGATTAAAGCTGTTTGAGTAATTAAACGAATCAGAGGATAGCACAGGCAACAAAGAGAGCCCGCATCGCAGACGAGGCGGGCTCTAAGTTGACATATGCGACAGACACTTACGCCGCGTCAAAAATGAAGCGCGGCTGCTCCTCACCACGAACCGATGCGGCAGTAACAACAACCTTCTCCACGCCATCCTCGGAAGGCAGGTCAAACATTGTCTGCTGCAGCAGGTCCTCGCAAATAGAGCGCAGGCCACGAGCACCAGTCTTGCGCGCCAAAGCAAGCTTTGCAATCTCGCGCAGCGCCTCAGGCTCAAACTCAAGCTCGCACTCTTCAAGCCTAAACATGCGACGATACTGCTTAACAATCGCGTTCTTGGGCTCGGTGAGAATCGAAATCAGATCGTCCTCGGTAAGAGCGCACGTCTGCGTGATAACCGGCGTACGACCAATGAACTCAGGAATCATGCCAAAGGCGTTAAGGTCCTCGGGCAGCACCTGGTGCAGAAGCGTGTTCTCGTCAGTGGAGCTGGGGCCAGCAATCTCAGAATTAAAGCCCACGCCCTTGTTGCCCACACGGTCAGAAATAATCTTGTCCAAGCCCACAAAGGCGCCACCACAAATGAACAGAATGTTAGTGGTGTCGATCTGCAAAAGCTCCTGCTGCGGATGCTTACGGCCACCCGCAGGAGGCACGCTCGCAACAGTACCCTCAAGAATCTTAAGCAGTGCCTGCTGCACGCCCTCACCCGAGACATCGCGCGTAATGGAAAGGTTTTCTGCCTTGCGAGCAATCTTGTCGATCTCGTCCACATAGATGATGCCCACCTGAGCACGAGCAATGTCGCCATCGGCAGCTGCAATGAGCTTACGCAGAATGTTCTCGACATCCTCGCCCACGTAGCCAGCCTCGGTCAGCGCTGTGGCGTCGGCAATGGCAAACGGCACCTCAAGAATGCGCGCGAGCGTCTGAGCAAGCAGCGTCTTGCCGGTACCCGTAGGACCAAGCAGCAAGATATTGCTCTTAGACAGCTCAACGTTGTCTACATCGTCAGCAGCATCGGCAGCATGCTTACCCAGCGGTTCTTCGTCAATATCTACTACAGAATCGCGAAGAGCATCGGCCTCGCCTTCCAAAACGCGGCGATAGTGGTTGTAGACAGCCACCGACATGGCGCGCTTTGCGTCTTCCTGACCCATCACATAGGCAGAAAGCTCGTCGTAAATCTCGTGCGGCGTAGGCACACGGCGAATGAGCGACGATGCCGCCAACTCGTCAGGATCTGCCTCGTACTCAGGCTCAGCCTCAGGCTCTGCCTGGGCATTCATCGAGAGACCCTGAGCCTGAGACAGGATATCCTGCGCCAGTGATTCTTCCAAAATGTCAGAGCATGCACTCACGCATTCGTCGCAGATAAAAATATTGCGCGGACCCTTAACGAGCTTACGAACCTGATCTTGCGTCTTGCCGCAAAACGAGCACTGAATGGGGCCAAAAACACCTTGCATATCGTTAGGCATTACTCGGTGCTCCTCTTCGCAGCCTCGGCGCGAGACGTCACAATGCGGTCAATCAGACCGTACGAAAGCGCTTCCTCAGCAGTGAGGTAATGATCGCGCTCGGTATCAATCTCAACCTGCTCATAGGGCGTACCAGAGGTATCGGAGAGAATCTTGTTGAGCTTCTTGCGCGTAGCCTTAATCTGCTGGGCAGCAATCTCAATCTCAGTCTGCTGACCCTGAGCGCCACCGCTGGGCTGGTGAATCATTACCAGCGAGTTGGGCAGGCAGAAGCGCTTGCCCTTGGCACCAGAGCTCAACAGCACAGCAGCCATAGAAGCAGCCATGCCCACACAAATGGTGGAAACCTGCGGCTTAATAAAGTTCATGGTGTCCAGAATGGCAAGACCAGCAGTAACCTCACCACCAGGCGAATTGATGTAGATGGAGATGTCCTTCTCCGCGTCCTGGCTTTCCAGGTGCAGCAGCTGTGCAATCACCAGGTTGGCGGAAACAGAGTTAATCTCCTCCCCCAAAAAGATGATACGGTCGTTGAGCAAACGGGAGTAAATGTCGTAGCTACGCTCACCGCGCGGCGTCTGCTCAATAACATACGGAACGAGAGAAGACTCGATACGCTGCATGGCAACTCCTTTCTGTAGCGATATAGAATCGTACGGTGCCCGCATCGCGCCTTCGCGCAAATCCAGTGCACCGTACGAATACATCCGGTCAACCCGGTATAATAGCCGATTTTCTACAGCAGATGCGCCTTACTCGGCGTCGTCCTGTGCATACTCGTCAACGATGGTAACCTTGGCGTTCTCGACCAACCAGTCAACAGCCTTGGAGCGACGGATGGAGTCGCGCACAGCAGGCATGCGGCCATCAGCCACGAAGGAAGCCTTGGAAGCCTCAACGTCCTCAACGCCAGCGTTCTCGAACTCGCTCGTTACATCGTCCTCAGTAACCTCAAGCTTGAGCTCGCGTGCAAGAGCATCGAGAGCAAGGGACTCGCGAGCAACATCGTCGGCCTGACGGTGCAGGTCGGCAATGAAGGCCTCAGAGGTAAGACCAGAAGCCTGGAGCCAGGTGTCAAGAGACATGCCGCGAGACTGGAGGTTCTGCAGGAAGGTCTGACCCAGCTCAGAGAAGACAGACTGCTCGTAGTCCTCGTCAACCTTCTCGAGCTCAAGGCGCTCAGCGAGCTTAGCCACAGCGCGGTTCTCCTTGAGGCCCGGAAGCTTAGAAGCCTTGTCGCCCTCAATCTCGGACTTGATGGCCTCGCGCAGAGCAGCAACGTCGTCCATGCCGAAGTTGTCCTTTACGAACTCATCGGTCATCTCAGGCGTCTTACGCTCCTTGATGGTCTTAACGGTGACCTCAACGGTGGTCTCCTCGGCATCATCGCCCTCGGGAGTCCAAGAGATCTCCTTGGTCTCGTCCTTAGCCATGCCAGCAAGAGCCTCGTTGAGCTCGGCAGGCAGGTTTTCGGAACCAACAACAAACATGCGGCTCTCGCCAGCGAGGGAAGCAGCGTTCTTAACGTCCTTAACCTCAGCGGTTACGTAGTCGTCCTTCTCGGCAGCGCGCTCAACCTCTTCGAAGGTGGAGTGATAGCTCATGAGCATATCGAGCTGAGACTTAATCTCGCCATCGGTGACCTCTGCAGGAGGCATCTCGATCTCAACAGCGTCGTAGGAAGAAAGCTCGCAGGATGGGCGCAGCGTGAACTCGACGGTATAGGTGTAATCGGCGTGGTCGGCAACCAGCTCGATGTCCTTGTAGTCGCCCTCTTTGACGGGAACGATGTCAAGCTCGTTGAGAACAGCAGCCTCGTTGGTACCAATAACCTGGTTGGTAGCCTCGGCAAGGGTAGCCTCGGCGCCCAGCATATTGTCAATCACAGGACGCGGAGCGTGACCAGGACGGAAGCCCGGGAAACGATACTTCTTGGCGGTCTCCTTGTAAGCCTTCTTGATGGCGGCATCGACATCCGCAGCAGGAATGGTAACCGTAGCGGTAAGCTTGGCGTCTTTCACGTCAGAAGCGGTGATGTTCAACGTTCCTCCTATAAACCGTATCGGCGTTCATCGGGTGCCGACAGCCCTTGATAACGAAGATGGACGCATGGTGCGGGCGAAAGGACTCGAACCTTCACGGGAATCCCACCAGAACCTAAATCTGGCGCGTCTACCAATTCCGCCACGCCCGCATGTTGCGCACAGATTAAGCATGATAACAGATGGCAACCCAAATTGTTAAAGAAAGGTTGGGCCACTGTCACATACACGAGGGGAACACGAACAAAATGAAATCTGTAAGAGCTTGATAGCGCCCTGCGGCTCTACCGCATGAACCACGCCAGCAGGCACACGCAACACATCGCCCGCATGCATAAGAAGAGAAGTCTCTGGCAGCGTAATGTAAGTTACGCCTTCTACTAGGTAGTACATAGTGTCTCCGGGATAGGCCTCCTCAGAGACGCTCTCCCCCGCCGCAAAGGCAAGAAGCGTTGCGTTAACAGGATCGCCCAACTGCGTAAGCCCCATGCTGCTTACCGTACCTGGCGCCGCGTCTATCAAAGACGCAAGCGGTGCGGGAACATCAACGGGTAGATTACGAAATGGCATGTACGTCACCTAGTCCTGCGGCAGGATGACCACGAGCAGCATCTTAAACGGCGTAACGCCACGCACAGCATGCGGAGCACCTGCAGGAATAACAATAGACTCGCCCGCGTGTACCTCGTGGGGAACACCATTAATAGTAATCTCGCCCGTGCCTTCCAAGACGTTAACCATGGCGTCTCCGCCGGCAGCATGGCTGGACATACCTTCGTCGGCATCGATGGCAAACAAGGTGACCTTTGCTGCAGGAGTCTGAGAAAGCGTGAGGCTGTTTACGCGACCCGCCTCGGCCACAACAGCGCCAGCCAGGTTGAAGACAGTTTCTTTATCGATGTTCTTAATGAGCTCCATGGCACTCCAATCAACAAAATGGACCTCCCGCATACGCAGGAAGTCCATTCTACCGCGAGTAATGTTGAAGCCGACTCGCAAGGCAACAGCCGGCTGAGGGTGCCAGAGATTTCTGAACCCCAAGCAAATTGCCTTAAGGCCGGCCACAGTGCAAAACCAACAAAGGCAACCCACCTGGGTTTTCCAAGTGCCCGAGATTCG
>CAVJWJ010000081.1:0-6886 GCA_963653375.1 Roseburia sp. CAG:303
TTGGCGCAGGCGTCAGCTCCGAGCCGGTGTATGTCTGCTCTAAAACCGTAACAGTAGCAGAGGCGATGTCGGCTGCCGCAATGGAGAAATCTGCAGTCGCGATACCACCCTCATAGTTAGCAGTCTCCGCAACCGTCGCCCTTACGGTGTAGTTGCCGGCATTGGTGGGAGCCGCACCAGACCACGTATCCTCGCCCTGCTTGGCGTACTCATAGGTCACTTTGCCGTCACCAGGGTTTGATCCGTCCGCCAAAACAGGAGTCTTAGCATCCTCGCCATAGGTCCAGCCCTTAATGGAGACCTTGGGCGCAATGGCAGCCCTTTCGATGGTGAAGTTCTTTTCAGTAGTACCTGTGTAGTTGCCCTTGCCGGTCAGTGTGATAGTAGCGGTACCAGCGTTGACGTTGTTGGAGTACGAGACGGTGTAGTCGGTGTCAGCGCTCAGTGTCTTATCGCCAAGATACACGGTAGGCATAGGCGTAAACGCCGATCCTGTATAGATGTAGGTCTGCCCAGGAACTTCCACATACGTAGAATCAATGTCTGCCGGCGCAATAGTGAACTCCGCGGTGGCAGTGCCACTCTTATAGTTGCCAGTCTCAGCAACAGTAGCCTTTACGGTGTAGTCGCCAGCATCTTTTGGAGCTACCTCAGACCACATGGTCTCGTTCTTCTTACGGTACGTGTAGGAGACCTCACCTTTCCCAGGATTTGAAGCCTCGGTAACACTCGGGGCGTTCGGCGGGTTACTGTAGGTCCAACCCGTAATGGAAACCTCAGGAGTAATGTTGGCCTTAGCGATAGTGAACTCCGCGGTGGCAGTGCCGCTCTTATAGTTGTCAGTCTCAGCCACAGTAGCTTTTACGATGTACTCACCAGCATCACATGGAACATCTGCAAACCAAGCAGTCTCATTCTTCTTGCGGTACTCGTATGAAACGTTGCCCTTACCCGGATTAGTAGAATCGGCAACAGATGGAGTGTTGGCGGTCTGTCCATAAGTCCAGCCCTTAATGGAGACCTTGGGCGCAATGGCAGCCCTTTCGATGGTGAAGCTTACTGTAACAGCGCCCACGTAGTTTCCTGTACCAACTACCGTAAGAGTTGCAGTACCAGCGTTAACGTTATTGGAGTACGAGACGGTGTAGTCAGCGTCAGCTTTTAGTGTCTTACCACCGAGCGCTACCGTTGGTTCTGGTGTGAACGAAGAGCCTGTGTAGACATAGGTCTGCTTGGGAACCGTAACAGCAGCAGAGGAGATGTCAGCTTGCGCAATGGTGAAGCTCGTTTTGGCATCACCCGTATAGTTACCTGTACCAGTCACAGTAACGATAGCAGTACCAGCATTGATGTTATTGGAGTACGAGACCGTGTAGTCGGTGTCGGGGCTTAGCGTCTTGCCATTGAGCGCCACCGTTGGCGCAGGTGTAAGCTCCGAGCCAGTGTAGGTTTGCTCCCCAGCCACAACAGAAGCAGATGCGATGGATGCCTGCGTGATTTTAAAATCCGCCGTGGCAGTGCCACCCTTGTAGCCATCGGTTTCGGCAATGGTGGACCTCACGGTGTAACTGCCCGCGTTCGTTGGGACCTCGGTCGACCAGTTGGACTCGTCCTGCTTGGCGTACTCATAGGTCACCGCACCATCGCCGGGGTTTGAACCCTTAGTAAGCGTGGGTGTCTTAGCTTCTTCGCCATAAGTCCAGCCCTCAATGGAGACCTTAGGAGCAATAGCACTCTTTATTGAGAAGGTTACGGACTTGTTGTCAGGCAGCGTGTAATTGCTTGTAACATCGTCAGCACCAGAAAGCGAGGCCGTTGCTGTGTAGTTCGAACCAACCTCGGTCTGAGCACCGTCCACCGTAACGCCTACAGACTCACCCTCAACAATGTTGCCAATTTCGCAGGTTGGAGCCTGTGCCGAGCCTGTGTACACCAGACTTGTATCACCCCACGTAAGCGTTACTTCGCGAGCGATAATCTGAGCATACAAGCAATTAACGCTATTGCACCAATAATTACAAGCATCATCGCCCGTAAGTTTAATGTTGTAAATTTTGAAAATTCCAAAGTTTGGCATCTCTGAGGTGCAATAGTTCCCTACTTTCTCGCTGCTAAATTCTGCGTTTGCCGTAACGCCCAGGTCATCACCTTCGATGTTATCGACGAGCATCCAACCTGCGTTGGTACCTACAACCATGGTTTTAGAACCATCGTATGTTTTATTCAAGAGACTCAAAACGGCATAAACTTGCTTTTGACTGATGCTATAGGTTGACTCAACGCTCGTTCCATCAATAGTAAGTTTCAGCTTGTAGTAGCCGGCATTCCTAATTTTGCTAGCCTCGGTGTAAGTGCCATCTTGCGTCTCGGAGTGCGTAATTGTAGCCGCAGGAAGCGTAAGTCCCGCGCCCTCCCAGGCTTCGCGCTCAGCAGTTGTTCCAACAACTGGATTAACCGTTTTGCTGTCGTATGCCTTACTTCCGCTTAGCAGCGTTAAGGTTAACCCACCGGCTGGGATATCACACAAACCATCACTGCTATTAGCACAGGTAACCCTCAGCACATTACCATCTGCGGTGTAGTGCAGACTGTGCTCATGAGCAAAAGACTTTGAATCGGTTGAGGTTAAGCTCGTATCAGGCTTGCCCGGATCCGCGCCCTCGGCATAGCCACCAAATTCAACGAAGAAGCCGTCGGCATAACCAGAATCTTTGCATCCCGGCTCCGTGATGTCATTGATTACCCAATGATCGTCCCCGTTATTTACAACAAGGCAGCACTCATATTTGGTCATTTGCAGCACATCTGTTCTGCCTTCCCACGGCTTGTCACTGCCGATGTGCATATATGCATTAGGCTCAACGTCCGAGCCCGTGTCTAATCCTGCCTCAATAGCATTGACCAGGGACTCTCCTGCCTCAGGACCGCACGCCCAGTAATAGTCGGCAACAGCTACGGCTTTTCTTTTATCCTCCGGCAACTCCTTAATGGAGCCGTATTCTCTTTGGTAGGTATAAAGGCTTGGAGCTCGATCAAGCGAAGAAGCGTCGCTAATCTTTGTGCTGTCGGCGTACACCATGAGTGTGCCACCAATCCAGCCCGCCGTACTGCTCACCCTATTGTGCAGCGCCTTGTACTCACTCTGCGAGGTTAACGTAGCAAGGTAACCCTGCATGCCGTTGTACTTAAATTTCTTGGCTAGGTTGTAACAAGCCGACCAAGAAAGAGCGCGTCCGCTATCTTTACCCGGAATAAACATGTAGTAGTGGTCGCCTACTTTAGAGACCGATGTAGCTGTGTCAGGCAAATCGGTCTCATTGCCATCGACTGTAACTTCGATCTTGGTAGAACGGTTACAGCCGGTGAACGTGAATCCACGCAGCTTCGCCTGAGCAGCCTCGGCGCTTGTGTCAGTGAAGGTGGCTGAGGTATTGGTAGCATCCTTGAACGTGGCGCCACTGATGTTAGTAATGCTACCTGCGCCAGTTATCGAAACCGTCATGGTCTTAACGTCGCCCGTTACCTTGGCGTCCGGGAACGAATACGTACCGCTCTCAGACTTCATGGTCCCCAATTTGCATTGGGGGGAGGTTGACGCAAATGCGGCTCCCGGAGCTGCCATAAGGAGCATCACCGCTCCTAGCACAAAGCCCAACATGCTCTTTTTAACTCGTACAGCCTCCATAGCAGGCACCTCAACACAGTTCAAGTAGACATAGCTGGGTAAACGATAGCACGAGGAGCACATTTTAGCTGGTCAAATTGGGGATTAAGCCCTTTATACAGCGCAGCAATCGCCAGCACCCGGTCGGTCAGGCCAGCAGAAGCTACCGGCAGCACTACAGCCAGCAGCGCTGCCAGCTGTTGTGCTGCCGGTAGCTTTCGCGGCCCCCCTTGCCAGAAGCAGGCACTCCCAGTTCAAAACAGGCACTCCCTCGCAAAAAAACAGGCACACTCGGTCCGAAACGGACGCTCCCGCTCCAAAACAGGCACTCTCCTGCCTGAGAAAGAGGCTTTAACTCGCGTAATCCGCCCTACCCGAAGCAGTTTTTTCGATATTAGGGAGCAGTATTGAGCTTTTCCGAGTAGCAACAAGAAAACCGCAGGAACGGGAACTTCCCATTCCTGCGGTTTTGTTAGGTCTACTCGGCAAGTCGCGATATTGCTTCATAATATCGCATTTTTTGCAGTCGGCGGCGCGCTAAACCCCGCGCTACACCTCGTACTGAGGCAAATCCTGCAGTGCAATGGCACCCATGCCCACCTCGTTATTGGAGCCGCAGCCTTCGCGCTCCTCGCGCACAGCCTCGATGGCGCTCACGTAGGCGTTTGCACCAGAAAGTGCCGTTACGCAGGTCACGCCACGACGCACTGCCTCGGTACGCAGCAGATAGCCATCGCCGCGCGAGCCCGGACCATACGGCGTGTTGATAATCAGCGCAATCTGGCCATCGGCAATCATGTCGCCAATATTGGGATGTGCGTCACCAATCTTGTTCACAGTCTCGCAGGTCACGTTGCCGCCGCGCAGCACGCGTGCCGTGCCCTCGGTGCTCACAATGTCAAAGCCCAGGTAGCGCAGGATGCGTGCCACGGACAAAATGTGGCGCTTGTCGCGATCGCACACCGAGACAAAGACCTTGCCCTTGCTGGGGCTCGGCATGTCGTAATCGATAGCCAGCTGCGTCTTGGCGTATGCCTCCGGATAGCTCTTAGCGATGCCCATGACCTCGCCAGTCGACTTCATCTCAGGTCCCAGGATAACCTCAGCACCAGGGAAACGACCCCACGGCATAACAGCTTCCTTCATGCAGAACCAGTCCAGACGACGCGTGTCGGCAGGCAGGTGCAGGTCGGCAATCTTCTCGCCCGACATAATGCAGGCAGCGCACTTTGCCAGCGGCACACCCGTGGCCTTAGAAATAAACGGTACGGTGCGGCTCGCGCGCGGGTTAGCCTCAATCACGTAGACCGTCTCGCCCTTGATGGCATACTGCACGTTTACTAGGCCGCGAACGCCCAGCTCAAGTGCAATGCGACGCGTGGTCTCGCGCAGCTTCTCAATCAGGCTGTCACTAAAGCTAAACGGCGGAATACAGGTTGCGGAGTCACCCGAGTGAATGCCTGCTTCCTCAATGTGCTCCAAGATGCCACCGATGTAGACTTCCTCGCCGTCGCACAGCGCATCGACGTCGGACTCGATGGCTCCCTCCAAGAAGCGGTCGAGGTAGACCGGGTAGTCGGGACTAATGCGTGCAGCCTCGGCCATGTAGGTGCGCAGGTGCTCGGCGTCGTAGGCAATCATCATGCCGCGGCCGCCCAGCACGTAGCTCGGACGCACCAGCAGCGGGTAGCCAATGCGCGCAGCCACGCGCTCGGCCTCCTCAAAGGAGGTTGCCTGGCCCGCCGGCGGATACATAATGTCCAGACGGTCGAGCAGGGCAGCGAAGCGCTCGCGGTCCTCGGCAAAGTCGATGGAATCGGGCTTGGTGCCCATGATGTTCACGCCGCTCTCTTCGAGCATGCGCGCAAGCTTAAGCGGGGTCTGGCCACCAAGCGTTACCACCACGCCGTCCGGGCGCTCCACGTCGATGACGTCCATAACGTCTTCGTAGGTGAGCGGCTCAAAGTAGAGGCGATCGGAAGTGTCGTAGTCGGTGGAAACAGTCTCGGGGTTGCAGTTGACCATGATGGTCTCGTAGCCGCGGCTTGCCAGCGCATAACTCGCATGCACGCAGCAGTAGTCAAACTCGATACCCTGGCCAATGCGGTTAGGACCAGCGCCCAGAATCATCGCCTTGGGCTTCTGGCACTCGGTGACCTCGTTGGGAGCCACAGCCTTGCGGGCGTACGGCTCGTTGCGCATCAGGTTCTCGTAGGTCTTGTAGTGATACTCGGTAGCACTCTCAAACTCAGCAGCGCAGGTGTCGACCGTCTTCATGCTGGGCAGCACGCCCAAGCCCTTGCGATACGCGCGCACAAAGCGCTCGTCGGAGCCCGTAAGCACGGCAATCTCGGCGTCACCCATGCCGTACTGCTTAAGCAGGCGCATGGCGTCGGCGTCGATATCTTCCAGGCGAATGCCGCGAATGCTCTCCTGCACCTGAATCATGTCGTTGATGCGAGAGAGGAACCACGGATCAATGCGCGTGAGGTCGTAGAGGCGCTCGACCGTCCAGCCGCGACGCATGGCCTCGGCCACATAGAAGATGCGGTTGTCTGCCGGGCGCGCCACCTTGGACTCAAGCTCCTCATCGGAGAGCTTGTCAAAGCCGTCCTTGGGGCGATTTACCAGGCCAATGTGACCGTCCTCGAGAGAGCGCATGGCCTTGCCAAACGACTCTTCAAAGGTGCGACCAATGGCCATAATCTCGCCCACGGCCTTCATGCGCGTGGTGAGGGTGTCGTCTGTGCCCTTGAACTTCTCAAAAGCAAAACGTGGAACCTTGACCACGCAGTAGTCGATAGTAGGCTCAAAGCAAGCCGGCGTGGCCTTGGTGATGTCGTTAACAATCTCGTCCAAGGTATAGCCCACGGCGAGCTGTGCGGCAAATTTGGCGATGGGGAAACCCGTAGCCTTAGAGGCAAGGGCCGAAGAGCGGCTCACGCGCGGGTTCATCTCGATAACAATCAGGCGGCCGTTCTTGGGGTTCACAGCAAACTGCACGTTGGAGCCACCGGTCTCCACGCCCACCTTCTCAAGGATGGCAAGCGAGGCCACGCGCATGCGCTGGTACTCGAGGTCAGAGAGCGTCTGCGCAGGCGCCACAGTAATGGAGTCGCCCGTGTGCACGCCCATGGGGTCGAGGTTCTCGATGGAGCACACGATGATGCCGTTGCCAGCGTGGTCGCGCATGACCTCCATCTCGTACTCTTTCCAGCCCTC
>CAVJWJ010000082.1:0-6707 GCA_963653375.1 Roseburia sp. CAG:303
TGGCGCCCTGAGCCATCTTGATCTGAATCTCAATTGCAGAGCACAGGTAGCGGCTGGTTACACCAAAGCGGCCAGAAGCAATCTGCTTAATGGCAGAGTTCTTGGAGTCACCATTGGGCAGCGGCGTCTCGCGGCTGGGATCCTCGCCGCCCTCGCCGGAGTTGGAGCGACCATGAAGACGGTTCATGGCAATGGCCATGCACTCATGTGCCTCGCGGCTAATGGAGCCAAAGCTCATGGCGCCTGTGTTGAAGCGACGCACAATGTCGCGCGCGCTCTCCACCTCGTCCAGAGCCACGGGCGTGCGACCCGCGGTGTCAAAGTCAAGCAGATCGCGCAGGCGAACCGCACGACCAGGACGATGGACCAAATCGCTGTACTCGCGGAAAATGCCATAGTCACCCTGCTGGCAAGCCTTTTGCAGCAAGTAAATGGTCTGCGGCTCAATGAGGTGATCCTCACCCGCAAGCGGACGCCACTTGGTCAGGCCAAGTGAAGGCAGCTGACCGGGGGCCGCGCTCTTCAAGATGGCCAAAGCATCGTCGTAGCGCTTGTTCTCCTCGCGCTGAACGTCGGCAATACCCATGCCGCCCACGCGCGAGACGGTACCTGCAAAGTACTTCTCTACAAAGGCGTCGTTAAAGCCTACAGCCTCAAAAATCTGCGCGGAGTGATAGCTCTGCACCGTGGAGATGCCCATCTTAGACATGATGGACACGATACCTGCCGTAACAGCGCGGTTGTAGTTAGCAATGCCTTCCTCGGCCGTAACATCCAGGTCGCCACGCTCGGCGAGCTCAGCGATACAGTCATGCGCCATGTAGGGATAGATGCCACTTGCGGAGTAGCCCACCAGGGCAGCAAAGTCATGTGCGCTCAAAGCATCGCCTGTCTCAATTACCAGGTCAGCAAAGGTGCGCACGCCAGCGCGAATGAGGTGGTTATGCACGGCACCCGTTGCCAAAAGCGACGGAATAGGCACCTCACCTGCAGCAGCGCGGTCGGAGAGCACCACGATGTTTGCACCATCGCGCACCGCAGCCTCAACATGTGCAGCCAGCTCGTCGAGAGCCGCCTCAAGCGCGCCATCACCCGCATTGCGGCGATAGACAGCACGGAAGCGCGCGGTCTTAAAGCCCACGTGGTCGATGGAGCAGATGGCCTCAAACTGCTTAGCATCCAAAAGCGGACGCGGAAGACGCACTAGCTGGCACGCATTACGGGAGTCCTCCAGCAGGTTGCCGTGGTTGCCCAGGTACAGCGTGGTAGAAGTTACAAAGTTCTCACGCAAGGCATCGATAGGCGGGTTGGTTACCTGCGCAAAGAGCTGGTAGAAATAGTCGAAGAACGAACGATTCTTCTTGGAGAGTACGGCGAGCGGGGCGTCGATACCCATAGACGCCAGGGGCACCTTGCCCGCTTGCGCCATAGGGCGCACAACCTCGTCCACATCGTCCCAGTGATAACCCAGGCGTGCCATGCGCACTACCGTGGGTACGTCAGCATCCTCGGTAGGAGCAGGCGTGGTAGCCTCGTCCAGATCGTCCACGTCGAGAGTCTCGTCGGCAATCCAGTCGCGGTAGGGCTTTTGCATAGCAAAGGCACGACGAATCTCGTCGTTGTACACCACGCGACCCTGTGAAAAATCAACCTCGAGCATCTCGCCCGGGCCCAGGCAACCTGCCGTAAGCACGTTGGAGGGGTCGATGTCGATGGTGCCTACCTCAGAGGAGAGCAAGAAGCGATCATCGCGCGTTACATAGTAGCGAGCAGGACGCAGGCCATTGCGGTCGAGCGCGGCGCCCAGCGTGCGGCCATCACTAAAAGCAATGGCAGCCGGGCCATCCCACGGCTCCATAAGCATGGACTGGTAAGCATCGTAGGCACGGCGTGCCTCAGAGAGATTCTCGTTGTGATCCCACGGCTCGGGCAGCAGCAGTGAAGCAGCGCGCGTCATAGAGCGGCCGTTCATAACCAAGAACTCAAGCACGTTGTCCAAGATTGCGGAATCGGAGCCCTCGCGATTAATGATAGGCAGCACACGCTCAAGGTCGTGCTGCAGAATAGGCGAGTACAGGTTCGGTTCGCGCGCGCGAATCCAATTCACATTGCCCTTAAGGGTATTAATCTCGCCATTGTGAATGATGTAGCGGTTGGGGTGCGCACGCTCCCAGCTGGGCGTCGTGTTAGTGGAGTAGCGCGAGTGCACGAGCGCCACGGCAGTCTTTACGGCAGCGTCGTTGAGGTCGGTAAAGAAGCGGCGCATCTGCGTGGCTACCAGCATGCCCTTGTACACAATGGTGCGCGAGCTCATGGAGCACACGTAGAAAATCTTGCCCGAAAGCGCGTGTTCAGCATCGCCGCGCTTCTCAATCGTGCGGCGACATACATACAGACGACGCTCAAAGTCGTCGCCAGCCTCCACGTCTTCTGGGCGGCCCAAAAATGCCTGCAGGATGGTAGGCATGCAGGCGCGAGCTGTCTCGCCCAGGTCGTGCGGATCAACCGGCACGCGGCGCCAGAAAAGCAGCGGCACACCAGCCTCGGCACAGCCCTCTTCAAACACACGGCGAGCATCGGCTACACCAAGCTCGTCTTGCGGGAAGAAGAGCATGGCCACACCATAATCGCCCTCGGCAGGCAGAATCTGGCCGCACTTTTGTGCCTCTTTACGGAAGAAGTGATGCGGAACCTGGAACAGGATACCTGCACCGTCGCCCGTGTTTTTCTCGAGGCCCGTACCACCACGGTGCTCAAGATTCACCAGAACAGAAAGCGCATCGTCCAGAATCTGGTGACTCTTCTGGCCGTGCAAATTTGCGAGCGCGCCAATGCCGCACGCGTCGTGTTCAAACTCAGGACGATACAGCCCTCGCGGCGCGGCGTTTGTACTTGCCTGCGCAGGGTCTGCGGACATGGTCTGCTCCTGCATCGCGTACCTCCCCGGTAACGTGTACTCAAAAACCCAGCCATAAAAGCGTGGGTGTTTAATAGTACGGCGGGGCTGTCCGGGGAGTGTTTCGTTGGTGTTTCGTAACAGACGCGTAACGCGCTCGCGACAGATATACCAGAGGCGCCGCGCGGGCGCCTCTAAGAGTTGGAAATCTGGAGGGAGTAGGTCTATCACGGTAGACCGTGCACGCTAGCAACAGCGGCACACTAGCGGTTGCGCACCTTAAGCGCACGATCAATCTCGCGCTGCATGTCGCGCTTAGCCATGTCCTCGCGCTTGTCGTAGAGCTTCTTACCACGACCGAGGCCCAGCTTGAGCTTTACGCGACCCGCATCGTTAAAGTAGAGCTCCAGAGGCACCAGTGCATAGCCTCGATTGCGCAGCTTGCCATCCAAGTAGTCAATCTCTTTGCGATGCAGCAATAGTTTGCGACGGCGATCTGGATCGCGATTCCACACACCACCGTTGGAGTACGGGTGAATGTGCACACCCAGCAGCCAGCACTCACCTTGACGGATAAGCGCAAAGGTGTCGGTAATCTGGCAGGCACGCTCGCGAATGCTTTTTACCTCAGCACCGGAGAGTTCCACACCGCACTCAAAGGTTTCTTCAATAAAGTACTCATGATGCGCCGAGCGATTCTTGGAGATAAGCTTGTGCTCTCTCTTGGATGGCATGGCTACTCCCCTTCCCCAGCAGGCGCAGTGGCAGTGGGTTCAGCGCCATCCTCAGCAACCCCAGCCTCACCCTCGGCAGCAAGCTCCTCGTCAGACTCGCGAATAAGCTTAATCAAGGCAGCACAAGCGTCCTTACCAATGAGACCATTCGCGCGCACGGTATAGTCGGTTGCACGGTTGGTGTCACCCGCAGAAGCAGCGTCGGTCGCGCACATCAGCAAACAAACCGCCACATCGGCCGAAGGACTCGTAGGAATGCCCTGCAATGAAAGCTCGCCCATCACGTGGTCATCGGTCTCCTGAGCCACCTCGGGATGCTCCTTAGCCATACGGTCTGCCAAGCGCTCCGTACGCGGATCGGTAGGAGCCAGATGCATTGCCAAACGCGAGCAAGCAGACGCCGCCGAAGGATTGCCCTGCTCCAAGAAGAGCTGACCCAGATTGGCGTAAGCACGCGCGGCTACGCGGCCATCAGAAGCGCGCTCGAGCACGGAATTGGAAAGCGCCGCCCACTCCTGAACATCGCCCAGCGCGCGGAAGAGTTCCGCCAAATCCAAACGATAATTGCAGTTCATAGGGTTCCAACGCACGGCCTGAATGAGCGCATCGCGAGCCGCCTCGTACTCCTGCTCGCGAATATAGATAAACGCCATGTCAGAATACAGGCGGTCAAACGGCACGTCCATCTGTACCAGCTGACGCGGATCGCGCTCCACACGGCGATAGCACAGACGCTCAAACGGGTCAGAAAAGCTGAAGTACTGAACCTCATCGGTGGAGACACACTCCTCAGCGATGTACTCCTCGGCAAGCTCAATGTAGCGCGCAAGCATCTGCTGAGCGCTATCTAGGTCGCCCGCAGCCAGATAGGTCTCGGCGTATTCAATATCTTGTGCGGAAATAGGTGCTTCTTCCACGGTTCCTCCTGCAATCGGTTTTAGGCCAACAGTGTAGCCTATCTGCCCAAAATCTGTATGAGCTTAAAATCCACGTGCCCGCGCACGGTGTTTACGCCACTAAGTTCCACAATCACGCGCTGTCCCATACGGATGAGGCGGCCTGTAGATTCTCCCAAAAGCATCATGCGACGCTCGTCAAAGTCCCACCATTCGTTGCCGCCAAGCGCCTTCATACGTACCAAGCCCTCAGCGCCCGTCTCGTCCAAGCGAACAAAAAGCCCCATCTGGTCAATCCATACCACCGTGCCAGCTACGCGCTCGCCTATGTGAGAGGCATAGTACTGAGCAACCTTAACCTTCTGAGATGCCTGAGCTGCGGCGTCTGCCACACGCTCGCGCGTAGACGCCTGGCGGCAAAGCTCCGGCATGATGGCATACATAGATTGTTTGCCCACACCTGTAAGCTCAGACGCTCGCTCATCTGCCACGCGGCGCCCAAAGCGTTCGCGCGCAAGCTGCATCTTGAGTGCGCGATGCACCAGTAGGTCAGGATAGCGACGAATAGGACTCGTAAAGTGGCAATACGCATCGGCGCCCAAAGCGTAGTGACCCAGGTTGTGTGGGCGATACACCGCGCGTTGCATAGCACGCAGTAAGAGTGCATTAACGAGCTCAGCCGATGGCGTACCCGCAGCTCGCTCTATCACGCGCGCAATGCCATGAGGGTCGGCGGCCATAATTTCGCACGCCTCGTCGCGGTCGATGGCGCCCGTTTCTAGCAGCACATGTGCCGCCGCCGTAAGTTCATCGGGCGAAGGCGCCTCGTGTACGCGAAATGCCGCAGGCTCCGACAAAGCCGCAAGCTTTCTGGCTACACATTCGTTAGCAAGAAGCATTGCCTCCTCAATAAGCGAGGTAGCCGCCGTGCGTTTGCGCTGGATAATACTCGTAGGCAGGCCTTCATTGTCAAGCAGTACATGCGTCTCCGACGTCTCAAAGTCGATAGCACCACGAGCACAACGAATGGCACGGCGCGCAGAAGCCAGCTCATCTGCATCATGCAAAAAGGCAGCTACATCCACACCGCAGGCAGCCGCAGCAGCGCGGGCAGCCTCAGCACGAACGGCGCAGGCCGCACTATCAACCGAGTCAGCCTCCTCAGACTGCCGCTCCACGGCATCATCAACGCTACCAGCAAGCAGGCAGTCAGCCGCTTGATAGTCCAGACGCACGCGCGAACGAATCACACTCGGATACGCACGGCTGCTTTTTACACGCCCACGTGCATCGAGTTCAATGTCTACCGTAAAGGCCAAACGGTCTTCGTTGGGCACGAGCGAGCACAGATTATTGGAAAGGCGCTCCGGCAGCATAGGCAACACGCGGTCTGCCAGATACACACTCGTCGCACGCGAGCGCGCCTCAAGATCAATAGAGCTCTCCCAAGCCACATAATGCGAAACGTCCGCGATGTGCACGCCCAAGCTCCATCCACCTGTCGCGGTGCGCGAAATGGAGATGGCATCGTCAAAATCGCGCGCATCTACCGGGTCAATCGTAAGTACAAAACGGTCGCGAATATCGCGACGCAGAGGATCTTCCAGAGCTGCCTCCACGTCGAGCTGTAGGTTTTCCGCCTCTGCTAGCGCGCGCTCCGGATAATCGTCCGTTAGGTCATAGCGCGCCATAACAGCCTGAATACCCAGGTCAGGAGCATCGGCGCCACCAATGCGACGCTCGATAGTCACAATGCCCGACTCCATGCGCGTGGGATAACTCACAATGCGAGCAGCAACAATATCACCCTCAGACACGCCCAGCTCTTGCGGTGAATGGTCGCGCGGAGGCACAAAGAAATCCTGCTTGGCGCGATTGTCGAGCGGTCGCACCACACCCAGCGGACCAGCCTGTGCATAGGTGCCCACCACCAACAGCTGAGAGCGCTGCACGACCGATTCCACCTGAGCACGCGGCTCCCCGCCCGGGCCCCGATGCGCGCTTACAACCACCGTATCGCCCGCCATAGCCTCGCGCATACCGCGCTGAGTCAGCTTGAACGAGCCCTCAGCGGTTTCTACAAACGCACCAGCCGGCGTCATGCGCACGGTACCCGTAAGCTGCGGCCTGCGCTCGGTGCGCGTTGGCTTTCTATGTCCCGCATGTCCGCGCTTGCGCCCC
>CAVJWJ010000083.1:0-6635 GCA_963653375.1 Roseburia sp. CAG:303
TGACTAAGGAAGGCCCCAGATTTTCTTCTTCGCTGGTCCTCGCCCTTCGGGCTGCGGAATCGCTCAGAAGAATAATCTGGGGCCTTCTTACTTAAAGCTTAGACAAACCCGAAAGATTGACACTCTAATGCCTTCTTACTCGGAACGTAGACGGGCTGGAAAATTGAGTATAGGCACCTCGCGGCAAGCCTAAGAACTTTAAAACCTTGCAAACAGGCGACTGTCTCCGGGAACATACTCAAAGCCCACACCTAGGTAGAATCCCGCCACATCGTCATTTAATGGGTCAACAACAAGAGCCTTTGCTCCAATAGTTTCGGCAGCACCCTTTGCACGATGATACGCATCCAAAAGAAGCTGCTTGCCAAGACCTTCCTCCTGGTATGCCTCATGCACGCCAAGCATTCCTAGCAGGATAACGGGAATCTGATCTGGCGAGTTTCTCGCCAACCATCCGGTCATAGCGCTTCGATCCATTGAGTGAGCTGCAAGTGTATAAAAACCTGCAAGGGTACCCCGTTCGTCAAAACTGACATACACAACAGCGGTCCCACGCTTACAAGCATGCCTAGCGTGTTTTACAAGCCAACTATCAACTACAACTTCGTTGCAGGTGAATCCAGATAGATTGTCCGTGTCCTCTAGCCTGCGAGGAGCGGTGAACTTCACTATTCCTCCCATACAGACTTTTGGGAGACAAAACTCTTGAGCTTGGAATTCATAGGCTTGTCCAGAGCTGCAGAGAATGCATCAAAGTCTTCGGGAGACATAACGGTGTGCCCACTACGAGCTATAACGTCGCGCGCAGATGCCAGCAAGTTCTCCAAAGACCATTGCGAGAGGCTTATGCCGCTGAGGCTCGCGGCCAGTTCAACCTCTTCCTTCTGTTCTGAAGTCATACGCAGGTCGATTCTCGCATCTTTTTTTGGCGCGGTTATTGTTGCCATAACCCTATCCCATCTGTACGGCGTTTCACCGTACATCATAGCATGTTCGTACGAGTTGATGACAGCAACACAAAAAGGCTCCGAGTTATTCTCCCTTGATTCCCAACTTCAACCGAACACGTCCCAGACTTAGCCGTACATGTCTCTGTTCCCTTTCGAAAGCTGGTCGCGAAAATGCTACGTTGACTAAGAAGACATTAGATTTTCCTCTGCGCTGTCCTCAACGCTTCGCGTCTGCGGAATCGCTCAGAGAAATAATCTAATGCCTTCTTGCTCGGAACGTAGACAGACAAAAAAGAGGCATTGACCTGCGTCAATACCTCTTATGCAGACATACATTTTGTCCTAGGATGCCATGAACTTAGGCCATGACAACGCCCTTTACGCAGTAGAGCGCGAAGAGGATTACAAAGATGGCAACGATGCCGATAAAGAGACCCTGCGCGCCGTCCTCGGGAAGTCTTGCCAGCAGGCGCTCCATAGCCGGATAAATTACCCAAGTCATAAGCGTAGCTACAAAGCCAAAGGCCAGCGCATTTTGCAAGCAAACCTGACCCATAAAGTTGCAGAACATGTTGCTGTAGTCCCACAGCGGGTACACGCCGTTCACAGGCTGGTTGAGCATCAAGCCCATAGCAAGCTCAATGCCTGTACACACCAGTGCGTTCCAAGCAAAGCTCAACACCAGCGGCACAAAGTTCAGCTTAATCTTGTGCTGAAAAAACATCTTGACGGGATAGAACAGCAGCACGCAGCAAACGGCGCCCACACCATAGACGCAGAACGGGAAGAACCAGTCGCTCCAAATCTGCGAGGCAGGATCATACTTACCCGGAATAAGGCCCCACTTAATAAAGAGGCAGTAGCCAGCCTCCATCCAGTGACCCACAACCGAGAACACGCAGAAATACATGATGAGGTTGCGCCAGAAAACCCAGGTCTTAGGCTGGAAGAACGAACGTCCCTTTGCCAGATACTCCTCGCGCGTGTGGCTATTAAACGGCTGCACCAGCACACCCTTAGCACGGCGAGAGAAGTGCATGTACAGCGCAATCAGCGCATACATGAAGCAATAGTCAATGGCGCCCACAACGCCTGAGCCATCAAAAACAAAAGCCGCTATGCAACCAACCACGCTCATGATGGCAATACAGATGACCGACCACGTACGCAAGAAGCGTTTGCGAGTCATGAGCAGCCATACAGAAACCGAGTCGAGAACGATGCACAGAAACATCGTGAAGCCGCTGAACGACTCAACAATAATCACTTCTTTGGTAGCCACCATGGCGATGACAAACACCATAGCCAGGCCGAGAATCCAATAGATTTCAAGCACGCGCATAATGCCGAGCTTTTTGGGATTACTAAAATCCTTTTCCTTTTTTGCCACGGTACCTTCCATTCCTATCTGTCCCCCGTGTGCCCAGATTTACCAGAGCACTCAGGTTATTTATATGCTGTCTATCCTACGCTCGTGCACCCTAGCAAGGCTGCACAAACCCGAATTCCCAGATGCAAAGAGCCACAAATGCAACTGCAATCACCGTGGCAGCAATGTTCATGGCACGGCGCGGAACCGCCCCCATCACAATCTCTACCAGCGGATAGAAAACCCAAGTGTAAATGAGCGCAACGGCTCCAAGCGCCAGGTCGTTGGGAATCCATGCCTGGCCAAGCACATTGAGCGGCAAGCGCGCGTTATCCCACAGCGGATAATTGCCTGCAGCATCGGGCTGGTTGAACAAAAGACCCATGCCAATCTCCATGAGCATGCACGCAAAAACGCATACCAGATAAAACTCGGCAACCGCACCAAGCGCCGTTTTTCGGCGACTGAGCAGGCGATCCATCATAGGCGTCAACAGCACACCGCATACCAGCGCGCCTACGCCGTAGACGCAAAACGGATAGAACGGGTCTTTCCACACCAAAGAATTAGGGTCGTAGATATTAAAGGCATGCAGGCAAAACAGGCACCACGGAATCTCGAGCCAACGGCCCACCACGCTGCAAAGGCAAAAATGCACCACAGCATTGCGCCAAAACTCAAGAGTACCTAAGCGTCGCCAGTCAAAAGCGCCGTCATCGTTGCGCAAGCTCATCAGCAACGTAGGGTCTTTTTTGGTACGCCTGGAGCTCACGGGCTGCCTTTCTTCTCAAAACATCAGCACTCGAGTGTAACAGAGCGCAAGCAGCTGCTAAGCCCTAGAGCTAAAAGCCCTACACTTCTACCTGCTTAATGTGGTTACCACGCACCAGATAAGCACGACGCGCAAGCTGCATCATGGGAAGATCGAGCATGTTGTCGGTGTAAAACTCGTCAGGCACTACATCGGGCCCAAAATGCTCGCGGAAAATCTTGACCTTGTTGGCACCAAAATTGAGATGCTCAAGCTCAAGCGTTTCGCGGTTCACCGTAGAGCAAATAACAGTCTTTACGCCCAAGCGGCGCTGCACCTCGCGCATGGTGTAGTCAAACGAACCCGTAATAATCACGTCGTCGGGCTGCGGGTGATACCAATGCTTAATCTTGTGCATATGTGTGTCCCAAAAGGCACTCACCATACCATCCACGTCATCAAACGAGCTGAGATAACGCTTGAGATAGCGGCTCACCGCGCGCTCAAGCTCATCCAAGGTGCTTTTTTCTCGCGAATACCGCAGGCCATAGTAGGCAAGCTGTGGAATAAAGCGAATGGCCGAGGGGTTATAGCGCAGTGAGAACGCATAAAAGTCGTAGGGACTCTCGCCGTCGTAGATTGTATTGTCGAAGTCAAAGACGCGCATTTGTGCGAGCGTCTCCTCTCTGTTGCGGCAGGTGCCAAATTTGTTGCCGCTTACTATACCGCCCAAAACGGCGCCGTATACACACCCATACCAAACCGTTACACAGGAAGGCTTTGGGTGTAGGGCAAGCTGTGAGTTAGAGGTCGCGCAGTGCGTGTCTCATGTCGCGCAGTGCGAGCCATAAGTTGCAACTCGTGTATCGCGCGCCGTTCGCCGCAAGTCGCAACTCAGACGTTGCAACTCACATATCACGCATCGTTCGCCGCACGTCTCTTGTCTCATGTCTCGTACCGCGAATCGCAAGCTGCAATCCGCAAATCGCAAGAACCATGTATAAAACTGCCTCACACGTGGAAACACGCTAGAAACATCGCGCCTCCCTCTTGTCTGTTGTTCCGGAGGGTCGCATAATCAGCTGAAACAAATACCTACTAAACGGGTATAGAAAAGGTGTTTTGATTGGACAGGGCTTGTACCTGCGCAAATCCCTCAAGGGAAGGAACTAAACCATGAGCAATCTCTCCGAGAAGATTACCGTTAGCCGCCGTGGCTTTTTGGCTGCCGGCGCCGCGGCGTTTGCCACCGTTGCAGGTCTGGGTCTTGCCGGCTGCAGTGATGACAGCTCTAACACTGCCACTGGTAGCGCTGACTCCGGCTCTGCCTCTACAGACAGCGAAACCGATGAGGTAGCAACGATTGATACCGCAGCCTATGACAAGCTAATTGCTGCAGGCGCCGTGGCAGACGAGGCCACTATCGCGGCCAGCACGTGGGCCACCGCTGTTAAGGAGGCTGGCACCCTGCGCGTAGGCGGCGTACAGACCTCCCTACTGTTCAGCCTACTCGACGAGACCGACAACACGCTGCGCGGCTTTGACGCCGGCATCTCTCAGCTGCTTGCCCGCTACATTTTGGGCGATGAGACCAAGCAGGAACTTACACAGGTCACCTCTGATACGCGCGAGTCGGTGCTGCAAAACGACCAGGTAGACACCGTATTTGCCACCTACTCCATCACTGATGACCGCAAGAAGGTTATCTCCTTTGCTGGCCCCTACTACACCACGCAGCAGTCCATCCTTACCATGGCCGACAACACCGAAATTCAGGGTGTGAACGACCTTGCCGGCAAGAACGTTGCCGTTCAGTCTGGCTCCACGGGTCCCCAGATTGTGGCCGAGCTTGCTCCCGAGGCTACGCTGCAGGAGTTCAAGACCGACGAGGAGGCCCGTCAGGCACTCGCCCAGGGCCGCGTGGATGCCTACGTTATCGACACCACCATGCAAATGGGTTCCATGGTGCGCCAGCCCGGCAAGTATCGCCTAGCCGGAGACCCGTTTGGCCCCGAGGACAACTACGGCATTGGCCTGCCCAAGGATTCCGACGGCGTTCAGTTTGTCAACGACTTCCTCGCCAAGATTGAAGAGGATGGCACGTGGGCCAGCCTGTGGCAGATTTGCATTGGCGACCGCGCCGACCTCGACGAGGCACCCGAGCCTCCTGCAATCGAGGCGTAAGCGCCCCGCGCAACCGTCCGGTAACACGTTTTGGTGCCGCTTTTGCTAGACTGCACCGTAATGGTTCGCAAACGTTGGGCCTTCCACCAGCCTGTGGGAGGCCCGTTTTCTACCCGTAGTGAGGAGGTCTGGATGGGACTTACCGAGCTTCTTGCCACCTATGGCCAAAACTACGCCCAGGCGCTCCTTACCACCTGGGTTATGACAATCGAGTCGTTCGCGCTTGTTATGGTTATCGCTGTAGGCGTGACCGTTATGCGCGTGAGTCCTTTTCGCCCGCTGCGCATCCTGGGAGACCTCTACGTGCAGGTTTTCCGCAATATTCCTGGTGTGTCGCTGCTTATCATCGTGGTCTATGCGCTGCCGAGTCTGCGCATTGTGCTTGACTACCGCGTCTGCGTGGTTGTTACTACCGTGCTTTTAGGTTCGGCCTTTGGATCCGAGAACTTCATGAGCGGCATTAACACCGTAGGCGTGGGTCAGATTGAGGCTGCTCGTGCGCTGGGACTCTCGTTCACGCGCATCCTGCGCCGCATTGTGATTCCTCAAGCACTGCGCTCCTGCGTACTGCCTATGACCAACCTCTTGATTGCTGTCATGCTCACCACTGCATTAGGCAGCCAGGTACCGCTCAATCCGGCCGAGCTTACCGGCGTGGTTTCATACGTTAACACCCGCTCCACCGGCGGCATTCTCGCCTTCCTTATCTCGGCTCTTGGCTATGCCGGCACCGCGTTTGTGATTGGCATTATTGGTAACCGCATTGACCGGAAGGTGAGGGTCCTGCGATGAGTGCTTTTGCTTCTAAGCGTTCCATGAGCATCCGCGATGCTCTCTACGAACAGCCCGGTCCTCGCACGCGCAAGCGTGTGGCCATTGGCACCGTTATCTCCTTGGCTCTTGTTGCCGTACTTATTGCCCTGGTGGGCAGGCGCTTCTACATCACGGGTCAGTTTGCGCCGCGCTACTGGACCTTCTTTACCAAATGGTCTACCTGGCGCTTCTTACTCCAAGGCTTTGCTGGCACCGTGCGCGTAGCACTCACCGCCGGAGCCATCGCCCTGGTGCTTGGCATCGCACTCATGCTGGGACGCATCTCGCATCTACGCGCTCTCTCGAGCATCTGCCGCGTAGTTACCGACTTTTTCCGCGGCGTGCCCAGTCTGCTTTTAATCTACTTCTTCTTTCTTGTTGTGCCTCAGTACGGCATTAAAATGCCCGCCTTTTGGATGCTCACGCTGCCTGTGGCCCTTGCTGCCGCTGGCGTGCTCGCCGAGGTATTCCGCGCGGGCGTAAACGCCGTGCCCAAAGGGCAGGTGGAGGCTGCGCTTTCGCTCGGACTCTCGCCCATGCGCACCACGTTTAAGATTGTGTTGCCTCA
>CAVJWJ010000084.1:0-6617 GCA_963653375.1 Roseburia sp. CAG:303
GCAGCCCAAACATCGGCTCCGTCGCCCTGAAACACGTTGAGGTAGACCAGTGGCACCGGCGCGTTATCTATTGCGGAGTTTGCGCCCCAAACAGAGATTGTTTTACTCGACATCGCATATCCCTCTTTAGCATCTGCGAGTATTGGCTGTTTATAACGTTGGGTTGTCAGCAGTGCTTAGACGCACCCTTACTGCCTGGCGTCTGAATTACTCCCAGGTCTTCCAAACATCGGGGGCGTAGCCAACGGTTGCCTGGCGCCCATTGCGCACGATAGGCTCGGCGAGCACCTGCTGGTTTTCGAGCAGTTTGTCAAAGCGCTGACTCTCAGCCAGGTGCGTAACAAGCGCCAAGGTGTCTTGGTCTTTTGCTTTGGGGTTAAGCAGCGCATCTATGCCGCCTACTGCTTGCATAACGCTTTGCAGCTCACCTTTGCTCATCTCTTTTTCGCGCAGGTCAATGAACTGGAATTTCACGCGGCGTTCCTTAAAGTAGCGCTGTGCCTTCTTGGTATCAAAGCTTTTCTTGGTGCCAAAAATCTGGATGTTCATGGTAGTTCCCCGCTGCTTGTATGAGTGGCATCCCCTTGCAAGGACACATCTGCGACCTGGATTATCGCATTCTTTAGGCCTGGTTGCAGCTTGTTTGAGACCTTTGAGCTCAACGTGCTTGTATGGCGTATGCGTGAGGAGACGGTTTGTGCACGTAATCTGCCTGCTGGACGCCTCGGCGTATACTGTGGCCACGAGAAAGAGGCGATGTTGAGGATGCATAACGAGGGCTGGACGGCGCGTGAGCTGCCAAGAAATACGGGCCTTGTGCTTGAAGGTGGCGGGTTTCGCGGCTTATACACAGCGGGCGTGCTGGACGTATGGATGGAGCACGGCATTACTGCCGACGGCGTGGTGGGCGTTTCTGCGGGCGCCGCTTTTGGCTACAACTTCAAGTCGCGCCAGATTGGCCGCGTGCTGCGCTACAACGTGAACTATGCGTGCGATCCACGCTATGCAAGCCTGGGGACCTGGCTGCGCACGGGCGACCTGTATAGTCGCGACTTTGCCTACGGCGAGGTTCCCTTTGTGCTTGACCCGGTGGATAGCGAGACCTTCTCGTCGTGGCCCATGCGTTTTACGGTGGTGTGCACCGATATCAATACCGGCGAGGCTGTCTACCATGACTTGGAGTGCGGTGACAAGCCTGACGTGGAATGGATTCGCGCCTCTGCTTCTATCCCGGTGCTTTCGCGACCAGTGGAGCTAGATGGGCGTGAGCTGCTGGACGGCGGTGTGGCGGATTCGATCCCTGTGGATTGGATGCGCGCGCAGGGCTATGCCAAGATTGTTGTGGTGCTTACGCAGCCCGCAGGCTATCGCAAGGAGCCCAACCGTTTAATGCCTTTGCTGCGCATGCGTTTGCGCAAGTATCCACACCTGGTGGAGCAGCTTGCCCGTCGGCATGAACACTACAATGCTTGCCTCGATAAGATTGCACAGCTAGAACGCGCGGGCGAGGTGTTTGTTATTCGTCCGAGCGTTGATGTGAGCGTACCTGCCATTTGCAAAGACACGAGCCGCCTTGAAGAGATTTACGCCCAAGGCCGTGCAGATGCTGAGGCGTGTCTTGCCGAGTTACAGGCGTTTTGGGGTAGTGCGCAGAGGTAGAGGAAAGTCTGCCTGGCGCGGTGGATGCCTAGAACAGTTGAGCTGCGCGCTTACGCCCTTGGTTGCGTGTATGTCTGCATTTACATGTTTGTTACGTCATAGCAGCGCGTTAGTCCCATCACGCCCCTCCACATCCCGTACTCGCGCATCGCCGCCTGCACGGCGCGCTCGCATGCGCTAGCATCAAGGCGTTACCGATTCTGCAGGAGCCGCCCCGTGAAACTCCAACAGCTCATCTATGTTGTCAAAGTTGCTGAGTGTGGCAACATTACCGAGGCTGCGCGCCGCCTCTACATCTCGCAGCCCTCCATTACCAGTGCCATTCACGAGCTTGAGGCCGAGATGAGCGTGCAAATTTTTGAGCGCTCCAACCGTGGCGTGGTGGTAACCGAAGAGGGCGAAACCTTCTTGGGTTATGCGCGCCAGGTGCTTGAGCAAGCTGAGCTTCTGGAGGAGCGCTACAAGAGTGATGCACGTCAGGTGCCGCACTTTAGTGTTTCGTGCCAGCACTACTCGTTTGCTGTTAACGCCTTTGTAGATGTAATCCGCCGTTTTGACGCCGCACACTACGACTTTACGCTGCGCGAGGAGGAGACCCACGAGATTATCGATGACGTTGCGCACATGAAAAGCGAGCTGGGCATCCTCTATCTGTCTTCGCGCAATCGCGAGGTGATTGAGAAAATGCTGCGCCGCAGCGAGCTTGAGTTTGAGCCGCTTTTCCGTGCCGAGCCTCACGTGTTCCTATCTTCCTCACATCCGCTGGCGCATCGCGCGCGGGTAAGCCTCGAGGACCTGCAAGATTACCCCTATCTCTCCTACGAGCAGGGAGACTACAACTCCTTCTACTTCTCTGAGGAGATTCTCTCCACGCTCGATCGCAGCAAGAATATTCGCGTGCGCGACCGCGCGACGCTGTTCAACCTGCTCATTGGTCTGGACGGCTACACGGTGTGCTCCGGTGTTATTTCAGCAGAGCTGAACGGCCCTTCGATTATTGCTATCCCACTTGATGTGGATGAGTACATGGAGATTGGCGTAATTACGCGCAAAAATACCCAGCTCACACGCTATGGTGAGGCTTATATCGAGGCCCTGCAAGAGCATATTTAGGACTCTGTCTCGCCCGCCTTAGCCATAAAAAACACCTATACTGCCCGATAGATATAAAGTTCTTTTCTATTGACGCGTGCTCTGCCACACTCGGATATGTCAATTCGTACCTACCCGAGAGGAGCACTCATGCCTTACTCCCATAACGCACCCTTCCGCTACGACGTTGTAGGCAGCTTCCTGCGCCCGGACGTGCTGCACCAGGCTCGTCACGATTTCAACGACGGCGTAATCGACGCTGCTGCCCTCAAAGTCGTTGAGGATGAGGCTATCCGCGACCTTGTTGCTAAGCAGAAGGCTGCTGGCCTGCACGTTATTACCGACGGTGAGTTCCGCCGCAGCTATTGGCACCTCGACTTTATGTGGGGCCTGAACGGCATTGAGCGCGCTACGGCACGCCAAGGTTATATGTTCCACGACGAGGAGACCACGGCCGATACCGCCGTTGTTACCGGCAAGATCTCTGGCGAGAATCACCCCTTTGTTGAGCACTTCAAGTTTGTAAAGGCGCTTGAGGACGAGAACACTGTGGCCCGTCAGACCATGCCAGCACCCGTCCAGACCTACTCCGAGGTTATCCTCGACCGTTGCGATGGTCAGGTTGAGAAGCTGCGTGCTGTCTACGCCGACGATGAAGAGCTGATTCAGGACATCGCTGCCGCATATCGCACGGTCATCGCTGAGCTCTATGCCGCTGGTTGCCGCAGTATTCAGTTTGACGACTGCACCTGGGGCATCTACTGCGACACCGACTTTGTGGCCAAGACAGGCATGCAGCCGGTTGACATCCAGAAGGTCTCTGAGCTGGGTGTTCGTCTGAATAACCTGGCTATCGAGGGCAAGCCGGCAGACCTCGTGCTCACCACGCATGTGTGCCGTGGCAACTATCACTCAACCTATGCCTTTGAGGGTGGCTACGATCCCATCGCGCCGTACCTCTTTGCTGACGAGAATGTCGACGCGTTCTATCTGGAGTTCGACACGCCGCGCGCCGGTGGCTTTGAGCCGCTCGCTCATGTGGCTGAGGGAAAGAAGGTTGTTCTGGGTCTCGTGACCTCCAAGCAGCCGGGCCTTGAGGATGAGGACCTGCTGGTAGAGCGCATTAACGAGGCAGCCAAGTACGTGCCACTGGAGAACCTCTACCTTTCCCCGCAGTGCGGCTTTGCTTCTTGCGAGTGTGGCAACAAGCTTACCGAGGACGAGCAGTGGGCCAAGGTTGCGCTCGTTAAGCGTGTGGCTGAGCGCGTTTGGGGTAAGCAGGCTTAAAGCGCCTAACGCGGCTTTAAGCAGTGCGTGGAGTCTGGTACCCTTGGAGGCTGTCAGTCGACTGTAAGGGAGAAACCCATGATTAAGGAACTCGTTACCGACGAGGTTGTGCTGAGCACGCCGTGCCGCCCGGCCACCGCGGAGGATGCTGAACTCGCGCAGGATCTGCTTGATACGCTTGTGAGCCTAGAGAACGCTGGTTGCCTGGCTGCTAACCAGATTGGCTCCACCGTTGCCATGTTTGCCTATACCGATGACGCCGAGGTCGCTCACGTCATGCTCAACCCTAAGGTAATCTTTGGCCTGGGCGCGCAGAAGCTTGAAGAGAGCTGCCTTACGCGCGAGGGTATCGTTAAGGCAACGCGCTACCTTAAGGCTAAGGTGTCTTACGACGAGCTGGTTGACGGTGCTCTTAAGCGTCGTAAACGCGACTTTGTGGGCTGGGAAGCTCAGATGATTCAGCACATGGCCGATCACTGTGCTGGTAAGTACGTGTAAGGTACGCGCAAATCACTGCTCGTAAATGCGTAAAAGAAATCGCGCCGCTGGTAGGTTGTACTGGCGGCGCGATTTTTGTTTAGCGGAAAGCGGTTGAGTGTTGTGTGGCTGAGAATTGTGGCGTAGGGCTCAGTGGCTTAGGACTGCGGAGTAGGACTGCGCGTTAGCCCTGTAGCTGGGCGAGGAGCGCCTGGGCAAACTCGACACAGTCGCCAACCACAGCGTACTGGGCAGCACCAAAGATGGGGGCCTGCGGGTCCTCGTTTACCGCAATGACAGTTTGGGCGCCGCCAATGCCAGCAAGGTGCTGAATGGCGCCCGAGACGCCCAGGCTGATGAGCAGCTCGGGCGCTACCGAAACGCCAGTTTGTCCTACCTGGTGGCGATACTCAAGCCAGCCAGCCTCCACAAGGGGGCGGGTGCAACCAATCTGGGCATCCAGTGCACGAGCCAGCTCACGCATAAGCGGAAGATTCTTTTTGGAGCCAATGCCGCGGCCCAACACAAGCAAGCGCTTTGCCTCGGCAATCGACTCGGTGTCGTCGGCGGAAATGTGTTTGACTACCTGCACGCTCGATGAGAGTGCGGCATCGAGCGAAACCTCGGTAATCACGCCGGTGCACGTTGAGTCGAGTGCGGGGGCGCTAAAGACGCCGGGGCGCACGGTGGCCATCTGGGGACGATGGTTGGGGCACATGATGGTTGCCATCAGGTTGCCACCAAAGGCTGGACGCGTTTGATGCAAAAGGCCTGTCTCCTGGTCCATCTCAAGCACGGTGCAGTCGGCGGTGAGGCCTGTTTGCAGGCGTACGGCAACGCTGGGGGCAAGCTCGCGACCAAAGGCGGTGGCGCCAAAGAGCACGACCTCGGGGCGGCGCTCTTGCATAAGATTGCAGAGCCAGTGTGCGTAGATGTGTGCATCGTTGCTTGCTAGGCGCTCATCGCGGCAACGCAGTACTTCGTCGGCACCGCTGGCAATAAGGGTCTCGGCATGTGCGGAGGCAGCTTCAGTACCTTCGCCCAGTACGGCAACAACGCGGCAGGTGCGCACTGCAGCAAGCTCGCGGGCACGGCCTATCAGCTCGCAGGCAACAGGCATGAGTGCGCCAGCAGAATCGGTCTGCGCAAAAACCCAGATGTCCTTATAGCTCGTAAGATCAACCGCGTTTGCGGACTCATCACGCTCAATGGAGAGCGCGTCTACGGGGCAAGCGTCAACACAGGAGCCGCACAGGATGCACGAATCGGTCACACGGGCAGCGCGTGCAGGACGCACGCCCTCGACCACAATGCCACCCGAGGCGCAGGCGCGTACGCAGCGGCCGCAGCCAACACACGCTTCGGTATCTACTATCAAGCCGCTCATTTATTCCATCCCCTTAATAATCTCCGCTACTTGCGCTGCCGTGCTTGCTGCATCGCCTTCAAGGTGCGTGCAGTTGTGTTCACGCTCGGGCACAAACGAGCGCACTACCTGTGTGGGTGAGCCTGTCAGTCCGCAGCGCGCGGAGTCTGCGCCTGTCTCGGCTGCGGTGAGCACGCGAACTTCCGCATCGGCGGCCTCAATAATGCCAGCGATGCTTGGCATGCGCAGCTGTGCGGCATCTTTAGAGACGGTAATCACAGCGGGCAGGGGAACGTCCACTACGTCGTGGCCTTCGTCGGTAGCGTGAAGGAGGCGCACGTGCTGAGTGGATACTTCCAAGAGCTCCGTTACATCCGTGATACAGGGGATATCAAACGTGCCTGCAAGCTCGGGTCCAATCTGCGCGGTGTCGCCATCTACGGCCATCTTGCCGCAGATGATGAGGTCTGCGCCGCCTGCGTTCTCAATGCCCAGTGAGAGGGCATAGGTGGTAGCAAGGGTATCGGCGCCAGCAAAGGTGCGGTCAGAAAGCAGCAGGCCAGAGGTGGCGCCACGGGCAACGCAGTCGCGCAGCAGCTCTGCTGTGGCAGGTATTCCCATCGAGAGTGCAGTAATAGTAACGTCTTCACCGCTCGCCTCAAGGCTCTCTCGAATCTGGAGAGCAAGCTCCAAGGCCGAGGCATCAAAGGGGTTAATAACCGCCTGTTTGCCATCG
>CAVJWJ010000085.1:0-6555 GCA_963653375.1 Roseburia sp. CAG:303
AAGGGCACGGCGCTGCTGAGCTGGCGTGCGGAAGCGCGAAAGCACGTCCACTTCTAGCCCAAAGGGCGCAAAGCGCTCAAAGAAGGTTTCAAAGTGTTGCTGAGCCAAAATTGTTGTGGGGCACAGCACCATCACCTGGCGGCCAGAATCCACACACTTGAAGGCCGCACGCAGCGCCACCTCGGTCTTGCCAAAGCCCACGTCGCCGCAGAGCAGGCGGTCCATAGGCTTTGCCGCCTCCATATCAGCCTTAATGTCGGCAATGGCATCGAGCTGGTCATGCGTAGGCTCGTAGGGAAAGCTCTCTTCCATCTCAATTTGCTCAGGCGTATCAGGCGGACACGCAATGCCCGTTACCGAGGAGCGGCGCGTATACAGATCTACCAGGTCAAAGGCGAGTTTTTTGGCACTCTTGCGCGCCTTGGCGGTAGCACGACTCCAGTCCGCCGTATTCAGACGCGTGAGGCGCGGCTTGTCGCCGTCTGGTCCCACGTAGCGCGTAATGCGATCCACCTGCTCGAGCGGCACGTAGAGTTTGTCGCCGTCGGCGTACTCCAGCAAGAAGTAATCGCGCTCGCGGCCACCTACCTCCTGGCGCACAATCTCGGCAAACAGGGCAATGCCGTGCGTGGCGTGCACCACGTAGTCGCCCGGCTTAAAGGGGAAGGTGACCTCGGTGATATCCACGCGGCGGCGCGCGCGCCCGCGCTTGGCATCCATGCGCGCGTTAAGGTCGGCAAGCGAGAATACTGCCAGGTGAGCCTCGGGAATTACGGTGCCTTGAGCAATAGGCGCGTCCACAAAGGTCACGCGGCCACGGGTAAGGGTGGGCACCGTAATCGCAGCACCAGAGACCAGGTCACGCGCATTGAGTGCATCAGTTGTGCGATGCGAGATAGCAGGTTCAGGCTGTGCAGCAGCTACACTCGAGGCGCTGTCAGTACCACCAGCAGAAGCACCCCGCCGTTCACCCGCAGCCAGACGCTCCCCAGAACCAGCGGCAGCTACGTGCACGGGTGCAAACGGGTCCACGTTGCCCGCGTTCTCGGGCGCCGCAGTCAACGACTCCTCAAAGGGAATGGACTCATCAGTAAAGGTGAGCTCCATCGACTCGCGCGCACCACGGTCTGGAATGGCAAACAGCGCGGCGTAGCGATTGCCCACAACCTCCTGAATGCGCGAGATAAAGCGCATGTCCGAGCCCGCGATAGCAGGCTGCTCAACCTTGAGCTCGGCCGTTACCGCGCCACCCGCGCGAATAATCGAGACATAGTTCAGGCGCTGTCCGCGTCCAAAGTCAAGCTGCTGCGGACGCACATACAGGCCGTCAAGTTTCTTTACACCCGCTGCCTCACCGCGACGCTCCAGGTCCTCATAAGCACGTGTGCAATCGTCAAACAGCGAGCGCGGCTCAGAAAGCACCACGAGCGTTTGCCCACCAACGTGCGCCAGAGGGCTCACCGTGCTCTCGTACATCAGCGGCAAGAATCGCTCCAGCTCAGGCGTAACGATGCGCGCCTCTACCATCTCCAGGAGAGCCGCCAGCTCGGTATCAGTCTTGGCCGGAGCATAAAGCGCCGCGCGCAGACGGTGCACCGCATCGTCGGTGAGTGCAAGTTCGCGGCAGGGGTAAATCTCTACCGACTGCTCGTCGCCAATGGTCTGGCCCGTAGAAGAAACCATGCGGCGGATGCGATCAATCTCGTCGCCAAAAAACTCAATGCGCACGGGCGAAGACGCCTGCGCAGGAAAGATATCAACCGTGTCGCCGTGCACGTGGAAAAGCCCCGGGACGTCCGCCTCGTCAGCCGAGGTGTACCCCATACCTACCAAACGCGCAGGTACATCCTCAAACGGAATCTCCTGTCCCACCGCAAACGAAGTCGAAGCCCAGTAGGAGCTTTCGCTCGGCGGAACACAGCGCAGGAGTGCTCGCGCAGAGGCCACCATGATGCACGCCTCGCCCGAGGCAACACGCCCCAGCGCGGCGCAGCGTGCAGCAACCACAGCGTCGTCAGGTTGCTCGTCTTTCCAGGGATAGTCGGTGCGCTCAGGGAAACGCGCCACGTGCTCGGCTCCTACGTAGGCACTGAGCGCTCGAGCCGCGCGATCAGCTGCGTCTTCACCCGAAACTACATAGACGCACGGCCGGGGGCGACGCGCAAACTGTGCCGCAAGCATAAGCGTGCGCGCCGAGAGCGAGACCGCTAGCGTGGCGTCCTGGCCCTTGTCCAGCGCCTGCTCTATGATTCGCGGGCCTTCGGCGGTATACAACTGCGCAGCTATTCGATGGATAAGCATCGATTAATCCCCTTCACGCGTAAAAGTCAGAGCCTTATTTTACGCGCCACACGCCGCCCGTGCTGCGCGATTCCATATGGTCTGAGTGCCAAGGCTCAAGGCCTCGCTAAACAGCCTGCGAAGCTATAGTGCCGAAGGTTAGTGCGAAAGAGGAGTGAAGCGTGCTTAGGCACGTGAGCGACGGCTTGAACGCCAAGGTTCAGTGCCCTATTAACGACTCTGCGCAGCTGTAGTGCTGAAGATTGGTGTGAAAGAGGAGCGAAGCGTGCTTAAGCACGTGAGCGACGGCTTGAACGCCAAGGTTCAGTGCTACAGCCGCGCAGAGGGGCAGAGGTCGCTAGCTGGGCAGACCCCACATTCCGCCCCCCGCGCATGACAAATCTCGCGGCCAAAGGTAATCCACTGATGGTTCACGGATTCCCAGTATTCGCGCGGCAAAATCTTCAACAAATCTTGCTCCGTTTTAAGCGGCTCCTTCTCATGCGTCTTGGGCGAGAACGCCAGCCGATGCGCAATGCGATTCACATGCGTATCCACCGCAATGCCTTCAACAATGCCAAAGCCAACATTAAGCACGATGTTTGCCGTCTTGCGCCCCACACCAGGAAGTTTTACCAGCTCGTCCATGCTAGCCGGCACCTCGCCGCCGTAGTCAGCCACAATCATCTGAGCACACTCCACCGCGTGTTTAGCCTTGCTCTTGTAAAAGCCCAACGTCTTAATGACTTCCGCCACCTCAGCCACACTCGCCTGCGCCAAAGCCTCAGGCGTAGGCCAACGTTCAAACAGTGTCGGTGTTACCTTATTCACCTGAGCATCCGTGGTCTGAGCGGAGAGCAGTACAGAGATAGTTAGCCTAAAGGGATTCTCGTGGTCCAAGAAACACTCAACGGGCCCATACCGACGCTCCAGACGGTCGCAAAACTCAACCGCTCGTTCGCGCTTACTAGCGTTAGTCTCGCGCGGCATTAGGCATCTGCTCCCCTGGTTGCGTGCGCGCCCGTCTCCTGCAGCAATTCGCTAATAGCAGCATGCCTAGTATCCGAAGTTACGCTCACAGTTCCGCTAGCAGCTTCGCTACCAGCGCGCGCCGCAGCTCCAGATCCCCCATCCAACGGTACGTCAGCGCCGCCCTGCACGAGCTCGTCAGAAAAACCCAGCAGCGCTGCAGCCTCATCTGAACCCATCTCCGCAGAGCCAATGGCGTCCAGCTTGCGCTCAATTACGTTGGTGCGCGTTGTGATGATGGAGTCGACCGTGCGTCCCGCCGTGTCAATCTGTCGGCGCGCCTGACGCAGTGCGTCCTGATAGCGTGGCAGCTCAGCCTTCACCGCTGTAAGCACACGCAGCACGTCGTCGGTTTGCTTTTGCAAACGGAACGTCTGGTAGCTCATCTGCAAGCTGTTGAGCAGCGCAGCCATGGTGCTAGGCCCAGCCACGTTAACGCGATACTCACGCGAGAGTGTTTCCACCAAGCCAGGCGAGCTCACCACCTCGGCGTAAAGCCCTTCAAACGGCAGGAACATGATGCCAAAGTTGGTAGTCTGCGGCACGCTTAGATACTTATCGCGAATGTCTTTAGCCTCAGCCTTAATGCGAATCTCCAGCACCTTACGCGCGTTTGACACCGCCTCCGCATCACCCGAATCTTGCGCGTCACGCAGATGCTCGTACGCATCGCCCGGAAATTTGGAATCGATGGGCAGAAGCACTGGCTCACCCTCCTCCACCGGAAGCTTGACGGCAAATTCAACCCGCTCATTTGAGCCTGGCTTGGTAGCAATGTTTTTCTCATACTGTCCCGGTGCCAAAATCTCTGAGAGGATGGCCTCCAGCTGTACCTCACCCAAAATGCCACGCGTCTTTACATTACCCAGCACGCGTTTAAGGTCGCCCACGCCGGCAGCAATGCTCTGCATGTCACCCAACCCGCGATACACTGCCTCAAGCTGTTCGCTTACCTGCTTAAACGAGGACGAAAGCCGATCATTAAGCGTGCGCGAAAGCTTCTCATCCACCGTCATACGCATTTGTTCAAGCTGGCGTGCGTTGTCGCTACGAATGCTCGCTAGTTGCGCTTCCACAGACTGACGCACCGTCTCCAGCCGCGTGTCCACCGAGTCACGATTCGCTCCCAGCTGCTGCAATGTCTCGCGGCGTAGCGCATCTACTTGAGCAGTCTGCTGAGCTAATTGCCGAGCCAGTGCTTCATGACGTTGCTGTTCTGCCGCATCTGCAACAGCCTCAGCTTGTCGCATTGCACTCACCACATCAGAAAGCTGAGTGAGCATATCTGTCAAACCTTGCAAATCACGTTGCTTGTCAGCGGTAGCTTTGCGCATCTGTAGCAGCAAAATCAAACAACCACATAGCAGGATAGCCGCCACCAAGACAACCATGATGATAACTACTTCCAAACCACTACCCCTTACGTCTGTACACTCACAGCACTCAGTATACCGATGAGACTAACTACGAAACAGGAGTTCCTACTATCAAAACTATAGTATTATTCATCTTGAATAATACTAAGGAGGTATGCCGATGTTTAGAGACGAATTGAAAGAAACACTCCTCTCTATCGATGAAGAAGCAAGCCTTCTATTTGAAAACCTGGCAGAGCCACTCGATGTTGTACTTGTTGGTGGCGGAGCGCTCATTCTGCGCAAACTCCCTGGAAGATCTAGCTGTTATGAAGCTATATGCATATCGCCCCAACGACATCGCAGATTTAAACAGCCCTGAATTCCTCGCCACGCTCAATTGGAATCAGCTTGATTACCTTATTCGAGACCCCAAAGAAGCGCTTGCTTCGTCTCCCTCAGAAAGAGAAGCTACAGCGAAATGGTTTGCGCTTACGAGCGCTATCGCAAGGAGCATTGCAGATGAACCTAACATTTAAGGGCTTCCTAAAAAACTATTCTCGCGAGCTAACCGGACTTGAAACCAGCAATTTAAAGCGTCTTCTACATGCGGTGACAACCGATTCTCCTAGTGCGTCCGAAGCAGTTTTCCTATTCGCCCTTACTCAAAACAAGGGAGACTATGTACTCAGGCTCGCACAGAACGCTTGGATGGCTGAAAGTTACGCCGCAACCCATGAGCTGTTTCAAAAGTGCAGCTCATGGGAAGAGTTCTTTGAGCAAGAGGAGCTTCAAAATCGCTACCTCAATGTCTGGCGCTCTTACTTAGCAGTAAAAAACAAGGCAACGACTAATCGCAGGATATCTGGACTCATGCGAGAAAAAACCCTGGTTGCGCTCGAACAAAGCAACGTCACTTGTTACCACCTTTGTAAGCAGCTTGGCCTCAATAAAGGAAACGTATATGCCTACCTTCACGGCGGAGACAACTCAAAAGTAAGCCGCGAGACAGCCCGAGCCATCATGGAATACGCTCTCGCCTTAAAACCACCGCTATAGAGCTGGTAACTTTAGCTGGCTTGTAATCGCAGAAGCAAAGGTGCCCATCCGGTCAAATAAGCTGCTCATAAGCTGAAAGAACTCTTCTGGGGTAGCGCCATTCAGCACGCAAGTAAGGGCATAAGCAGCCACAAAAGCGGCAAAGAGCACCACGGGAACCAGAACAATCACGAGCAGCACGCGTAGGATAGCCCTACGATGACGGACACGATGCCGTTTACGGTCGTAATCAAGCTCAGCAGCATAGCTTTCCTGCGCGATGGAATACGGCTCTGATGCAAGATTTGCTTGGGCAGCCTCAGAGTGACCACTTATAGGCTGCTCAAGCCCAAAAGTCCTTGTTGTAGATGCAGAAGTATCCGAAGAAGCAGTTGACACATTGCTTCCAGTATCAGGCTGAGCCTTTGCCTGAAAGTCGCCAGACATCCCGCGCTGAGCCCGGCGGCGCTTAAAGAGTCGACGAGGTTTCTTAGATGCTTCTGCCAAAAATTCAGACCCGCGCACTTCTCCTTTTTGCGGCATTTGCGTCTGCGGCTGAGTTGGCATCTCACGCACACCGGAAAACAGCCCAGAGGCAGGCTGCTCCGCACAAGCCTCTCCTGCACCACGCGCCAAGCGCTCAGCTTGCTGACGCGGAGTTTCGATAAACAGGTTCATATAGACCTCCCAAAGGAGGCATGTACACAAGGGATATGTTTACCTTGAAGGAGCACTACTACCCCGTCAAGTTATATACGGCAAGCGCGGCAGCACAGCCCGCCGGTGGCAATACACTTCGGTTTAGGACTCCCCCTAAAGCTGCAGCTAACAACGAAGCTCCCAGATTTTCTCC
>CAVJWJ010000086.1:0-6509 GCA_963653375.1 Roseburia sp. CAG:303
GTGCACTCGCATTCACGCCTGCATTCGCATCAGAGCTCGCAGCAGCACCTGAATTTGCACCAACATCTGAGGCTGTCTTGCCGTCAGTACCCATGCCTGCAGCCGCATCTACATCCGCAGTCGTGCCCTCACTTGTCCCCGCGTCTGCGCCAGCATGCTGAGGCACAAGCATAGCTTCCACAAGAGCCATGCCAGCTGCTTCGCGCAATGCGAAAGCCATCTCTTCTGCGCTTTGATAGCGAGCGCTGGGTTCAAACGCGCAAGCACGCTGGACACACGCCGCACATCTCGCATCCACCACAGACGGATTAGTGAGCAAGGTCTCATACGCGTCCTCGTCAGGCTGCACACCCGTAAGCATATAGCCCAGCAGCTTGCCAATCGCATAGACATCGCTTCGAGCATCGGTCTGTGCAAAGCCATATTGCTCAGGCGAGGCAAAACCGCGCGTGCCCAAGAAGGCCGTATCACGCGTAGCACCCTCTACGCGCATGCGCGCAATGCCAAGGTCAATAAGATGCGCGCCGTCGGCCGAAACAATCACATTGCGCGGGCTCAAATCCCGATGAATCACACCACACGAATGCAAAGCCGCAGCAGCCTCACAAACATTCAACGCCAGAGAAACCGCTTCTTTAAGCGCAAGCTTACCCTTGCCAACCACACGCTCTTCAAGCGTAGGACCCGGCACGTAATCGTAAACAACCACGTAGTAATCGGGCAGCGAGTATGTGGCTTCTACCTTAGGAAGTCGCGCGCAGTCCAGCGCTCCAATAGCCGACCATACAGTCTGATTAGCCAGCTCAACGGGAATCTTTTTGCGCACAAAGGGACCCGCACCCTCAATGGTTACAAGCTCAGTTATGCCCCCAGCACCACGAGCAAACACTCGCTCAACGCAATATGCGTCATCAATAGCAATAGCGTGCAAAACCTGCTCGTCGTTCAAACCCCGTCCTCCTCGGCGCTGCTTGGGCTAGCCCCTCGGTAGGAGCACGGCATAGTTGATTTTAGTTTAGTCACGCACCGCAGAGGTATCCTCAGTTGGCAACTGAATCGACCAATGATGACAAAAGCCTTGGAGCCCAGAATCGGAGGCATAGCCCTACTTCAGTGGGCCAGTACCCAGAAGCGTCTTTTCGCCCAGACGATAGAGTTCATCGTCAGCCTCTTCGCGGGTAAGACCGTGCTCAAAGCACCAGATAATCACTGCGTCACGAGCCACCTTACACCAAAGCTCCGATACGCCAGCAAGCCGCAGTAAGCGCTGGGCTTCTTGCAAATTGCAGCGCAGCCCAAAGGCCAGCATGATGGCATGGTCACGCCCTGGGCGGCTTTTTCCCTGAAAAATGTCGTAGACAACCGTGGTGTTAACCCCGCTAGCACGAATAACCTCAGGCCGTTTGAGTCCATGAGCGTGAAGAAGTTCAAACAAGTAATTCGGAAGCGTGCGATCCACAATGGTGTCAGGCATAGAGAGATACGCCTCGGGCGTAGCAGAGGCCAACAGCTGCTTGAGCAGCTCTCCTGTCATGCGCTCTTTGCGCGTGTTATCGCACTGCTCAGTCATCGTTTTCTCCCAGATTTCTTAAATGTGTTGCCTTCCTGCCACCCTCGAAACCTTACACCAGCCTCTACTTGTGATACGGCTCGCCGCGAGAAATTTTGCAGGCACGATAGAGCTGCTCGAGCAAAACCACACGCGCTAAGTTGTGCGGCAGCGTAATGGGACCAAAGGAAAAGGTCTCGTCTGCGCGCGCTCGCACCGCATCAGAAACGCCATCGGAGCCACCAATCACAAAGGTAAGGTCACTTGAACCGCGCAGCGCTAACTCGTCCAAATGTGCCGAGAAATCCTCGCTCGAGCGTTGCTTACCATCAATCGCAAGCAAGATCATATGGCTGCGCTCCGGCACCGCCGCAAGAATAGCCTCGCCCTCGCGCCGACGGCTTGCGTCTACTCCTCCTGCGCGCGCAGGATCAATGTCGGCAATCTCACGCATTTCAACCTTGGCATAGGCACCCAAACGCTTTGTGTACTCCGCGCAGGCGTCCTTCCAAAAGCGCTCTTTAAGCTTGCCAACTGCAACAATGGTGTATCTCATAGACGCAGCCCCTCAGCCTTCCTTACCACGCGTATGGGCATCTTCTCAGAAAATAAATGATGGTTTTCGCTCGTTATTGTACGTCCCGCGCGCTGGCATAGAGCAACCTGCACGGCTCGCGTGTCGTATAATAAACCCCACATGCTCTAATTCAATATGCAGACACTTTCAGGGGCTATGCCCCCTGTAGGCAATGCTGCGCTTTAGATTTGGGAGGGGCTCATGAGAAAACCGAGTAACTATATTGTCCGCGTAGTTATGTATTTGGCGGGTTTGGCCATTATGACACTTGGCGTGGCTATTTCGATTAAATCGAACCTTGGCGTTTCGCCTGTCAGCAGCATCCCCTACTCCATCAACCTCATCTGGGGGCTCGAGATGGGTCTGGCCACAATTGTCTTTCACATCGTGCTCGTGTGTATTCAGGTTGTGCTTCTGCGACGCAAGTTTGTGCTCAAAAACTTGCTCCAGGTGCCCGTTGGCGTGCTCTTTGGCGCACTAACTACCTGGGCACTTGGCGTAGCCGCCAGCTTCCCCAGCCCCGAGGGTATCGTGCAACAGGTGCTGTTTTGCCTGCTCAGTACCGTTATTGTAGCGTTCGGCATCTTTCTGTACGTACCAGCCGACCTTATTCCACTCGCTGGTGAAGGCACGATGCTCGCTATTTCTCAGCTCACGGGCATCAAATTCTCGACCGTTAAGATTGCCTTCGACATCAGCATGGTTGTGGTATCGCTCGTCTCGTGCCTTGCGTTTCTACATAGCATTGGCAGTGTGGGCGCAGGCACCATCGTTGCCGCCGTGCTCGTTGGCGTGTGGCTTAAGTTCATTACGCGCGCACTCGGCTCGTTCCGCGACCGCATTTTGGCGATTGGTATCTAGCGTGCCCCGCCCGACTCTTGCCATAAAATGCTATGCGTAAAGCGAGCCGTGATACCAAAGAGGCACCTTGCCTAAGAACGGCAAAAGCGCCTACCTAGTGCTTGGAGCAGCATGTTTAATATCGTTTTGTATCGTCCAGAAATTCCAGCAAACACAGGAAACATCGGGCGCACCTGCGTGGTGGCAGGTGCTCGCCTGCACCTGGTAGGCCCCATTGGATTCTCGCTCGATAACAAAACGGTGCGCCGCGCGGGGCTTGGTTATTGGGAAAACCTCGACGTCACGGTCTATGACAGCTGGGACGAGTTTTTGGAGTGCAACGGCCTTGATGCAGACGACGCGCGACTCCACCTGCTAACCAAGAAGGCTTGACGCACCTATGCGGAATCAACATATTGCGATGGCGACTTCCTGGTCTTTGGCAGTGAAAGCAGTGGCATTCCCGAGGAGCTGCTTGCTGGCGCGGCTGAGCGCTGTGAGCGCATTCCTATGCTGCCCGATCAAGCAAGCCTTGCTAACGCCGAAGCATGGGAAGCACACGAGGCATCCTTAGGGCACACAGATGGCGACCATGCAGATATCCTGCAGCAGGATATCTGCGGCAATTTTGTTAACCCCAACGATTACCGCATCAGTGCGCTCAATCTCTCCAACGCCGCAGCTATCGTGCTCTACGAAGCCCTGCGTCAAACGGGCTTTCCAGGAATGGAGTAACGCTTCGCAAGGACGGGTGAGCCGTGCAAATGGACGAATCGCGCAGACGAACGAGTCTCACAGGTGGGCAGTTCGCTCCTAGCAGTGCCAGTCAAAGCCCAGACGAGGACTACCGTCGGCAATGTGAATTATGCCGCAGTAGGTAAAGCCATTCTTTTTGATAGCCCCTTGCATGGGGGTATTATCCTCGTGCGTATCAATGCGCAGATGCGAGGCGCGCTCCTTGCAGTAGCTAAAGCATGCGCTTGCCACGCCACGCACGGTACCATCAGAAGCTACGCGATGAATAACCCAATACGGCTCATTGCAATGCCAGGCGCCATTCTCAATCACATCGTAGGTAGCATCGGGCCCCTCAAGAAATGCAAAGGTGCCTACCACGCGCTCATCCTCTACACACACATAGCTGCCGCCACGTGCAATATCAGTCAGTACCTTCTCTTCAGACGGATTTCCCACCGGCCACTGCGTCATATTGCCATGCGCACGCATAAAGGCGCGAGCAGCATCGTAAATTGCCATAACCGCAGGCAAATCAGCCTCAGTGGTCTTACGAATATCCACCTGATTACCTCACATTCAACATCAAAGGCGTCTTGGCACGCATGCCTAGACGCGGGGCGGAATCACAATGTCATAACGTACAGCTTTACCTTTAAGCTGCGAGCTTGGCTTAACGCCAGCCAAAAGCGGTCCCTTAATCGGCCGTTTAACAACCACCTTGCGCGAGGCGGTTGCGAGCGCCGCCTGCATAAGAGTATCTTCGTTTGCACACGGTTGCTCTAGGTGATGCAGAAGTTGAAACTTCTTTTTTACCGCAGCACTCTTGGTGCGTCCGGGAAACATAGGATCCAGATACACCACATGCGCATTAATATCCTGCGCACACAGCTCAGCCATGCCGGATATGCTATCCCCCATGTGAAGAATCATCCGTGCAGCAGCACCACTCAGTTCAGGCACTGCCAAAGCACGCTCCAATGCGTCTGCCAAAAGCGCTGCAATTACCGGGTTACACTCAAAAAGATGCACGGTTGCACCTGCAGCCGCCAACAACAACGAGTCCTCACCAAAGCCTGCTGTGGCATCCACCACAACGGGAGCCTCCACGCCACGTACGCGCGCAGCACGCACGAGCATCTCCTGCTGCAAGCGCCCCTGCTTAATGCGAGGCAGCATATGGGCAAAATCGGCACGAAGCTCCAGAGTGCCATCCGTAAGCGTAAGCCCCTCAGGACAACTCACCAGCTGCAGTCCGGCCTTCTCAGCCAAGCTTTGAGCTTGTTGCATGTTGTCCATATCCCTCCTCACGCGCGACGATACTCGGCAATTACAAACTCTGTCTCGGTCTCGAGCGTCTGCAGAGTGCTCAGCCGCGCACGATCCTGTGGACGCGTGCGGTAATAATACGGCGTCATCTGAAAGACCGCCTCGATATCTGCCGGAGTCTCAAGCGTAATATGCGCCGACACTTTATGCGTGTTCACAAGCGCCAGCAAGTCCGTCTGAGGAAGCTTTTCATCGTTAAGGTACGGCGTGTCATACAGAACCTGCTTTAAGCCCCAAAGATGGCGCGCGCCAGGAATAACGCTCAGCAGCGAGCCCGAAGGTGCCAGCACACGCGCAAACTCACGCTCGTTGAAGGGCGCAAACAGGTGTGTAGCCACATCAATTGACCCGTCAGGCACAGGAATTGCCTTCATGTTTGCCACAAAGTAGGTAGCACCCCCGCGCTTGGCCGCCAAGCGTACCATCTCTTTACCCAGGTCAAAGCCATAGGCCTCAACACCCGCAACACTTCCCATTGCACTGGTGTAATAGCCCTCCCCACAGCAGATATCAAGCAAATGCAGTGGCTCATCTCCGCTCGTAGCAGCATGCAGCGCCGCACGTTCGCCCACCATGCGCACCAGTTCATCACGCAGGGGCGCGTAATAACCCCGGTTCAAAAAATCACGCCGCGAACGCGCCTGCCCCTTAGGATCCCCCGTGCTGTCTCCACTCTTGTTGGAGCGTAAAAGGTTCAGATAACCTTCGCGTGCACGATCAAACCGATGCCCCTGCTCACAGTGAGCACCGTGCTCGTCCATCTCAAGCGTCTTGCTACACACAGGGCACAGCAGCATAGAAATCCTTTGCTCGTAGTCACTCATAGTCGCAGTCATTTGCCCATTGTGACATATCCGTACCCAACCCGTCAGTTTGCGCGCGCGCCGCACCATCGGAGTATCATCGTGTCTGTTTGATTTACCAAGGAGCATTATGAGTACCGCCAGCACATCAGGACAGATAGACATGACCACCGGCTCGCTTTGGCGAGCCATCCCGCTCTTTGCGGCTCCTGTTGCCGCCACGAGCATCTTGGAGCAGCTCTCCAACCTCATTGCTACCGTTATCATTGGCAACTTTTCAGGCGATGGCGGCACGCTCGCCATGGCTGCCGTGGGCTCAAATGTGCCGGTTACAAGCCTGATTCTCAATCTGTTTATTGGCCTTTCGCTTGGCGCCAATGTGGTAATTGCTACCGCCATTGGCCGCGGAGACAAGCGCACCGTAAACCGCGCCGTGCACACCGCGATTCTCATGAGCCTCGCCGGTTTTGTTGTTATTGCTTTGGGCGAGCTTTTGGCCCAGCCGGTGCTTGCCGCACTCAACGTGCCTGACGAAACCATGCCACAAGCCGTGCTCTACCTGCGCGTCTTTTTGCTCGCCCTGCCCGCAATTCTGCTCTACAACTTTGAGGCAGCCATCTTTCGCAGTGTTGGCATCACGCGTATGCCGCTTCAAGCGCTTATGTTCTCCACAGTC
>CAVJWJ010000087.1:0-3519 GCA_963653375.1 Roseburia sp. CAG:303
CTCTCGATGTCGTCCTCGTCGATGTCCTCGGCAAGCAGCGCGCGGCCACCATTGAACTCGTCGTACATGCGAGCGCAGTCCACCACAGCAACAATGTTGTCGAGCGCAAGCTTGGGCTCGCCGCCCACCTTAGCCTGGTCGCAGAAGCTCGAGATGGTGTACGCGATGGGGATAGGCTCGCAGATGCCGGAAGCCTCGATGATAATGTAGTCAAAGTTGCCAGAGTCGGCGATGCCCTGCAGCTGGTTTGCCAGATCCTCGGAAAGGGTGCAGCAGATGCAACCGTTGGTAAGGGGAATCAGGTCATCGGTCTCGGAAAGACCGCCATCGGCGATAAGGTCGGCGTCGACGTTAATCTCGCCAATATCGTTGACAATCACAGCTGCGCGAATTCCGCCGTCGTTAGAGAGAATGTGATTGAGAAGCGTGGTCTTGCCGGCACCTAGGTAGCCAGTAAGCATGACAATCTTCACGGGTTTGTTGGGCATGGGCCCTCCTTTGTTAGTCTTGGCTGACAAGTGAATCTTACGAAAACCGGTGACGTTTGTACCCAACCTGCCGCAAAAAACACGAGCCGCGTTGTAAAGCGGCTCTGTTTGTGTTGGCTCTGCGATGAGACAGGCCCGGATAACTCAGCCCAGCTCCCGCCTACTTCAGCGGCAGGTAAACATGCAAATAGCGGTGGTAGCCGTCCGCCCCATGTGCACGGGCAATCAGATCGGCACAGATCTCGCCACGCGGTTCTAGCCCTCGTACATATGCCTCGTTCAAAAGCGGTTCAAAGAGCTCAAGCCCAATGCTCCAGCGCTCACCCGCATCAATCCAGGTAGAAAGTGCGCGAGCCGGCTCGATAGCAGTAATGCCCGCATGCCCTGGCTCGATTCGTGCACCATCTGTGTCACGCAGCAGCTCTTCAAACATAGTCGGCGGCAAAGCATAACCCCAGAAGAAGTGGTTTTCTTCCAAGCGAGGAAACCACAGCAGGGGCTCCATCAGCGACAAATGAGCGTTCATAAACGCCACGGCCTCAGCATCAACCTCGGCGCAAAACTCGTGATCTTCACGCGCCGCAAAGTACACGCGCCCCGTAAAGTCCTCAAACGCAAAGGTGCCCAGACCCACCTCCGCCTCACTCATCTCACAGCAACGCGCTCGCAAAGCGGCCAGCTCAAGCTGCTCACGCTGAATCTGACGCTCCACCTCGTCTGCCCGCGCGTCCACACGAGACGTCAGCCGCTCCATTGAATCGCTCTGCAAAATCTCGGCAATTTGAGCAAGCGAAAAACCCATAGCTTGGTAGTGCTTGCAATCCCACAGTAGGTTGACCTGCCAGTCATCGTAATAGCGATATCCATTTGCGGGATCTACCTCGGGATATATGATGCCCTTTTGCTCGTAGAGGCGCAGCGTATCGCGACTGATGCCGAGCTTTTCGCGCACCTCTTTTTGCGTGCAGCGCATGCTCCCTCCAATCCGCAAGACAACGCTTGACCTGGGGGCAACCCCCACCTTGAACATCATTCATTGTATGGCGAGGGAGGGACTCTCGCCTATAAAGAGAGGAACGCATATGAAACTCGACACGCTGTTTTCGCCGTTCAAAATTGGCAGCTGCGAGATCCCGAATCGCCTCGTAGTGCCCGCCATGGTTACCAACTATGGCACGCTCGACGGCATGATTACCGAGCGCTACATCAAGTACATGGAGGAGAAGGCCAAGGGTGGCTGGGGCCTGCTCATCACTGAGGATTACGCCGTTCAGGAAGGCCGCAAGGGCTATACGCGCATTCCCGGCCTGTATAACGACGAGCAAATTGCCGGAAACGTACAGCTCACCGATGCTGTTCATGCCCACGGCTCCAAGATTTTCTGCCAGATGTATCACCCCGGCCGCCAGGTTATGCCGCAGGCTGCCGGCGACTTGGACGTTGTTGCTCCCGCTGCTACAACCTGCCCGGCCTGCCAGACCCTTGCCCGCGAGATGACTGTAGACGAGATTCACCAGCTTGTGGCCGACTTTGGCGCAGCCGCTGGTCGCGCCAAGCAGGGCGGCTTTGACGGCGTAGAACTCCACTGCGCTCACGGCTATCTGCTGGCAGAGTTCCTCTCGCCCGCTATCAACCGCCGTGTGGATGAGTACGGCGGCAGCTTCTGCAACCGCGTGCGCATTGTGGACGAGATTATTGCCGCCATGCGTGAGCAGGTGGGCGCTGACTTCCCCATCATTGTGCGTATTAGCTCCGACGACCTGGTGCCGGGTGGCCGCACGATCGCCGAGACCCTGCAGCTTTGCCGCCACCTTGAGGAGGTTGGCTTTGATGGCATTAACTGCTCAAACGGCATGTATGCAAGCAAGCCGACCGACCAGGTTATTGCCCCCATGTTCACGCCACACGCGCCCAACATGGACCGCTCCGAGAAGATTCGCGCCACGGTTAACATTCCGGTTATCCTCTCCAACCGCGTGAACGACCCCGAGATGGCCGATACCCTCATTGAGATGGGTGTAGCAGACGCCGTTGCTATGGGCCGTGGCTCGCTCGCCGATCCTCACATGCCCGCCAAGGCGCGCGCTGGCCGTTTTTGCGAGGCACGTCAGTGCATCGGCTGCCTGCAGGGTTGTGAGTTCCCGCTCTACATTGACTCCGAGGTTACCTGCCTGGTAAATCCGCGCGTGGGTCGCGAGTACGAAAACGACCTGGCCAAGGTTGCCGAGGCCGACGCCAAGAAGGTCATGGTTATTGGTGGTGGCCCGGCTGGTCTGCAGGCCGCTAAGACCGCAGCTGAGCGCGGCCACAAGGTCGAGGTCTTTGAAGCGCAAGAGGCCTTGGGTGGCCAGTTCCGCTCTGCCGCCTACCCCACCGGCAAGGGCGAGCTTGCTACCTACGTAAGCTCCCTGCGCGCCGAACTTGCAGCCATGGGCGTGCCCATGCACCTGGGCGTTGAGGTTGACGAGACTGCCATTGAGACCTTCGCACCCGACGCCGTGGTTATTGCCACGGGCGCCAAGCCGCTTGAGCTGCCCATTCCAGGCCTGGAGAACGCTGTCTTTGCCGAGGATGTTTTGCTGGGCAAGGTTGCCGTTAAGCCTGGCCCCGTTGTGGTTTGCGGCGGCGGCGAAGTTGGTGCCGAGACCGCCGAGTTTGTGGCTGCCTACCGTGACGACGTCACTGTGGTCGAGATGCGCGATGCCCTGTGCCTCGACATGATGCCTATCACCCGTGGCGCCTTCTTGGGCATGATGGCTACTGCCGGCGTAAAGAGCGTGCTCAACGCTACCGTTTCGCGCGTCGAAACCGGCGTGGACGTAAACGCCGCCGTTGCCAGCTGGTCGGGCGCTGCAGCCGAGGGCGACGGCAAGGGCTTTGCCGTGGTCTACACCGATGCCGAGGGTACCGAGCACAGTCTGCCTGCTGCCACGGTTATCTCAGCCTTTGGTTACAAGGCTTATAACCCGCTGGAAGAAGCCGCTCGCAAGCACTGCGACAACGTGCAAGTTGTGGGTTGCGCCGTTAAGGC
>CAVJWJ010000087.1:3836-6317 GCA_963653375.1 Roseburia sp. CAG:303
CTCGCGCGTATCTCCCCTGTTAAAATACGGGAGACAAAACCCTAGTTGGAGCGTGAGCGATGGCCTATAAGCAGATACAACAAGCATCAAAACCAGCAGTACCACAAAACAACCGCGTGTGCGCCGGTGCAGGCCATAACTGCGCCTTTAGCCGCGCCGGCAGCTCGTGCATGGATAACATCCGCCTGTTTGCCGACCTGCCCGTAGACGCCAAGCGCGAACTGCTCGCCTGCTCGCGCCACTCGTCTCACACGCAGGGCTCCATCATCGTGCACGAGGGCGACCCTATCGAGTCCATCATCGTGGTGCGCTCCGGGCGCATAAAAACCTTCCGCAGCACCTCAAACGGCGAGGAGTACGTGCTCGACATTCTACACGATGGTCAAGCCCTTTGGCACGGCATGTTTCTTGCCGAACACATCTACCGTTACTCCGTAGAGTGCCTCACGCCCGTGCAGCTCTGTCGCATTCACCGCGCAGACTTTGAAGAGATGCTCGCCAACCACCCCGATGTAGCGCTCGGCCTTATTCGCATGGTGACCACCGAGCTTGACGTGGCAGAAGAAAAAATCATGATGCTCTCTATTCGCGACCCGCGCCGCCGCTTAGCCGAGTACCTGCTTTTGCGCGACCGTCAGTGCGCCGGCCCCGAGATTCGTCTTAAGCTCGAAGACATTGCAAGCTCGGTAGGCCTGCGCCCCGAAACCGTGAGCCGCAACATTGCCCGCTTTGTGCGCGAGGGCCTCATTGAGCGCCCGGGCCGCGGACGTCTGCGCGTAGTAGACGTAGAGGGCTTGCGCGCCGTTACCCAGTGCGACGAGTAACGCTTAATCCGACGAATAGCGTTTCCGAAAGCTGGCATTTCGCGCTTCCAGAGGCCGCACAGCAAAGCCGCTCGTACCCATATGTGGCCGCGCTGTTGCCAAACAAAACAAACCCAAAGTGCTTCCGTGATATTTCTGCATTATTTGATTGTAGTCAAGGAACGAGAGCGCTCCACACAGTAAATTTCAGACGTACTGACGCATGCCTGTGGGCACAACGAGCGGAAGGGAGCGACGATGCAGGGACTGGTTCATTCGACTGAATCTTTTGGATCGGCCGATGGTCCTGGTGTTCGCTACATCATCTTCCTCAAAGGCTGCCCCATGCGCTGCGCCTACTGCCACAACCCCGACACCTGGAGCGGCGACAACTACACGCGCGAGTCGGTTGACGATCTGCTTGATTGTGCCGAGCGCTACCGCAACTATTGGGGTCCCAAGGGTGGCATCACGGTATCGGGCGGCGAGGCGCTCATGCAACTCGACTTTTTGCTCGAACTTTTCCAGGCTGCCAAGAAGCGCGGCATCAACACCTGTCTCGACACTTCTCTGGCACCTTTCACACGCGATGAGGCATGGCTCACCAAGTTTGACCAACTCATTGACGTTTGCGACCTGATGCTTTGCGACATCAAGCACATTGACGCTGAGGAGCACAAGAAGCTCACCGGACGCGACAACGCAAACATTCTCGATGGTCTGCGCTACCTGAGCGAGAAGGGCGAGCCCATTTGGATTCGCCACGTTCTGGTTCCCGGCATCACCGATGTTGACGAATATCTCTATCGCACGCGCGACTTTATCGCGCAGCTTTCCAACGTCCAGCGTATCGAGGTGCTTCCGTACCACACGCTGGGCATCTTTAAGTGGGATGAACTGAACATCCCCTACAAACTACGTGACGTCGACCCCCCAACGCCCGAACGCACGCAACGCGCGCAGGCAATTCTTAGGGGCGAGATGTAGGTAATCAACGCTCGAGTACGAGGAAGCTCGAGCGAGAAAGCAAGGAGGCATACATGGCACTACGCGATGAGTGGACCGGCTTTACTCCGGGTCACTGGGTGGACGACATTAACGTCCGCGACTTCATCCAGAAGAACTACACGCCGTATGACGGTGACGAGTCCTTCCTGGCCGACCCCACCGAGGCTACCAACAAGCTTTGGGACAAGGTCCAGGAGCTCCAGGCTGCCGAGCGCGCCAACGGTGGCGTTCTTGAGTGCGAGACCGAGGTTGTTTCCAGCCTTACCGCGTATGGCCCGGGTTACATTGGCGAGGACACCAAGGACCTCGAGAAGGTCGTTGGCCTGCAGACCGACAAGCCGCTCAAGCGTGCCTTCATGCCCTATGGCGGCATCAAGATGGCTCAGCAGGCTGCCGAGAACTATGGCTTCCACGTCAACGACAAGTACAACCAGATCTTCAACGAGTATCGCAAGACCCACAACCAGGCTGTCTTTGATGCTTACACCCCCGAGATGCGCGCCGTGCGTCACTCCCACGTCATCACCGGTCTGCCTGACACCTATGGCCGCGGCCGCATCGTCGGCGACTATCGCCGCGTGGCTCTCTACGGCATTGATCGCCTGATCGCTGGCAAGAAGGCCGACCTGGCCAACTGCGGCGACCGCACCATGACCGACAACGTCATCCG
>CAVJWJ010000088.1:0-6313 GCA_963653375.1 Roseburia sp. CAG:303
GAGGGTCTAGCAATTGTTACTCCCAGCGCTTGTAGCCCGTGCACTCAATACCAAAGGCAGCAAGCGCCTTGCATGCCATGTGATGCACCATGTCATCGAGTGTGGAGGGTCCGTTATAGAAGGTGAGCATCGGCGGCATAATCATCACGCCGGGCACACGGCAGAGCTTTTGCATGTTGTCGATATGAATAGGCGAAAACGGCGTCTCACGCGCCATAAGCACCAGCCGACGCTGCTCTTTCATTTGCACGTCTGCGGCGCGTAGCAGCAGATTCTCGGAGTAGCCGTTAGCAATACCCGCAAGCGTCTTCATTGAGCACGGCGCCACAATCATGCCCTCAACCGGGAAGGTGCCACTTGCAATGGATGCACCAATGTTGTGGTTGTCGTAGACCACGTCGGCATGCGAGCAAAACTCGTCAAAGCTCATGCCGAGTTCTTGGTTGATAGTAATCTCGGCGCCGCGGCTCACAACCAGATGACTCTCAGCCCCGGCCTCGCGCAAGCACTTTAAGCACTCAAGACCCAAAAGCGAGCCCGAAGCTCCCGAGACACCTATAACAACGCGTTTGCTATCGGCCATAACGACCTCCGTAAATGGTTTGAATACAAAATAAAACCGCCGCTCAGAGCGGGTATTGTTTGTTTAATCGTACCGTATGAAATACAGCTTCTACCCAGCCGTTTTTTCCTTTTGATAGTCCAAAAAGGAAAGCCAACAGAACGACATGCCAGGGGCGAATAAAAAGCCATTCGCACCGCGGTTGGACAAGCTGCGCTCGAAGCGCTCGGCCCACATCACAGCCACATTGGTGCTCGTGGCGCAACCCGCATCTCAACCACGTCACTATTTGCACCATTCCAGCAACCCGGCATTAAAAACGGGCCCGAAGCGTAGGTACTTCGGGCCCGGTCTCGCGGCGAGAGGGGATCACCGCAAAGGAGTAAGGGAGGACTTAAGCGTTAAGCTCCTTGGCCCACTTCTCCTCGTCGATCTCCATGAACTGAGAGCGAATGAAGCGGTCCTTAAGGGCAAACGGCACAGTGGCGTCGTAAATGACCTTGCAGGCAATGCCGTGCTCGCGGATGGAGCCAGACATAGCGTTGTCATTGGACGGATCGAGCACGTGGCAGTGACAACCCGGAATGGTGATGATGTCGGTGTCGGCCTGGAAGCGGGTGGTCATGGCCCACATGACGTCGCTCATGTCGAAGATGTCGACGTCCTCGTCAACCAGGATGACTTCCTTGAGCTCACCAAATGCGGAGAATGCGAGCATAGCTGCGTTGCGCTGACGGCCCTCGTCAGAAGCAGCGGACTTCTTGAACTGCAGGATGGCGCAGAACTTGCCGCCGCCGCAAGGAGCAGCGTGAACGTTGAGCAGACGGCCGGGCATAGCCTTGTTAACCATGTTGAAGATGGAAGCCTCGGTGGGGATACCAGCCATGGAAACATGCTCGTGCGAAGGACCGATGCAGGACTGCATGATGGGGTGCTCGCGCGTGGTCACAGCCGTAACGTTGATGACCGGGCAAACCTTGGCGCCACCGGTGTAGCCGGGGAACTCAGGCATGGCCTTACCATAGCCGTTGGTGTCCTCGTTAACAGCCTCGGTGCAGGAGAGGTAACCCTCGATAACGTACTCAGCGTTAGCAATGCACTTCTGATCGACGGTGAGGCACTTAGCCAGCTCGACCGGACGGTTGCGCACAGCGCCAGCAATCTGCAGCTCGTTGAAGCCGAGCGGCGTGGTGGGAGCCTCAAAGCCGCAAGCCATGTACACAGCCGGGTCAAGACCAATCTGGATGGAGATCGGCATGTCCTCGCCGCGCTCCTTGTACATATCAAAGAAGGCACCAAGGTGACGCGAACCCGGGGTAATGAACATCGTCAGCTTGGTCTTGTCCACGATAGCAAAGCGGTGGATGGTGACGTCGGAGATGGTGTTGTCCGGATCGTTGCCCATGGCGAGGCCCATGGTGATGTAGGGGCCGCCGTCAACAGGGGTGTTGGTAGGAGCAGGGATGAGCTTGTGCAGGTCGAAGTCAGGATCGGTAGCCTTGTACACAACCTCCTGGCAGTCGATGTGCTTGCCCTCCTCGATCATCTCAGGGGCAATGAGGTTATCAAACATCTTGCCCATCTCGAGACCGAGGTGCTCTTCCTCGAGGTCGAGCATAGCGGCTACGCGCTTACGGCTGGCGAGCAGGCCAATAGCAACCTTCGCATCGGGATGACCCTTAACGTTGTTGAAGACCATTGCGGGGCCTTCCTTGGTCGGGCGCATAACGGTGCCGCCAGAGCCCACGTGACGATAAACGCCAGAGACCTCAGCCTTGGGATCTACCTCGGTGTCAGTCTCGAGATACTGGCCGGGCATCTCCTTCAGAAAATCGAGCGCGGAGCGAAGGTCATGAATCTCGTTTGCCATTTTCAATACTCCTATTCTCTTCTGAGAACTATATGGACCTAACTGTCCTAGATGCCCCAACCCCCTGGTACTCCCCGCGATCGCTGCGCATTGCAGCTCCCTATCAGGCATTTAGTGGAAGGCAACCCGCCTCGTAGACGCGGGGAGCTGGAAGGAGGGGCAGGTGAGCGAGGGCCTGGAACGCGTGCGCCACAGGCGCCTCACATCATTGCTTACATCAAGCCGAGCATGCTGAACCAGAAGGCCTCAACAAGCACGACCAGGAAGGTAACCACGGTCAGAGGAATACCCATCTTCATGGCTTCCTTGGAGGTGTAGCCACCGGCGTCCTTACCCTCGCCGACAAGAATCGCCAGGTTATGGAAGGGCAGGATGTAGTGAAGGTTGATAGCGGTGAATACGATGAGAGCAACGGCAATCGGGGTAACAGAGGTTCCCTGGATAAAGGTAAGGAACGCAGGTACGCAGATGCCGAGGCCAGCCATAACGGAGCCCATGAACATGTGGATAACCATGGTCAGAGCGCAGACCAGCAGTGCAAAGAGGTAGGGGTTCGAAGGTGCGGAAGCAGGCAGAACAACGTTGGCAATCCAAGCGTTCATGCCCGTGGCGCCACCAACGGTACCAATAGCCATAGCAGCGGTAAGGAACATCAGGGTCTTGATGTCAACGGAGCCCCAAGAAGCCGGGGTGAGGACCTCGCCGATAACAGGCATAGCCATAAGAACGCCGATAACCAGGGTAACCCATGCCAGGTAGTCGCCAGAGACGGTAAGCCAAAGCACGATGGCGATGACCAGCCAAACGATGGTGCGAATCTCCTTCTCGGAGAGCTTGCCCAGAGCGGCCTGCTTAGCGAGAACCTCATCGCGATCGTACACAAGCTCCTTGGAGGGCTTGAAGAGCACGAGAGCAAGAATCAGAGTGCAAGCGGTAGCCACGAGCATAGGTACACTCATGTAGATGAACCAGTCAACAAAGCCGATAGCGGTACCACCGTCGCTAGCGCCATAAGAAGCAACAAGCGGGTTGAGGGTGGAGTCGCCGGTCATGAAGAACATGGAGCAGGGCACAGCAGCGGCAAAGATCAGGAAGCCAAGCTTGCCGCGATCGTCCTCGCCGTAGCCAGCGGACTCAGCAATAACCGAAACAACGGCCAGGATGAGGAAGGCACGGGGGAACGGGTGCGGAATGAGCAGAGCAAGGATGAAGGTCAGGGCGAAGATCGAGATGATCAGCGACTTGACGTTCTTCACGAACTTAAGCATGAAGGCATAAGCGATGCGCTGGCCCAAGCCAGAATCCTTTACAGCACCAGCGATGAGGTAGGCACCAACGACAATCCACATCGTGCCCTTGGTCCAAGCACTGAATGCGGAGGAAACGGTTGCAGACATGCTCGGGTTGCCTGCGTCGTCGCACACAACCTGGAAAAGCACGAGCAACGCGCAGTACAGGATGCCGGTGTAGCCAGGCTGTGCAACGCCGCACGCCCACATAACAACAGCACCAAGCGAAAGTGCCAGGCAGTTCTTGCCACCCTCAGAGAGGGGAACTGTACCTAGGCTGTCCAGGGGAAGAACAAACTTGATCAGCAGAAAGACGACGATGGCCGCGAAGAAACCCACGTAGCGCTTCGTCAAAAACTTACTCTTTACAGCTGCCATTTCTTCACCCTCCTTCCTTTTCTTGCACCCCCTACCTGATGGGGATGCGCCTTATCGACATCCGAAAGATTGGCCTGTGTTCTTGGAATACAGTCAACAAATCTTCGGAAATCCGTCCGATGAACGGTGTGCGTTATCGGACAAACGGTCTAGTCGCCTTCTGCTTCTCAGACACGCGAGAAACAAAGAAAGCGCAGGCAGTCGGAGTATTGGGTGTACTGCTGTGCATCTTGCTTTTCCCATCTAGCTGACAAGCGAGAACGGTCGCCGACATGCGGCGACCACATGCACTGGGCGGTATCGCGACTTCAGGCGTGCTCGCAAACGTTGCTCAGCGATGGGCTACTAAATTGCTTTAATTGTACCGGGAAGAAAATAGCCGCCACCCCACAGATGGGATGAGCGGCCGAATTTTTGGTCTCACCGAACCGGACAGGTCAGACATGTTGCAGCAGACATGTTTTGGGTGGTGAGCTGGCTCAGTAACGGCGCGAGACCAACAGGGGCTCGCGCGAGGCGCGCGCACTACTTCTTGCAGCAAAACTCAATCAGAGCATCGTCTTTGCGCGCAAACATTACGTCCTGCTCAGGCGTGTCCTCAAAGGGACCTAGCACAACCTCATCGCACCAGGCAGCAGCCTCGTCAAGGTTATCGGTCGAGAACGCCACGTGGCGATGCGTCTTCATAATCTCAGGTGCAGGCGAGCCCTCCTCAAAGAACAGATACTCCACGCTGTCAGGCGAATCAGCAGCATTGGATACCCAGAGCTTCATAGGCGCGGCATAGCGCATGCCCTCGCGTTTCTCAGGCACCGGCACGCCAGAATGATTGAACGAAAGCTTCATGGCAGGTCCTCCCCTATCTTGCCTTATGCACACAGCTTGGCAAGCTGCGCGCGAACATCTGCATTCTCAAGAGCAAGGCGTGCCCAAGGAGCCAGCTGCTCAGGATGTCCCTGCAGGTAGCCATCGAGTTCTTCTAGGCTCACGCGGCGTACCTCAGAGATTTCTTCCTCGTTGATTTTGAGTGCACCCGACTCAACATGCCCCGCAAAGACTCCGCACCACTCGCACTCACAGCGACCATCGCCGTGATCTTCCCGATACACCACATGTCCCAGCTGGGTAAGCGGCGCATCTGCAGGCATCAAACCGCATTCCTCTGTTAGACGGCGAGCCGCGGCGGCGGCAAGCTCCTCACCTACGTGGGGATGCCCGGCACAAGTATCTGCCAGCACGCCGCCCCATAAGCGCTTTAAGGCACTGCGGCGACACAGCAGCAAACGCGCATCAGCGCCTGTGCCCTCTACCAGGAAAATCTCAAAAGCTTGATGCAGCAAGCCCTCGCCCGTATGAGCCTCCACACGTTCAGCTGTGCCCACTAGCTCGCCTGCCTCGGTTACGGTTATCACCTCGTCGGCGTCGTCCCAGCCAGCGCGTAACACGCGGGCCACGCAGTCCTCCAGAGCAGCGATAAGCTCCTTAGTAGTATCGAGCACTGTTTGCAGGTCTTCTTTGCTGGCATGCTCTACATGAAAACCGGTGGAGCAGGTACAGGGCATCTTGAACTTAGTAGCCAAAGCGGCCGAGATATCGTGCGCGGGAATCTCATCGCGATGACACGGCACCGCCAAAATGCTCACGGTTGCCGTACGCCCTTCTTCGGGGCGCGGGATGGCCTGCGCCGTGGCGCCCAGATGCGCAAACTCAGGTGAGCAGGCGTACACAATGATGCCGCGCGGCGTTACGGTAAGCACCGCTTGCAGGGCAAACTTCCCTTCGCCAACAGAAACGGTTGTGGTGTAGGGTCCCATGATTGTTCTCCTTTGCATACGCCTGCACAGCAGTTTTACTCGCACCAACTCTTGGCTATATACCGACTATACATTCAAGAGTTGCCCGCTCAACGGCGTATTTGGCAAGCCAAGTTACCCTAAACGCAAGGCCCGTTGCGGTTACGTCTCACTATCCCCCCGAAAGCTGGTTGCACTACGCGCTCTAGACATCTTTCAGGAGGATACAGAGACGTTCTGCACCATGAAACACATAACGAAGACCCCGCTGCGCAACGTCTTGCACAACGGGGTCTCCCCTGTTTAGCTACAGCTTCTGGGCATGCCTGATTTACCCATCAACTCAGCTCAGTGAAGCGCAGAGCCTCACGACGTTTTTAGACCTCCAGCGGGGGCACGGGCGGAATCACCTGAAGATTGG
>CAVJWJ010000089.1:0-6016 GCA_963653375.1 Roseburia sp. CAG:303
GCTGCTACTACCTCAGTAGCACTGTTATCAGAAGCAGGCTGAGAGATCAGGGCAATACCACCAATAGCACCAATGAGAGCCAAACCGGCAACGCAAGCAACAACCATACGGCGGCGACGACGAGGGGTCTCGTCTGCTGTCTCAGGAGTAGGTGCCTCTTCTGTAGCTACCGGAACCCCCCCTCAGTTACTTCAGTTGTCTCAAGCTCAGTTGTGGCCTCGAAGACGTCTTTCTCATCCATCTTTGTTCTCCTTTACTTCCAACCCCATATATCTATCTGGTTGAACAAACCAGATACCATGTACCTATTTCCTACCATACCGTCCGGACACAAAGTTAAAAATGCTCAAGTACGAGTGTGTCTATTCGTTCACCAGATTATTGTCACCTTGTAAGGTGCACTGACCATTTGCGTCGCAAAGGGGTTCTGCACCCTTCTTAAACCCTGCGGTCGTAGTAGAGCACGGGAGTGCATAGCGCTCCCGGAGCGTAGACAAAGCTAAAGGGACTGTCCCAAATGGAACAGCCCCTTGATACGTTATTAGACCAGCACGGGCTAACTATAAGCTTTGAATGGGCACGTAAGTCAAGAGCATCGGCTAGTTCTTGCGGTGGCGGACAACAATGCCAGCGATAACAGCTGCGATACCTGCAGCGCCAGCAATGCAAATAGCAACCAGTGCATTGTCGCCAGTCTGCGGAATGGCCTGCTTAGAGCCGCTCTTCTTGGAATCAGAGTTCTTGGGGTCATCCTTCTTAGCGCTCTTGTCGCCATTCATGCCATCATTGCCACCCTCGACCCACTCGGCATGCAAGGTCATATCGCCCTGAACAGCATCGTTATCGAAGTCCCACTTCTTGCCATCTTCGGTATACCAAGCGTAAAAGCCGTCATCTTCCTTGGTTGGGTCTTCAGGCTTGGTAACCCTGCCGCCAAACTGAACGGTCTGCGACTCAATAGTCGCAGGCGTGCCGCCCTTAGTGTCAAAAGCAACAGTGTACGCATTCACTGTCCACTTGGCATACAGGGTAAGGTTGCCAGTAATGGGCTTATCAAGGCTGTACTCGTTGCCATCACTGCATGCAGCATCGGTATACCAACCAGCAAGCGTATAGCCCGTACGAGTTACACCTTCGGGGCTTGTTGCGGTCTTACGATAATCAACCTGCTGCGTTGTATCACCGGAACCACCGTTTGCATTAAAGGTAACGGTGTATTGCTTTGCAACAAACTTGGCGTAGATCTTCGTGTCGTCCCTGATTACCGTGTTGAAGTCAAACTCCTGCGTGCACTCTCGGTCCTTATACCAGCCCTTAAAGTCATAGCCATTGCGCTGCGGGTCGGCAGGCTGAGCAACAGTGCCACCCCTAGCATCAACATAGTTCGCAGAAATAACCGTATCCGCGTTCTTCTCATACGGATACATAAACGTGACAAGGAGTTCGCTCCTGTTGTTGCCAAAGAACGCAAAAAGAACCATGTCCTCAGTAACGGGCTCATCGGGATACCAAACAGAACTCGTCTTGGAGATCAGGTCGTACTTAATCCAATAGAGGAATGGGAACTGCTCACCCTTGTCTATAGGGAAGTTAACGTAATCGCGGAAATACGAAACGCTAATAGCAGAACCGTCTTCGACCTGGATAGTCTTTTCATTACTGCCATCTGGGAACATGTGATACTGCGTACCGCTAATATCAGGGTCGTACGTCATGAATGTCACTTCATGTGTAGTGGTTGCAGCCTGCGCGGGTGCAGGCACAGCCAGAGCGATGCCCAAAGCCAGAACAAACACAGCGAGCGCCATGAATGCTGCCTGAGACACTCCCCACAAGCAAGCGCGCACCTTAGGTGATGTAGTCATACGTGCTCTCCTTCCAGTCCAGGCAATGCAACGCCAATGACAGCATTTAATGATAACGCATCCGGCGCTCATCTCCTTAAAGCCGTTGTATGTCTCTGTATCCCTCTGAAAGCTGGTCGAGAGGATGCTGCGTTAGCTAAGAAGGCCTCAGATTTTCCCTTTCGCTGTCCTCGCCGCTTCGCGGCTGCGGAATCGCTCAAGGAAATAATCTGAAGCCTTCTTGCCCGAAACTTAGACAAAGCTAGAGAAATGCCATCCCAATCGACTAGCCAGTTGAAACGGAGCCACTGCCACAGAATCATTCAGGTGAAATCTAAAACCCTCTGTCAGACATTATTTAGCCCATCTAAACACTTGTCCCATAAGCCGGAATGTCTCTGTATCCTTCTGAAAGATGTCTGGAGCGCGCAGCGCGACCAGCTTTCAGGGGATACAGAGACATACACCGGCTTTGAGAGAAGTTTTATCCTACGCGTAGACAGCAGAAGAGTCGGTCTCAGGTTGAAGCTCCTGCTTAGAAGCTGTGCACGAGGTCTGCCTTGCCACCGAAGCAACCAGCACGCCCACAACCACGAGCACAGCGCCAAGAAGCCCCTGTGTGCTCAGAGTTTCACCCAGCACGAGGTAAGCCAAGATGGCCGAGGCAATGGGCTCGAGCGAGAACAGCAGAGCCGTGTGCTCGGGCGTCGTGTGAGGCTGCGCGACGGGCTGCATCACAAAACCAAAGGCGCTGCATACCAGTGCAAGGCCCAAAATCGCACCCCACTGAGCAGGCGTTGCTGGCAGCACAGGAGCCTCAAAAAGCACGGAGCAAATAAGCCCGTAGAACCCAGCAAATCCCAGTTGCCAAACTCCCAGCAAAAAGCCATCAGCACCAGGAGCCAGGCGGTCGGTCATCACAATAAAGACGGCATAAACCGCAGCGCCCGCCAGGCACAACGCGTCACCCGGATGCAAGGAGAGCTGGCCCTGCAAGGAAAGCAACGCAATGCCGCAGACCGTAATACCCGTGCCAATACGTACCGCACGCGCAGGAGCACGGCGCTTGAGTACGGCATTCAGCAAGGGCACAAAGACAACCGACATAGCCGTCAAAAAGCCACCATTAGAAGCCGACGTACTCTGCAGGCCGTGCATAAGAAAGGCAAACAGACCGAACAGGAGCAAGCCAAGGACCGCTGCTCGTTTGAGGATGGTCGCATTGGTATGGGCAATTTTGCGGAAGGACAGAGCTCCTACGATGACAAATGCGATCAGGAAACGCATTGCGATCACCGTAAAAGGCCCCATGCCCTCAAGGCCGATTTTCATGAGCAGGTAGGACGAACCCCAGGCCACAGCAACAAGCCCCAAAGCAATATCAGCCTTGCTCTGAGTCCACGCAAATCCGTGTTTATTGCCGCGCTTCATAGGGTTGTCTCCTTTCAACCTCGTCTTGCTCCGTTCGTGACCCTACAGTTCTACCGCCCGCCTTTCCATTTGAGAAGCGAATGTTTATTATCGGAGCCATTCATACTTGTTATGGCAAAGGTTGTAGCTAGGAGCGTCCATGAACCGCTATGAGCTCTTTCTCAAAGTTGTTGAATACGGCAACATCACCAAGTGCGCCGAGGCCGTGCACTACACGCAAGCAGGCGTAAGCCATGCCATAGCTGCCCTCGAAAAAGAAGCGGGCTTTACCCTACTCTCGCGCAGCGCCACCGGTGTGGCGCTCACCGAGAATGGTCGTCGCCTTATTGCCCCTATTCAAGCCTTAGTAAATGATCAACACGCCTTAGCTCAAAGCATTAACCAAATTGGCGGCGTTGTAGCAGGTACGCTGCGCATTGGAACGTTTACCAGTGTCTCTATGCAGTGGCTCCCGCGCATTATCACTGACTTCACTGCACGCTATCCCGATGTTGAGTTTGACCTGCAGGCGGGCGACTACGACCAAATTGACGAAATGCTGCACACAGGAAAGGTTGACTGCGGATTCTTAGTTGAGCCGGTCTCGTCCGGTCTTTCGTTCACGCGGCTCTACCGCGACCCCATGCTTGCCTTGCTGCCCCACAATCACCGGCTCACGCGTAAACGCACGCTCAAGCTCGATGACCTGCTTGACGAGCCACTTATCATTCCGGCGCAGGGCTCCGATAACGACATCAACGCTGTGCTTGCCACCACACAAAAGCCTGCACGGGTGCGCTATGTACTCAATGACGATTTCTCGGTACTCTCCATGGTAGAAGAGGGCTTGGGCGTAGCCATTATGCCTGAGCTTATCTTAAAAAGTTGCAAGTCTAACCCCGCAGTACGAGCTCTTAGACCCGCACGTTGGCGCACGATTGGCATTGCTTCACTCCCCCGCGAAGGCATCTCGGTGCTTGCGCAAACCTTTATTGATTACCTGGTTACTAAAGCATCTAAGCAAGGCATGTAGTCAGTGTCTCAATCACGTTAAGCATGTAAAACGCGTACCGAAATATGTGTACGCAAAGTACCATCTAGAGCATTAGAAAATCTATTTGCTGGGAGTACTCATGAACATTCAAAGCGTAGCAATCGTAGGTAAAGGCGCTGTAGGGCTTTTACACGGCAGCAAGATCGCGCAGAACGCCGGTGTGCAGCGCCTCTTCTATGCCATGGATGATGAGCGCTATGAGCGTCATCGCAACCAGCAGATATACATCAATGGCGAGCTCTGTACTATTGAGACCGTGCCCATGAGTCAGGCCGAACATGTCGACCTTGTCATACTTGCGGTCAAGGCAACAGGCCTTGCCCAGGCCATTGAAAGTATGGAACCTCTGGTGGGCCCCCAGACGCGCATCATCTCGCTCTTAAACGGCGTGACAAGCGAAGAGTATATTGCCAAACGTTACGGATGGAAGCACCTTGTACTCGCTATCACTCAAGGCATGGATGCTGTATTTATTGACGGCAAGCTCACCTATACGCACCCGGGCGAAATTAGGCTTGGCGCAGCAGATGGCACCGAACCCGGCGTTGCAGAAGACATTGCCAACCTACTTGAACGCGCCGGCATCGTGCACGAGGTTGAGCAGGATATCAAACGCCGCATGTGGACCAAACTCATGGTAAACATTGGCATTAATCAAACCTGTATGGTCTATGGCAGCACCTACGGAGATGCCCTGCTGGCCGGTAGCGATCAGAACCGGTGCCTCGTTGCCGCCATGCGCGAAGCGCGCGTTGTTGCAGATGCAGAAGGTGTTCACATTACCGAGGAAGATCTGAGTTCCATGATTGACATGCTCGCAGGTCTCGACCCAGCTGGCATGCCCTCCATGGCACAAGATCGCATTAACCGCAAAAAGACCGAAGTGGATCAGTTTGCGGGAACCATCATCGAGCGCGCCCAGAAGCACGGCATTCTTGTTCCACAAAACGAGTGGCTCTACCAGCGCGTACGCGAGATTGAAGCCAGCTGGGAGTAAGGGCTGTACGCGGCGGTACTACTCCTCGTGTGCGTCGCGCACCTCAATTACATCGTCGTTGTCGTTATCGGCGTCCTTGTTCGAGCTCCACTCGACATGCACGCGGCCACCCTTAACAAAAAAGAGAATGGCGAGCGCAATGAGCACAAACGGCAAAAGCTGAAAAGCAACGCCTACCACGGCTCCCATAAACGCCAGTACAAGCGAGATAACAGCAGCAATAACAAGCACAATTGCAATAAAGGTAAGGATTTCCATCGTTGTCCTTCCGAATAGTCTCAGTGTCTCCCCCACTATACCCGCCCGAGCGCACACTAAAAAGACCGCGCCCCGAAGGGACACGGTCTTAAAAGGAAAAGGTTGCGGAGGTACACGCGGTTTTGTTTGAGTTTTAATCCAGCTTAGCAAAGGCCTGCTGCAGGTCCCAAATGATGTCCTCGGCGTTCTCGGTACCAATGGAGAGGCGAATCGTAGACTGCGTGATGCCCTGGTCGGCGAGCTCCTCATCGGTAAGCTGAGAGTGCGTAGTCGTGGCAGGATGAATAGCCAGGCTCTTTACGTCAGCAACGTTAGCGAGCAGCGAGAAAATCTGCAGGTTGTCGATGAACTTCCAGGCCGCGTCCTTACCACCCTTAATCTCGAAGGTAAAGATGGAAGCACCGCCATTGGGGAAGTACTTGGTGTAGAGCTCGTGATCAGGGTGATCCGGCA
>CAVJWJ010000090.1:0-5797 GCA_963653375.1 Roseburia sp. CAG:303
AGGTAGGTGTAGCCACCCTCGCGCTCGTTGTTAATAAGGCAGCGAGCAAAGTAATCGGTCTTCCAGGCATTCTTTTGCATGGAGTCGGCCACACGGGCGGACAACGCGTGTGCCCAGGCGCCGTCGGCGGCAGCCTCGGACGTGCCAATAAGGGCGCTCATCTCAGCAAACTCGTCGGCCGCAATTTTCAGCAGACAGGCGTTCATGACCGACTCAGTCATTTCGTTTTCCCAGGCCACGCCCCACTCCTGACCCTTCTCGGCCAGCTGCTTGCGATAGAGCTCCTCTTTCTGAGGGCCCTTGTAAACAACCTTATCGAGGCGCAGGGTATCGTTCCAGTCGGCCTTGTCGAGCAGCGGCAAACCGTGCTTACCAACACTAATGCAGCCCGAGTAGGTCAAAGCAGCCTTGAGGGTCTCCCAAAGCGTGCGCTTCTTGCCACCCGTGCCAGCAATCTCAAACTCGGTAGTCAGGAAATCAACGTCACCCGAGATGGTCACATAGCGATAGACCGCCTGGAAAAGCCACAGCTGGTCATCGGAGCAGTCGCCCGGCTCCTTGCCTTTAAAAGTAAAGTCGTGGTAGGCATAGCCCATCTCCCACACCTGGCGCACCCAGTTAGAGAGCAGGTCGCGCACGAGGTCGTTCTCGCCCATGGCAGAGAGGTAGTACATCGAAGCATAGATGTCTTGGACCTCGCGGAAACCCATCTCGCGGTAGGACTTTTGGGTCCACGCAAAGGCGCGCGAAACATAGGTCTGATAGAGCACCTGGAAGGGCAGGTTGTGCGAAATGTAGGCGTCGTACTTCTCGTCGCCCGACTCCATCTGCAGGTAGTTGGTGTAGCGCACCCAAAACGTCCTAACGCTGTCGAGCGCGCAGGTGAGCTTGGCGGAGTCGCGGTAGGCGTCCACAAGGGTGGGCAGTGCGCTCTCAAAAGGCACGTCGTCGCCGTCGGAGCCGCTCATACCCACAAGCTCATCAATGGTCGCCGTTGCACCAGACTCAACCGTAAAGGACTTAGCCAGCGCAAAGAACGGCGCCATTTTACGGGAAAGCGCATTGGGCAGATGACCCAGAAGCTCGGGGTGATCAAGGGTGCCGTCGCCCACAAAGTCGGCAAGCGAAGTGCAGTACTCATCCATACCCTCGCCGTCCTTGAGAATCAAGGCAAAGCGCTTCTTCTTACGCTCCTGGGAAGGCTTGGGCCACAAGGTTAGAGCCATAGGCGCGTTACCGTCGTACACAACCTCAGATTCCTGGACGAGGTTTGCGTAGATGACGTCGCCCGCAAGCGTACCCGGCTCAGCAATACCAAAGGAGCCGGTAAAGACAATGCGCAGGTCACGCGGGGTGTCGCCAAGGTTTTTGACAGTCACACGCTGTGCCTCAACAGCAGAAGGCATGCCAGGCTCCTGCGGAAGAATGAAGATGGTACGTTCGATGGCCAGACCATCCTCAGTGGTATAGCTGATGCGCGTCCAGCCTTGGGAGTGCGTACAGCTGGCAGACGCTACGTTATTGTGCACGTCAGCGGAGTAGAAAATCTGCTTGCCACCCTCAGTAAGGTAGAACTGACGGTTCTCGGGCTCGCCATTCTGAGAGGGGTCAAGCACAAAGCGCGTTGCTAAGACCTGCTCGCCACCGGTTGCACGAAACGAGCCGCGGCCCAAAGCGTCCACAGCGCCCTTGGGCGTTGTGCAAAGCGGATAGGGATAGCCAGCACGGTTACCCAGCAGCAGGTTTACCCCATAGTGAGAGCTCACCGGGTAGGCTTTGAGGTCAAGGGAGAAGTTGCCATCCTCACCAAGCGATCCTGCACCCGCAAGAACACGCGCGACAGCAGAGGTAACTGCATCTGCAACCGCAGTAGGAACATCAACGGAATGGGCAGGTGTCTCACAGGCTACGAGCTTGCCATCAAGCGAGAAGAGCACCGAGGTATCAAGCGTGTCAACAAACGCTGCAAATTCACGCTCGGCCATAAGGTGCTGACAAATAGGAGCGGCATACGGCAGGCCCATAAAACCCAGCGCAAGGGTGCGGCGGGCATCCAAGTAGACGGCATCGAGCGTAGGCACAGCGGCCTTCGCGCCAAAGAGCTCGCAGATATACTCGCCAGCAGGCTTTACCTGCTCACGAGCCCTTTCGGTGGAAAACTGCATTGGTAAACCTCCAGTAGTGGGTTAGTTAAACGTTTTCGTTATCAAGTAAGAAAAACCGGCTCATGAGGCCGAAAGATCGCGAACCGTCGCGCCCTGCTGAACCGAGCCCGAAATAACAATCTTGCGCGGAGCATACGAGGCTCCCTGTTCAATTGCCGAGAACAGCTCGCACACAGCTGCGCGACCCATAGCCTCGGCATCCTGACGGTAGGTAGTAAGCTGCGGACGCAACAGCTGAGCCAAGCGCACGCCATCGTAGCCAACACAACTCACGTCGTCTGGAATAGACTTTCCCTCGCGCTCAAGCTCGGTAAGACCTCCCAGATATGAGATGTCATCGGGAAAAAGTATGCAGGTAGGCGGTATAGAAAGTGCCATGAGCTCGCGAACAGCCAGGCCCGATTCCTTAGGGCTCTGAAAGCGTGCCTCGCGTACATACGCCTCGGTCACCTCAATGCCATGCGCGGCACATGCAGCATGAAACGCTGCCAGACGCTCCAGGGTAACCTGGCCTTTTTCGCCGTGGATAAAGGCAATGCGCGTGTGTCCCAGCGATGTCACGTGAGCGACAATCTCTTCTATGCTCCCCGCGTTGTCAGACCACACCGAGGTGCGGCCATCAAACTTACGCTCGATAGAAACAACCGGCAGCGGGCTCGAGGCCAGGCGCTCGAGGTCTTCCTGCTCAATATTGCCGTTGCAAACAAGCACGCCGTCGCAGTTGCGGCGCATAGCGTGAGCCGCGTAACCAAACTCCGAGATGCCCTTGTTAGAAAGGAAGGTCAGGTCGTAGCCCTCGTTTTCCGCCGTTGCGCGAATAGCGGTAAGCATGCGCGAGAAATGCTCGTGATCCATCTCGTTTTGATAGACAACGCCAATGTTGTAGGAGCGCTGCGTTTTAAGCGTCTGAGCAGCACCGTTGGGGTAGTAGTTCAGGCGCTTGGCACACTCGCGCACACGAGCAGCATTCTTTTCGCTGATGCCCGGCATGTGATTGAGAGCCTTGGAAACTGCGGCGACCGAGAGACCCGTTTCTTCGGCAATCATCTTAAGTGTGACCATGCGAGTCTCCCTTCTTTGCTACCAATCCAAGTAAAACAGCATACGTTAAACGTTTTCGTTTATTGTACTAACGCCTCAACGAATACGTTTTCGTTACGGTCTATCTAACCCATCAGCGGTCACTTCTTGCCGTTCAGCGGTACAAACGGCAACGCGGGTCAATGACCCCCACCAGCCAATCCTCGTCCTGAGCTCCAGTCATCGTTACAGGTCAACGGCTGCGGCGGAATCATTTTCGCCCGGTAGTACAACCGTCATTACAGGTCAGCACTCCAAGCCAGCCAATCTTCTCCCTGCTCCCCAGCCGTTATCGCAGGTCAACAGCGCAAGCAAACCCTTCTTCGCTTAATGCTCAAAAGGATTCTCGGTTGCATACGGCAAGCTTGCAGGCTGGTTGTAAGCAATGTCCTCAATACCCAGGTAGCGCAGCACGTCAAAAAGCGTCTTACCCGCATGACTAAAGGCCACAGCACCGTGATGTGGATAGCGCTTCTCGATGAGCACGTGGCGATAAAAACGACCCATCTCAGGGATAGCAAAGATACCAATGCCGCCAAAGGAGCGCGTAGCCACCGGCAAAATCTCGCCTTCCGCCACATAGCTGCGAAGCTTACCCTCCGAGTCGCACTGTAGGCGATAGAACGTCACATCAGAAGCTGCAATATCGCCCTCAAGGGTGCCGCGGGTAAAGTCGGGGTCAGAACCTTCCGGCTCAAGCAGACGGTGCTGAATCAGCTGGTACTTAACGGCACGATCAGCGCACATCTTGCAGCTCGGGGTATTGCCACAGTGGAAGCCCATAAAGGTGTCGGTCAGGCGATAATCAAACTTACCCTTGATATCCTTGTCGTAGATGTAACCCGGCACCGAATTATTGATGTCGAGCAGCGTCACCGTGTCACCCGTAGCGCACATGCCAATGTACTCAGAAAGGGCGCCATAGATGTCAACCTCGCAAGCCACCGGAATACCGCGGCTTACCAGGCGCGAGTTGACATAGCAGGGCTCAAAGCCAAACTCCGAGGGAAACGCCGGCCAGCATTTGTCGGCAAATGCCACGTACTTGCGAGCGCCCTTGTGAGCCTCCGCCCAATCAAGCAGCGTGAGCTCAAACTGTGCCATACGAGCAAGCAGGTCGGGATAGTAATGCCCCTCCCCCATCTCAGCTGCCATATCGGCACAAACCTCAGCAATGCGCGAATCGCCCTCGTGCTCGCGATAAGAAACCAGCAGATCCAGCTCGGAGTTTTCCTCCACCTCAACGCCCAGCTCGTAGAGGCCCTTAATGGGAGCGTTGCAGGCAAAGAAGTCCTGCGGGCGCGGGCCAAAGGTGATGATCTTGAGGTTGCGCACGCCAATAACAGCGCGAGCCACGGGCACAAACTCAGCCATCATACGCGCGATATCTATGGCAGTACCCACCGGATAGCTGGGGATATGCGCCTTTATGTGGCGCATGCCCAGGTTGTAGCTACAGTTAAGCATGCCGCAGAAGGCGTCGCCGCGGCCGTTGACCATGTCGCCGTCGCCCTCGGCTGCAGCCACATACATCACAGGCCCGTCAAAGCGCTGAGCAATGAGGGTCTCGGGTGTCTCGGGACCAAAATTGCCAAGGAATACCGTAAGGGCATTTACGCCTGCGGCCTTAGCCTCGGCAAGTGCTGCCTCCATGTCTGCCTCAGACTCTACAGCCTGCTTTACTTCCACCACATCAAGGCCTGCTTCGGCGCAAGCCGCCACAATGGCCTCGCGGCGCGAGACCGCAAGCTTAATGGGAAAGCAGTCGCGCGAAACCGCGATAATTCCTAGCTTTACCTGCGGGATGTTGCTTGATTCCAGTGCCATTCCAATTCCTCTCCTTACGTACAACGGTCTATTTCTTAGGCGCTATGCCTGGTTTTGCAAGGTGATGTTTTCGCCAACAAGTCCAACCCAGGCGCCATCCGCAGCCTCGCTGCTCTCGGGGTGTGCAAGCAGCCACTTGTTAGAAGCCCAAAGCAATGCCGAGTCTCCACCAATTGCCAAAGACTCCGGGCGTTCAATATTGGTCCCCTTGGGCAAAGCCACCAAAACCTTGAAACCCTCGTTGGTTACCTGGCAAGGCGCGTAGTGAAGCGTGGTGGCATATACCTCAACTAGCACGCCAGCCGGCACGCGAAACGCCTTAACGCGGGAGGTATCCAAATGCCCATCCACAATGTCTGACTGCTTGGCCAACAGCAGAACAAAGTCGCGCGTGCCCAGATTGAACTCGCTCGTGCGGTGATATTCCAGACAGTTAAGGCGCAGGTTGTGTCCATTGCACCAGCCAAACTGAACCGGCAGACCACCAAAAAGGGTGGGAGCCAGGGCACGTGCAGCAGGGAGGCCCTGAATCGCGCCTTCCTCGGGCACGTAGTTAGTCTCCTCCGGCAGGGGTGTATGAAGCGCCAACGCGTCAGTAATGGCGCCCGTAAGGTCAGTGTCAACGTTTGACCACACGGCTCCATACTCCGCGAAGGCAGGAGCGCCTACAGGCAAAATCTCAACCATGGCTTATGCTCCAATCTTTGCAAAGAAGGGTTTGAGCT
>CAVJWJ010000091.1:0-5757 GCA_963653375.1 Roseburia sp. CAG:303
GGCAGGTTGCGAAGAATTCCATGGACGTGAGTCCCTTCCTGTAACGTGACATTCTTGTAGGCGATGGTAGCGCAGATGCCGGAGTTTGATGTGCTTGCGCCCGCACTCGGTGCTCAATGCGTTTACGCACTGGGCTCTCATCTGCGCGGGACATTCAGTACGCTCGCGTGTTAGGCTCCCAGATGCTGCTAATTCGGGTTAATTCTTAAGCGTACGAATTGGGATGACATACACACCGTCTTCCACCTGGCGTGCATATTCTCCCACGCCGGTGATGACAGCCATAAACTCCGGCTCACGTATGCGGGCGCGCTCGTTTTCGCATAGCTTCTTGCGCAGGCGCTTGAGGTTTGCAACGCCCGCGTCAACCTTGTTTTCGCTTACTTTGACCTCAAAGGCGGCCCAGCGGCCGTCGGCCAGCTGAATAATGGCATCCACCTCAAGGCCCGAGTCGTCGCGGTAGTAACGTAGCGGAACACGGTCAAGCAGGTCGAGAGACTCGGCATACACAGCAAGGTCGCGCATGACTAGGTTCTCAAACGCCAGGCCAAAGGTCTGCCAGTCCTCGATCAGTGCCTGAGAGGACATGCCCAACACGGCGCAGGCAAGGCTTGGATCGGCCAGGTAGCGTTTGGGCTTGGTTGTTAGACGCTTGCGGTCGCGCGCGGGTGGAGCCCAACCGGGCACCTCGTCAACCAGGTACATTCCCTTGAGAGCTTCGAGGTAGGAGCGCACGCGGCTCTCATCGGTCAGTGTCGCGGGTTCGTCCTCGCCACCAAACATGTTGGTAAGGATTGTCTTGTACGTGGTGGATTGGCCAAGATTGCGCGCAATGGAAGCGGTGAGGCGTCGGGCCAAATCTGTGTCGAGGCCCAGGGCGGGGATGCTCGTGTCAAAGGTGGTGGTGAGGTATTCGCGTGCGATGAGCTGCGCTTGCGCCGCAGAGAGGTCGATGGCCTCGGGCCAGCCGCCGCGGCAAGCAAGTTCAACCAGGTGCACGGTGTCTTTTTCGCTGGTACAAGGGGCAAAGTTGCCTTCAAAAAGTGCACCGAGCGAGACGGCGCCGTTGGAGTCGCCAGACTCAAATAGGCTCATGGGGCGCATGCGAATTCGCCCAATGCGTCCGGCGCCGCTGTGGCTGGGGCGCGTACTCTCTGCCTGAGCTGCCGGAGTAGAGGAGCCAGTTAGCAGAAACGCCCCGCGCGTTTTACGTGTGCGATCTACTTCGTGGCGCACGGCGTCCCAGATGGCGGGCACGCGCTGCCATTCGTCAATAACGTGGGGGCGCTCGCCTAGCAGCATAAGGGAGGGGTCTGCCTGGGCCTGCGCCAGGCTTTCGTCTACGTAAGAGACAGAGGCGGCGTGCTGGAGTGCTGCCCATGTTTTGCCGCACCATTTGGTGCCAGCAATCTCTACCGCGCCAAAAACAGAGAGGTAGCGTTCAATCTGCGCGTCAACAACGCGCGGCAGATAGCCTTCGGGCTTGCAGGACTCGGTTTGCATGGGCGCTCCTTGCGGTTTGGCAGAAGTCTTGTAAGCCGATTGTAGGATATTCGGATTTTCATGTCCAAAATATTCGGATTTTCGGGTGCTAGAAGTTCGGATTTTCATGTTGGCGCGATTCGGATTTCAAAAATCACGATATTAGGGAGCAGTATTGGCTTTGTCCGAGTAGAGACAAAGAAACCCCAGGAAAGCTAAACCTGCTTTCCTGGGGTTTTGTTGTTGCTACTCGGACAAAGCCAATACTGCTCCCTAATATCGCAAAAACTGTTCGCGGAAGCCCTGTTTTAGCTGGATGTAGGCGGCGGATTGCCCGCCCGACATCATGCCAGGTCCTTTTCTAGCCCATGACATTCTTGCTCTGTTATGAGACCCTCGCGTTTTGCTTGCTTTGTCGCGTCAAGAAGACGATCGGTCATCACAGCGCCTCTGCATTCCCGTATTGCATCGGCGACACGCTGGGAATATATGCCCTCGTAGTACGTTGTGCGGTCACCTTCTTTTGCTGGTACAACACAGACCCAAGAGGGCAGCTTGCGCCTTATTCGTTTTGGTGTGGCTACCTTGATGGTGCGCGGATCCACAAGAGCTAGATTGTGCATGGAGAGTACGGCCGTTCCCTTAAGATAGGATCCCTCTCCCACGAGTGCGAGGGCCTCCGCGAAGCTGTCCATGGGCGTGGGTACCCAGTGTGCAATCTTATAGACGCCGTGGCCGCGGTGCTCGAGCCGTCCGTTTAGACACCAGCGACGCAGCTCACCACTGGTGATGTCTTCCTCGCATGTTTGAGTAGCGGTAATAAGACCGTAGTTGTCTATTGCGATGTTGTATATGTAATCAAAATGCTTCATGGCAATAGCCTAACAAAAGTGTAACTAAATTGACAGAGCGAAAGCTAAGAAATAGCCGGGCTGCCGTGCAAAAGCATCGCAACCCGGCTACTGCCATGGTGTTTGGTTCGCGTCCGCGCCGCGTGCGTCCGGCTCGCACGTCTGTGCTGCGCGCGAGGTGCCGCGAGGCGCCACGTGGAGAAGTGCGTGCACGGTGCGGGGTTCCAGAGCTCCAGAGCCCTTACGCCGCGAGGCATCAGCCCGTTCGTAACCCTGCGAGGTGCCACGCAGGGAAGCCCGGCGCCGTCAGGCGCCCGCGCGCCGTGCGCCTGACGGCGCCGGGCGCCCGCGCCATCTTACGCCGCGGCGGCCTCCGTTGTAGCGTCCGTCGTGGCGCCCTGGGCTTCGGCCTCCCAGCCGGCAGCTGCCTGCGCGGTAGGCGTGGTACGCACGGTCAGCGGCTCGGTGGCCTCGGCAGAAACGGTCACGTCAAAGGTGAGTACGCAGGTTTCGCCGCCGTTCAGGCGCATAACACCCTTGTACATCTGCGTGCCGTTGTAGCTGGCCTCGGTCAGCTCGCCCAGCGAGAAGTCGCCGCCCGAGGTGCTCACGTTAGAGATGGTGCCGCCCGCAGGTGCGGTGAGATACATGAGCATCACCATGTCAGAGAGGTTGCGCTTGTATTGGTTGTAACCCGTGATGTAGCTCACCAGGCCTGAGGCCTCGTCCAGCGAGAGATGGTTGGTCATGGTGGTGGTTAAGTGGTAGGTGGTGGTGCCATCGGCGTTCTTTACGCCTTCGCTTACCTGCGTGTTGTCAGAGAAGTACCAGCTAATCTTGGAGTAGGTCTCGTCGCAGGGGAACACGCCCACCTGAGGCTTGGTGGCGTCGTTGTTCAGGGTAAACGCGCAGCCCACCTGCTGCATCAGCTGCTCCTCGTTCTCGTTGGCCATCCACACCATAAAGTGGCCCTGTGCGGCGCTAGTCTTAAGGGTATCCACAATGCCGGTGATGCCCGCGCTACCCAGGTTGCTCATCACGTGGTTAAAGACGGTCGAGGCCGCCGCAGCAAAGAAGGCGTCGGTTTCTTCCGTGGGCATGTTTTGGTAGGTGTCGTGCAGCAGCAGGCGCGCGGCGTTGGTGCCGTCCATGGTGGTGCCGTTAACGTCTACGCCGCCTACCAGAGAGAGCAGGCTCTGCAGGAACACGGGGTCGATGCCCACTACGCCGTCGATGGCCGAACCACCCAGGCGGCTGGTCCAGATGTTCTCGATAAAGTACGCAGCGCGCGACCAGTCGGGGATAAACGTGGAGTCGTTGGCGTTCACATAAATACGCGTGCCAAAGATCGAGATTTCCTCGTCGGTAGCGCCAAAGGTAGAGGAATTGTCGTCGTGCAGCGAGCTGGTGGCTACAAAGTCGCCCATCTCAATATGGCCGTCGGTAATGGTCATGGTGCCCATAGAGCCAGGCAGGCCGCCGGTGGAGCGCAGCTCGGCATTGTTCTGTGCCACCAGCAGGTACGTGCGCGTTTGGCCATTGGCGCCCAGCATGGTGGGCAGCATGGGAGCCAGTTGGTTTACGGTGTCCAGGCTCTCTACCACAGAGTCCAGTGGCTCGCGCACCTTGGCTACGGCCTTGGTTACCTTACTAATATGAGTGGTGGGCAGGTTGTCGATGGCGGTGGCGCACTCGCGAATCACGGGCTCAACGCTCTGCAGGGTGTTGATTACATCTTGCAGCGTTTGCACGTTGATGGTTTTGTCTTGCAAAAGAGTCTGGGGGTTCAGAGCGGCCAGGCTGTTGCAGGCAGGCACCAGAGCGTTTTGCATCAGGTTGTTGGTTTGCTGCATCAGACCACGGGCGGCGCGAATGTCGTCCCCCAGGATGGGAATGTAGGAGGCGATCTTCCAGTTAATGCCATCGGTGGTCTGCTTCATGGCAGCCGTTTTGTTGGCAAGCTCGGTGGCCTTGGCGCTCAGGGCGTTCATGTCAAAACTCTTGAGCTGCTCCTTCATACCCTCGGTCTCGGCCATCATGGCGCGCGACTCGTCGAGCATGCTCATGCCCTCGCGAAACACCGTAAAGCCCACGGCGCCGCCTGCAGCAGCCAGGATAAGAAAAACAATCAGCAGTGCGATGGCTACCTTTTTGCCGGCGCTTTTGCGAGGCTTGGGCTTGTCGTACTTAGGAAAGTCGATAGTGGTGTACTGGCTGGGCTGTGCCGCGCGCGCGTTGTAAGAGCCCTGTGCAGACTGGTGGCCAGCAGATTGATAGCCCCCGCTGTAGCTGGAGGGCGCAACAGGACGTGGCTGGGTGGGCGTATTTTGTGCAGGTGCTTTGAAGTGCCTGCCGCTGTTTGAGTAGTTAGAATCTGCCACAAAAACCTCCGTGTTAGTGCGCGTGGAGTGTAAAACTGCTGTTAGATGAGCTAGCTGGTGTAACAAATGCTCCCAGGCTCGTAGGGTTTATGGTACGTCAAGCAAGCTACGCCCCGTCCCTTTTGAAAATGGGGGGGGGGGGGTAACTCCATGCAAAATGCTATAGTCTGGTAGTATTCATTAGTCTTTCTGTGCGTGCTGCTGCATTGGATTGATAACTGTGTCATTAAAACACGTATAACGCCTTTTCGGGGGATTTGAATGAAAGAGAACATCTACACCACAGGTTGCAAGACCGTGCGCAGGCTGTGGCTTGCTGCGGTGGCTGTATGTGTTGCTGTAGCTACGTGTGCTGAGAACGCCGTGGGGTTGTTGCTCAAGATCGAGAACGACCTTGGGGGTCACACTTCGTCTTATTGCTGGTCAGAGGCTTGTTTTGCTGCTCTGGAAAATTGCTTTGGTACGAAAACGGTACGAATTTTAGCCGGTACGAACCGTTCCGGCGGAGTGTCGCGTTTTGACGCGATTTGTAATGCCGGGGGTCAGTATAGCGTAGTGGCGGTGGCGTAGCGAATGCCCGCTGCTGAGGACATCGTTCGCGCCTCCGCGTCTGCCGGGGCGGTGAGTCCGGCGACTCGTTTTGACGGCGCGACGAAGGCTAGGCCTGTCGTGATCGTATCTCGCGCAGCGTCTGGCGATGCCTCTGCCGAGGCGGCTGACGTTTCTGGCAAGCGCTCCGCCTATGTCGCTCCCGAGCCGGATCCCAGCGCAGCTGCTCCCAAGAAGGGCGGAGCGGGATATCTCGCATGTAAGCGTGTCTTCGACATCGTCTTCAGCGCCGGCGTCTGCGTTATCGCGGCCATTCCCGTTGCTGTTGCCGGAGCTGCCATCGCCATCGAGTCGCCTGGCAATCCTTTCTTTCGCCAGGAGCGGGTGGGCCAGGGCGGCAAGCCCATCCGTATCTTCAAGCTTCGGTCTATGGTGGCTGATGCCCATACCAACCCTCAGAAGTACATGACCCCCGAGCAGTACGCCGTGTGGAA
>CAVJWJ010000092.1:0-5549 GCA_963653375.1 Roseburia sp. CAG:303
CCCCGGTTTGGACTGCTATCATTAATCCGTGTTCGGACGGCGGGATATTATTTCAGCCGAAGGTAAACCAGGCCCTTGGAGCGTGTATCGTGGCTACTTCCGCGAAAATCGTCCGGGGGGGGGGTGCTCACAAGAGAGCAGTTCCTCTTGGCAGAAATGCGCATTGTCGCATCCCTACGCCTGCAAGGCGTAGACGACAAGTCGATTGCGCAACGCGTTAAACGCGAAAATCCCTTTCAGTATCCAACGGAGCGCATGCTGGCCAACCGTGCCCTTGTATGTGCTCATCGCCTTGATGCCTTGCTTCCTACAGAGGCCGAGTGCGCCTCTCGTGGCATTCAGATGCAGGTGGCACAAGAGGCAGTACAGGCAATAACGCGCTTTATTGCTGAGGGGCCTTACCAACAAGCCGCACAAGCAAATATGTACGCCATGATGTGTCGATACGACCTTGTGCGCGAGTTTATGCAGGTAGAGATAGGCGAGCGCATGATGTCGTTTGACTACTCGCTCACCCCTGCAGACCTTGATGCCTTTATGGTTCGCTTCCAGATGCGTTATGCAGACGCCGCTTCGTGGACCGAAGCAACCGTTCATCGCATTAAAGGTACGTTGCGCGGCTGCCTTAAAGAAGTGGGCCTTATTGCGGGTCCGCGTGCAACGGAACTTACGCCACTATTACTAGACACAGAGCTGCAAAAAGCCATAGTTGCTTTAGGCGATGCTGCAGCCATTCCTGCATTTACTGGGCAGGGGGTGTAGGCATGGCGACCCTCAATACAGCGACCTCTGCCGCTCGCGCTCGTGCAGACTTTGAGCACCGCTGCCAAGTGCTGCGCGATTCTCTGCAGGATTCCGATTTTCTGGCTAATAAGGGCTTGGGCAACGAGATTGGCTTTCATGTCTTTTGCTACGACCCATCTCTTGAGTTTGAGATGCGCGAGCTGGTGACTCAGTTGGAACACGAAGCTGAGACTGGCAAGCTGCCTTGCCGCATCAAACAGGTAAATCTCTACGACGCCTTTTTGGCTATCTGCGAGAAAAAGCGCATCTTAAAAGCTATTCCGCGCCAGGAGCTGAAGACTGGTACTAAGCGCCAGACCGAGCAGCTCAAAAAGGTGTGCAGCCCTGCTGTGTTTGCGTCCTACATCTTGGAACAAACGCAGCCACATGAGCCAGGTGACGTGATTTTCCTCACCGGCGTGGGCGAGGTATCACCCATCCTGAGGGTGCATACGCTGCTCGACAACATGCAGTTCAACTTTGACTGCGTGCCTGTAATCGCATTCTTCCCTGGTGCTTATACCGGCGAATCGTTCACCCTGTTCAACCGCATAAAACCAGATAACTACTACCGCGCACTCGAGATTGCCTAGGGGGAAATCATGAACATTCACGACCTTTTTGAACGCGATATTAACCGTTCTATCAATGGTGTAGTTAAGGTACAAGACACGCGCGAAGACTCCCTTAAGCAGGAGCTGGAAGAGTATGTGGTAACCCGCGAGCTTCGCCGCCACTTTGACACATTCTTTGAAACCTACGCCACGGCGCTCGATACGCCAACTGACAAAATTGGCGTTTGGATTAGCGGCTACTTCGGCTCTGGTAAGTCGCACTTCTTAAAGATGCTTTCCTACCTGCTAGAAAACGATCAGGTGGCTGGTGAGCGCGCTATCGATTACTTTGACGGCAAGATTGAAGATACGTTCGCGCTTTCTCGCATGCGCCGTTGCTGCGAGGTTCCTACCGAGACCATTCTGTTCAACATCGATACTATTGGCGGTCAGTTTAAGAGCGAGAATTCCAAGACAGCACTGTTGCGCTCCTTTGAGCGTATGTTCTTTGAGCATCTTGGCTTTTATGGCGAGGATCTTAAACTTGCTAAGCTCGAGAAATACATTGACGAGCAGGGAAAGACCCAAGCTTTCCGCGATGCCTATCAGCAGACAACGGGTGAGAGCTGGGTTGAAGATCGCGAGAGCTATCTGTACCACGAGGACGATATTGTTCCGGTTTTAACGCAGGTAGTGGGCATGAGCGAGGGTGCCGCGCGCAACTGGTTTAACGGCACTGAAGATGCCGAGATTGCGCCCGATCGCTTTGTATCCATGATTAACAACTATGTGGATGCTCGCGCCAAGCAAAATGGTGGGAACTTCCGCCTGCTGTTTATGGCAGACGAGGTTGGCCAGTACATGGGCAATGACGTAAGCCTCATGCTCAATCTGCAGACCTTGGTAGAAGAGATTGGCTCCAAGTGTGCAGGACGCGTATGGGTGATGGTAACAAGCCAAGAAGCCATTGACGAAGTGACTATGGTTGTTGGCAACGACTTCTCCAAGATTCAAGGCCGCTTTAATACGCGCTTGTCGCTTTCTAGTTCGAGTGTGGACGAGGTTATTCAGCGCCGTGTACTCGAAAAGACTGCTCCTGCTACCGTGGAGCTTGAGCGCAACTACGAAACCTCAGCTACGGTGCTCAAAAACCTCTTTGCTTTTGTTGGCGGCTCGCGCAGTGATCTTATTGGCTACGCCACAGCGGGTGATTATGCAGCGTGCTATCCCTTCGTGAACTATCAGTTCAAGGTGCTGCCTGACGTAATGGAGGCCATACGTAAGCATGGCTTAAAGGCCAAGCATATCTCTACGGGCGAACGCTCCATGCTCTCGGCATTTAGCGAGTCGGTACAGGCAGTGCAAAACGAGCAGGTAGGAACACTGGTTCCGTTCTGGCGCTTCTTTGACACTATTGCTAAAGATCTTGAGCATGGTGTCATTCAGGTAGTTGACCGCGCTACACGCGCCGCAGAGGACAACCAGGGCCTTGAGGCGTATGACGTATGCGTGCTCAAACTGCTCTATCTCATTCGTTATATTGACTACGTAAAGTCGAACCTCGAAAACATCTCTATCCTTATGATTGATCAGGTAGATGTGGACAAGGCCATGCTTAAGGCCAAGGTCCAAGACTCGCTTGACCGTTTGGTGCGCGAGAACTACGTGGCCCGCCAGGGGGAGACCTACAACTTTCTGACCGACGAAGAGCAAGACATTGCACGTGCCATTAGCGCGCAGCAGCCGGACGTAGCTCAGGTGGTAGATGTCATTAAGCAGGTCCTTTATAGCGATGTATATACGGCGCGCAAATTGCGTCGCGGTGCTAACGATTTTCCTATCGACCGCTATGTGGATGACAACATTTATGGTGGCGCCTCGCAGGGAGGCATGAAGCTCAATGTTGTCACCATGGCTGACGATTTATCTCACGCTTCTAACGAGGAGCTTGTGCTGCGCTCTGCGGGTGAGGCATTGGTAGTGCTTTCTGACGAGTGCAACTACTTTGATGTGCTTATGAATAGCGCAAAGATCAAAGCCTATGTGCGTACGCTTAATCGCGAACAGCTTCCCGCAAGCACACAGCAGATTTTGACCAATAAGCAGCGCGAGGCTAAGGCAAACGAGGCTGAGGCTGCGTCTCTTATCCGCGAGGCAGTGCTCCGTGCGCGCTGCGCAGTGGATGGCCGTATGGTAGAAGTGCGCGCCACAAAGGCCGAAGATGTCTTTGAGCAGGTGCTTGCGCGCCTGGCAGACACGGTGTTTGACAAGGCGGGCTATGTTACCGCCCCTGCTCGCGACGATAGTGATATTGCCCGTGCTTTAGCAGGTCAGCTGCAGCAGCCTGTGGGCATTGAGGGGGAGACTGAGGCCAACGCACGTGCGTGCAAAGAGGTGGCGGACTATCTGCACATGCAAAAGCGTCTTAACCAGCCCACTACTATGGGCGAGCTGCAGCGCAAGTTCCAACAGCGTCCCTTTGGTTGGCGTGAGATTGACATTGCTTGCGTGGCAGCCCAGCTTATCGCAGGGGGTCGCATGGATGTAGCGGTTGCGGGCACGCGTCTGGCAACTACTGACCGTCAGGTGCTTACCTATCTGCGCGGTAAACAAGCTGATAAGGCTCAGGTGGGTCTACATGTCCGTTTGGATGACGGACTGCTCAAGCAGGCTGCAGAGATTCTGCGTGACCTGGTTGGCGTTTCCAACGTGCCTACCGGCGAGGCTGAGCTGGTGAGCTTTGCCATTGATGCCTTGAAGGATTTGCGTGATAGGTGCACCAAGCTAACCTTAGAGCGTCCTGTGGGCAGCTATCCCTATCCTGGTCGCGATGTACTTGACCAGGGCATTAAGCTCCTGGGTAAAGAGCTTGAGAATCAAAACGACTCGCAAGCTCTGCTAAAGCACTTGGTGGACAACGAGGATACCCTGCTCGATTGGAGCGAAGACTTTGAGCAGGTATGGGAGTTCTTTGATACGCAGCGCCCGGTTTTTGACAAGGGTGCCGAGTTTATGAATCTCATGAAGGGTGACGGGCAGTATTTGGGAGACGCTGCTCGCGCTGCGGAGGAGCGCGTCGAAGCCATTCTTACGTCCGAAAAGCCCTATAAAGACATCCGTCGTATCTCTGAGCTTATAGATCCAGTACTAGAGGCGGATAAGGAGCTGGTGGCCCAAAGGCAGAGCGGGTTCTTAGCCAAGCTTGAAGAAGAAATCAATCGCCTTGCCGACGATGCTAAGCATCCTGAGCGTTTTGGCTATGTGCAGGAAGACTTTACAGAGGTTGCACGTGATGTTGTGAGTGTCTCAGAAAGAGAGAAGGTTAGGTTTAGAGAGCGGGCGCACGAGGCAAAGAATCTGAACAATCTGGATGCCCTCGAGTTCCAGTTTGGTAAATGGTGTGCCGAAATGAGGCGAAAGCTATCTGAGGCAACAAGCAAAAAGGTGCCTTTGTCGAACGCAGATGTGTCTGACGCATTGGAAAGTGTATTCAACGACGCTGGCTCCAAAGTTAAGAACGTTAACCTCACGGACATCGTGCCCTTGGGGGACAGGCTCTCGAGTGAAGAGGATGTAGATCTGTGGTTGGAAGACCTGCGCGCCGCCCTGCTCGAAGAGCTAGAGGGCGTCAATGCTATCGAGCTGGTTTAGAGCGGGTGGGTCACTATGAACGACGCTCTCATTAAGAACTACTGTGTTTGGGCTCGCGCTGAACTCATTAACGGGGTAGGGCAGCGCATGCTGCGCTATCAGATTGATAGTACAGCGGAGCTGGGACTTACTGTTGTAGATGGTCATGCTCTAAACCCGCAAGAGGTGGAGCAGCGCGATGAACTGCTGCGTTTGGTAAAAGAAGAAGGTACTGAGCATCTGCGCGACCGCACGGCCTACACGTGGTTTAACCGCATTGCTGCTGTGCGCTATATGGAATTGCACGATTATCTGCCTAGTCGCACGCGTATGTTCACGCGTCCCGTGGCTGGTGGCGCGGGCTTTGAGCTGGGTAGCCAGGCGGTGGACGAAGCTCTTGATGTGCATATAGAAGGCCTAAACCCAGCGCGCGTAATTGAGCTTAAGCAGGCAGGTGACGACAAGCCGCTCTTCCGTTACTTATTCCTGGCTCAGTGTGACGAGCTGAGCACCTGTTTGCCCAATGTGTTTCAGTCGCTCGATTCGTGCATGGCACTGCTTTTGCCTGATGCGTTAATGGAA
>CAVJWJ010000093.1:0-1788 GCA_963653375.1 Roseburia sp. CAG:303
CAAGGTTTTCCTTGTCAAAGTTCATTTCCTCATAGTACTGAGCAAAGAGCGGCAGAGCGGAAAGGTGGTTCACCGGAATGTCGAAGAAGCCCACAATCTGGCCCTGGTGCAGGTCGAGCGTGATGGCATTGTCAACGCCGGCGCACTCGAGCAGGTTGGCAACCAGGCGAGCGGTAATCGGCTCGCGCGGGGCGGCCTTGCGGTCCTGGCGAGCATAGCCATAGTGCGTGATGACGGCCGTGATGCTACGGGCGGAGGCGCGCTTGGCAGCGTCGGTAGCAACAAGCAGCTCCATGAGCATGTCGTTGACGTTGGAGCCGGCGATGGACTGAATCAGGAAAACGTCGGCGCCGCGGACGGTCTCTTCGTAGCGGGCGTAAATCTCGCCGTTGGCAAACTGCTCGAGCGCAAGCCCGGAGAGCTCGACCCCCAGAATGTCAGCGATTTTCTGCGCGAGTTCGCGGTTCGAGGAACCCGAATACACGCGCATGGTCTTGTGGATCGACAGCCTCTTGGTGGGATCGTTGATTGGCATCTGCCCCTACTCCTTAGTGTTTGGCATGAACCTGCTGCTTGTGGGCTACTTGCGCTCGTCGCGGCGCGCGCTCCAGCCCGCTATGATGCACTGCTCGGTGCGCTCGAGAGCAAGCGCGCCGTCAGGGACATCCTGAGTAATGGTACCGCCGGCGCCGGTAACAGCGTCGGCTCCGATGTTTACGGGAGCAACCATCATGGTATCGGAACCAATGAAGGTTCGGTCGCCAATGGTGGTTGGATTTTTGTGTTTGCCATCGTAATTGCACGTAATGGAGCCGGCGCCAATGTTAACGCCTTCGCCCATGGTGGTGTCGCCGATGTAAGAGAGATGTGGAACCTTGGAGCCGCGGCCGATAGTCGACTTCTTAATCTCCACGTGCGTGCCAGCCTTGGAGCCGTCGAGCATGTGCGTGCTGGGGCGCAGGTAAGCGCGCGGTCCGCAGTTCACGTCGTTGTCGAGTACGGCTTCGATGGCAACGGTCTCGTCAATAACGCAATTGTCGCCAGCGACAGTATCGGTGAGGCGGCTGTTGGGGCCAAGCTGGCAGCTTTCGCCCACGTGCGAACTGCCAATGAGATGGGTCTGCGGCCACACGATGGTGTCGCGACCAATGGTTGCATCCGGGCCAATCCAGGCCTGAGTGGGGTCAATAAACGTAACGCCCTCGGCCATCCAATGCGCGTTGATGCGGTCGCGCGCAATAGCGGTGAGCTCGGCGAGCTGTGCACGCGAGTTTACGCCCAAGCCGTCGCGGTAATCGTTGGCGTGGAAGATGGTGACAGACTGGCCGGCGCGCTTGAGAATCTCGAGCATATCGGGCAGGTAGTACTCGTGTTGAGCATTGTTGCAGCCAATCTCATTGATATGAGCAGCAAGAAGGGCGCCGTCAAAGGCATAGCAGCCGGCGTTGCATTCCAGCAGCTCGGCAGACTGTTCGGGCGTGCAATCCTTCTGCTCGATAATGCGCTCGATGGAACCTGCGGCGTCGAGCTGCACGCGACCATAGCCAAAAGGCTCGGGCGGCGTGAAGGTGAGAACGGCGGCGGCATGTGTGCCATCGGCAACGGTCTGGGCAAAGCGGGTTACGGTTTCGGCCTGAATGAGCGGCAGATCTCCGTTGAGTACAACAACCGGACCGGCGTTGATATTGCAGGCATCGAGAGCCACGCGCACGGCGTGTCCGGTGCCCAGGCGTTCGGTCTGCTCTACGGTCTCCACGGCAACGGCGGAGTCTTTGTAGGCATTGGTAA
>CAVJWJ010000093.1:2202-5413 GCA_963653375.1 Roseburia sp. CAG:303
GTTTGGAGGTGGCGCAGGGTAAAGGGCAACAGTCTTGGCGATATGTTGCGCGGGGAAATGCGGGGCTGTTGCTCGACGAATGTGGAGATAGGTGCTGATTGGGGAGACAGGTACCGATCGGGGAGGCGGAAGCAGGCGCCGATGCGCACGTCTTGCGATGGCTTGCGTAGGGTACTGCACGTCACGGCTGGTGTCGGTACAATACGGAGCACAAGATGAGTATCTGAAGTTTCAGGTATCTGGAGCTTTGAGCATTGTGACTTGGAGCTGTTGGCTCTTAGAGCTGGCTGAGCGTTAGCGCATACGAAAGGGTGGCGTTGATGGCAAATACGCACGTGCAGAAGTTGCGCGCCATGGGGTGCGCTGCGGGTCGTGCAATGGCTGCAACAACGCGGGCATGTGTTGTAGCTGCCGTGCTGGCCGCGCTTTGCCTGCAGCTCAACGCTCCGTGCATTGCTGCTGCCGAGACCGACTCGATGTTTAACGCTTCCTATACGGCGTACGCGGGCTTTGCCTCTACGGCGGCGGAGTCGATTGTGTCGGGCGCCGTGCCGGTGAGTGCGCCGGCGTCGACGGCTACCGCATGGACTGCCAAGACGACCGATGCTATCCACGCAACCGCGTTTGCCCTGCGTCAACATGGTCAGACAACTTATGCCTACGTTGCAAACGGGACTTCGCTGGTTCGTATGGACGCGGCGACGGGTGCAGAGTCGGCTCGGGTGGAGCTTTCAGCTGCGGCGCTTGGAAGCTGCACGTTTGCTGATGACGCTCTGGTAGTGGCCACAGCGGATGGCTGCATTTCTGCCTATGACGAGGATCTCAACCTTGCATGGATCTCTGAAGCTGTCTCAGGCACTTCGGCTGCTGACTGGACGAGCTGCTCGTCTATCGCCTATGGAGTAGGCTGCGTGTTCGCGACTTTCTATTCGTATGCAGATGGCCAGGCTGAAGCTCAGGCAGCTGCGTGGTCCTCGGTTGATGGCTCGCTATTGTGGGAGCGTGCGCTTGACGAGTTTTCCGCTGCGCGCGGACATGCTTCGAGCCCGGCGCTTTTCTATACAGACGGAGCTCTTGTGGCGACCGACGGAGGTTGTGGTCTGTATCTGCTGGATGTGGAGACGGGCTCTGTGCTGGACGCCCAGACTGTAGGTGCCGAAGGTGTTGTGACGAGCGCTGTGCTTGTGGATGGGCAGTTGGTGGTAGCGGCATCCGATGGTACAGTGCGGCTGTGGGAAGTTGCAGACGGGGCTATTAACGAGACGACTTCCGTTGTGCTGAGTGCTGACATTTCGCGTTGCGTTCCCGTATATGCGGTGGGCTCGGTTTTTGTTGCAGATGCACAAGGTATGCTCTATCAGCTCGCTTATGACGAGACCTCTGTAGATAAATTGGCACTTGAAGCGCAGGTAGAGATTGCGAGCGGGCAAGCCATTGCCGCGCTTTTGCCGGTGGCGTATGGCGAAAAGGCTGCCTCGGCAACGTTGACTCTGTATGTCCAAACGCTTAACGGTTCTCTGTTTTACCTTGTGGGTGACGGGGTTGATATATCGGCAGCCGCACCGGAATTCCTTGCAGACGTACAAGCGGCGGAGAGCGATGCGGTGGAAGGCGATACAGCGAAGAACGACGCGATTGATGGCGATGCAACCGCGAACCAGGACGGCTCGCAGGAGGCTGATGGAACGCGTGGAACCACCGAAGCGCAGGAGGCAACGAGTGATTCTACAGCAGATGACTCGACAGCGGTTGGCGCAAACTCCGGTCAGACTACTAATTCAACCTCTGATGCAGCAACCGCAACCGCCCCTTCAACCCCCATTGTCAACCGTGACGGAAGCCTGCTTGCGGTCGTAAATGGCCAGGTAACCATGTTTGCTGCGGATGAGAATCAAGCGCAAGCAACGCCTGTGGGCGGCAGCAACGGACTCGACACCTTGGCGACCACGGCCGCAGGGCTTTCGCTCCCCAATGGGGTGGGTCTAGGCGCAGGCGTGCTCATTTTTGCCCTGGGCTTTGGCGCTTATGCTTGGATTCGCAACGGCGGCGGCCGTCGCGCGCACGATGAGGGCCTCGACGAGTGGCGCTCGCGCAGTGGGAATCGCGGGAGCAATGGAAACCGGGGGAGCAGCGGAAACCGCGGAGGTGCCAGCAGCTACGGAGACCAACACAGGGGCAGCAGTCGCAGGAACAACGGGGGCCGCCGATGACCAACGGCGAAGCTCGCCCGTTCTACGCGTTTGAGACATCGCACCCCGCAGTACCTGCGCTTTATGTACTGGTTACGCTGGGGCTCACCATGGCTTCGATGCAGCCCGTGCTCATTGCAATCTCACTTGTGGGAGGTCTTGCTGCCAACGCTTGCGCGCGCGGATTGCGTGCAACGCTTACGGGCCTGCGCTGGCAGCTGCCTATCATCTTTATCATCGCGGTGTTCAATCCCATCTTTTCTGCCTCAGGCTCAACGGAGCTTTTTCGCATTGGCATGCGCGCTGTGTATCTGGAGAGCCTCGCGTATGGCTTTGCGATGGGCGGGCTGTTTGTGGCGAGTGCACTGTGGTTCATGGCGGCTTCGCACATGCTGACCTTCGACAAAGTGATGACGCTTTTTGGCAACGCGGCACCTGTGGTGGCGCTCATGATTTCGAGCACCATGCGCATGATTCCACGTTTTTTGCGCCGCGCTCAGCAGGTGCACTCGGTGCAACAAGTTGCAGGTCAAACGGGGGGTGCAGCGGATGTGGTGCGCAGCCGGCTCAGGCTTTCTTCAGTATTGATGGGCTGGGGTATGGAGGACTCGCTGGAGACGGCGGATGCCATGCGCGCTCGTGGCTGGGGTGTGGCTGCTCGGCGGACGAGCTACACGCGCTATCGTTTTGCCTCGGCTGATGCGGCGGCAATCCTTGCGCTGTCTGCGAGCGCTGCTCTGTGCATACTCATTGCTGTGGCGGCTACAAGCCAGTACACCTTCTATCCCGTCATGAGCCGCCTGGTTCCGTGGTGGGGATACGTTGCGTATGTGGCGTGGATGCTGGTGCCCACCGTGGCACACCTGCTGGGTGTAAGGAGATTTGCATGAGCGAGCGCGCGACACAAAAGGCTGCAGAAATGGCTGTGAAGTCTGCAACAACCCCGGCCGCGGCTCCATCTGCCTCTACAACAGCACCTGCCATACGCGTACGCGACCTTTCGTTCACCTATCCTGGCGCTG
>CAVJWJ010000094.1:0-5260 GCA_963653375.1 Roseburia sp. CAG:303
ATCCTACCCGCACGGGCTACGCCTTCACCGGTTGGTACACCGACGAAGCTTGCACCAAGGCCTACGACTTCAACACTGCGGTAACAACTGACTTCAATCTCTACGCAGGTTGGAAGGAAGCAGACAACTCTGGTAAGCAGGACAACTCTGGCAAGCAGAGCACCAAGAAGCTCCCTGGCACGGGCGACAGCTCAGTTCTCGCTGTAGCTGCCCTCGCCGCAGCCGGCCTCACCGCCGCGGCTGCTGGCATCACCAAGCGCCGCCACAGCTAAAAATCAACGCTCGTTGACATAGTGGTCCATTAACCTTTCGAGAGGCTATTCCTATGGGATAGCCTCTCTTGCTTTGTCTACGTTCCAAGTAAGAAGGCCTTAGTGTTCCTCAGTTTGATTTTCTGGAACTAGATTCGCTTCAATTGGCTATCTCCTTGAGGCGGCATCTTCTATATCTGTCCCAAGTTTCGAGTAAAGAGGCTTTAGATTATTCTCCTGAACGTTTCCGCAGCCCGAAGGGCGAGGACCAGTGAAGGAGAAAATCTAAAGCCTCTTTAGTTAACGGGATGTTCTCACGAAGGAGAAAATCTGGGAGCTTCCTAGTTGGCGGCAGTGAGTGGGGGAGGCCAAAAACTTTTTAAAATTGTTCTTGCAATCCTCAAAGCGTCTGGGTTACTATATCCCCTGTCGAACGTCGGAGTGGCGGAATTGGCAGACGCGCTAGCTTGAGGTGCTAGTGATCACTTTTCGATCATGCGGGTTCAAGTCCCGCCTCCGACACCATCGCATTTACGAGCCTCCTCTTGGGGGCTTTTATTTTACCCATCGAGCGTGTCTCTGCGATTCGGTGCGACACGCATCGCAAGGCGAGGTGTCGGCATGGAAGCCCTTGAGCAAAACGAACTCACCGAGATTGCGCGCTTGGTTGAGGTTACGAGCGATGCTGTTGCAATCTGCGAGTCTGATGGCAGTATTCTGCATGTAAACCGTCAGCTGCTTACGCTGGCGCACACCTCGCGCGAACATATCGTGGGTACCGACATTAAAGACTACTTGTTCAGCACGGGGTTTGAGCGCGCCTCGGACCATCGTATGCCGTTTACGCTCGATGCTACCGATTGTGATCTTGTACTCAAGCTCGCCGATGGCTCTTTTATTCCGGCTCGCGTGCGTGCAATCGATATTGCGGCGGGCACCTTAGGGCTGAAAGAGCACACCCGGGGAAAGATCTTGGTAATCATTCGTAGCCTAGAAGAGCAGTCTGCCTATGATCGCCAAACACAGCGCCTGCTTGCGGAGCTTAAGTCGGCCAATAAGCGCCTGTCGGGCACGCTATCGGTCATTATGTCTGCGGTTGGATCTAAGGACCTGTCAAGCCTACTCGACGCTGTGCTAAACAAGCTTGTTGACGCTTTGGGCGCAGATGGCTCAAGCATTTACGTTGCGGAAAACGGTGGCTTTAAGCTGCGCGGATTCTCTAAGAACCTGGCCAACTCCTACGTTCCGGATTTTGTGCCCTACGGCACGGGCATTCCTACATACGTGCTGCGTGCTTCGCATGCTTGCCGCTTTTATATCGTGCCTGCGGCAGTGGATTCAGCGAGCGAAGCCTCTGCAGAAGGCATGTTCTATGACATGGACGCGCGCGTTAATACGCACTTGAGCGTAGAGATCATGCCGCCCTTCAAGACCATGATTGCCGTGCCAGTCTTCTTTGGCACGCAGGTTCTTGGTGTGATTGAGCTCGGCTGGATGCGCCCCAGCTTTCCGCGCGACTTTGACATGCGCGTTTTGGAAGTGGTGAGCGACTATCTTTCCATTGAGCTTGTGGGCCTGGTAAACAGCCTGCGCTCGCGCCGCTCCGACGAGCTTTCGCGCTCACTTAATCGTATTCGTGATATTGCCTACACCAATGGGGAGAACTGGCGTGCAACGTGGGCACGAGCAACAACCGAGATGGCGCGCGTTTTGGGCTGCCGCTTGTGTCCGATTCTGCCCGACCGAGTGCATGGTGGCTATGTGCTTGATTATGAGGGTGGTAGTCAGGTAAAACTCCCTGGAACTATTGAGGAGCTCTTCTTTGCTACCATGGCGCCGGTGGCTCGCATTGATCCGGTTTCGCAGGTTGACGCGCGTATCCATCGCGAGACGTGGACCTATTCGGCTGAGGACCTCATTGATGCTCGCGTGTCTCGCATCGAGGCGGCTTCTCGTGCAAGCCGTTGGCTGGCGCTCCATGGTCTGCCAAGTCAGGGCGTGTTCTTTGACGGTGGCCCTGAGATTGAGCCGGATGAGGTGGCGGATGACGCACCTGTTGCAGCTGATGCCTCAATTGCTGTGCGTACCACTGCTCCGCGCCGTATGTTTTTGTTGCTGCGTGATGCCTCGCAGGAGCCTATTGACGACCTTGAATACGACTACCTTGTGCATCTCGCCCATGACTTAGAGATGTATGCGCAAGGCGTGCGCAAGAAGAACTCCGAGCATCGTATCGCACAGACCTTGCAGGCGGGTATGCGCAGCGCCTTAGGCCGCGTACCAGGCATTACGTCAGATTGTTTATATTCCTCGGCTACACAGCAGGCTTTGGTGGGTGGCGATTTCTACACGCTGATTCGTCTGCCAGACGATTGCGCTGTCATGATTTTGGGCGATGTCTCGGGCAAGGGCGTAGAGGCTGCCTCGATGTCGGCACTGGTTAAGACCGCGCTTTCTGCCTATGCCTGGGAGGGTGCAAGTCCGCAGCGTATGGTGCGCGCGCTTAACAGTATGCTCATGGGCTTCTCGCGCGTGGAGACCTTTGCCACGATGTTTGTGGCAAAGATTGACCTTCGCTGGGGGCACGCGAGCTACTGCTCGGCAGGGCATCCGCCTTCGATGCTGGTGCATCAAGGTGGCGAGATTGAGCTTTTGAGTACGCAGTCGGGCGTGGTTGGCGCCTTTGAGTCTATGAGTTACCGCACGGGCTCATTTACCTTTATGCCAGGCGACATTTTGTTTATGTATACCGATGGCGCAATTGAAGCGCGCGATCCGGCAGGTTCTTTCTTTGGAGAGCAGCGTCTGCGCGACACCCTGATGCGCGTGGCGCCTCAAGGCATTGAAGGACTTTGTAGCCGCGTGCTTTCGGAGCTTGATGACTTTGCTGCCTCGGCTCTCGACGACGACGTGGCTATGGTTGCCCTGCAGTTTGGCGCGGGTGATTAGCGCTTATGCCTCGGGGGAACCATAGGAGCATGAATGAGTGGAATGACATAGCGGTTCTGGCGCCAGCGGGTGATATTGATATCTCGTCGGTGCCGGCCCTGCGTCAGCGTATCGACTCTCTGCGCGCAAGTGGCGTGCGCCGCATTGTGATTAACTGTGATGGCGTTTCGTTTATTGACTCCACAGGCGTGGCGTTTTTGCTAAGCTGTGCGCGCTCGCTCTTCCAGGAGCGCGGGCTACTTTCTATGGTGGATGTTCCGGCGGGCGTCATGCGCTTTTTGCAGATTGCCTGCTTGGCTGATCCGCTGCATGCAACCTCTGCAGAGCGACTACCCATACCGGTGCTGGAACCGGGAGCAAGTCCCCAGTGGAGCAAGAGCTTTACGGTGGAAGAAGGCATTGAGCATTTGGCGGGTTATCGGCACCGTGTGGCCGAGATGCTGGCGCCGCTGCCAATGGGGGAGAGCGACCGCTATGACTATGCGCTTGCGGTAGGAGAGGCCCTTGGCAATGCGTATGACCATGCCGACGGCGCGCGCGGGTGCACGTGTACCATCTCCGCTTATGACGATCGCGTTGTTTGCGTATTGCGCGATTGTGGACAGGGGTACGAACTAGCTGCGAACGAGACGCCTGAGGCTAGTGAGTTGCGTGGCCGCGGAATTCGTTTGATGCGCATGCTGGTGGACAGCGTAGAGGTCAAGCGGCGCGAAGATTGCTGCGGTACAGTGGTTCGCCTCGTAAAATTGTTCTAACGCCTACAGAGTTCTAAATTCCTTTAAGGCTCTGAGCTGCGTAAATAGTATTGCGCCATACTTTTTTAGAAAAAGTGGTTGCGCGGTTGCAAGGATTCGCGTATATTACTTTCTCGCAAGCGGACATGGCTCAGTTGGTAGAGCACAACCTTGCCAAGGTTGGGGTCGCGGGTTCGAGCCCCGTTGTCCGCTCCATTGCTTGTTAAGGGCCGGTTTTCAATCGGCCTTTTTCATCGGCGAAGTGGCCAAGTGGTAAGGCAGAGGCCTGCAAAGCCTTTACCCCCGGTTCGAATCCGGGCTTCGCCTCCAGAACTTAAACGGGCGTCGGAAACGACGCCCGATTACGGTTCTTCTTACATATGCGGACATGGCTCAGTTGGTAGAGCATAACCTTGCCAAGGTTGGGGTCGCGGGTTCGAGTCCCGTTGTCCGCTCCAAGTACCTCAGGGGCACGTAGACAATTTGTTTACGTGCTCCTTTTTGTTAATGCGCCGGGACTCGAACCCGAGAGGGCGCGGGTCCAGCGGGGAAATTTTTCAAAATTGGGGCTTGCGCAGGCGTGAGGAGTTCGTTATATTATTCCTCGCGCTGAAACGCGCACCCTGAATTCGGGCGTTTAGCTCAGGGGGAGAGCGCTTCCCTGACACGGAAGAGGTCATAAGTTCAAATCTTATAACGCCCACCAAATGTTCGCAGGTCAGAAGTTTAACTTCTGACCTGTTTTGTTTTTAATAACCCCGCTTTTACCCATGCGCTTATTTCCCGTTTACAATGAGCATGAATGCCTGCAAGACGGGGAAGGGGTAGTCGTGGCTGAGTTCAAAGAGTTGGATGCACCTAAGAGTGTGTGCGACCGTATTGAAGACGCGGTTTTTGAGCTTATGCTCACTACGCCAATTCCCGCTATCAAAACTACGGACGTTGTTCGTTTGGCTCGTACGTCAAAATCAACTTTCTATCGCTATTACAAAAGCGTGGACGACGTAGTTAAAAACTTTGAAGCCAAGCTGTTACACAACATGCAAAGCATTAACGATGTGGCTCTCGAAGCCCGTTTTGCCGATTCCCAGCTAGACCCCACACCTACCATGATTCGCCGCATGGAGGTGCTGCGCGCAAATCGCGAGAAAGTTCTAGCTCTCAATAGTGCTAATGGAGATCCGGGCTTTTCTCACAAGGCAACCATCTTTATGCACGATTATTTTCGGGATCGTCTGCAAGGCACGTTTTCGGATGAGACCAACTTCGATCTTTATCTTGCCTTTGCACTTGCGGGTCACAATAATCTGATTCAGTACTGGCTTG
>CAVJWJ010000095.1:0-4985 GCA_963653375.1 Roseburia sp. CAG:303
CAGGGCGCGCCGCAAACGCGCCCTGTTTTCACCCCATGCGGAGGGGTGGCAGAGTGGTTGAATGCGGCGGTCTCGAAAACCGTTTGGCCCGCAAGGGTCACGAGGGTTCGAATCCCTCCTCCTCCGCCAGTACGATTGATGAGCTCCTCTTGGGAGCTTTTTTCATGAGTAAACGTAGCGACAGAAAACGAGGGATTCGAACCCGACAGGGCGCGAAGCGTTAAGAAAAGGTGCTGTTTGCATCTTTTTAGCGAAGCGCGGTTGGCGCGCCAGCGCCAGCCGAATGGGTTTCTAGTGCGCAGTGCAAGAAGCTCGGCCATTCCTTCTTCTTCGCTACTACGATGTTGCTGGCTCCTCAGCGAGCTTTTTTGTTGACTGTATACGGCGATAAAGAACGAGGGAGGAACCATGAATATTGCTCGCATGGCGATTGTTGTCGACACGGCCGCAGCTTCTCATATGGTTGCCATCCCGTTTTGGCTCGAGATGCTCGCTGTGGTGGCTGCTTCTATCTCAGGCGTGCTCTGTGCGCGCGAGCACAAACTTGACCTTGTTGGTGCCGTGGCGCTTGCTGTGGTATGTGGCTTGGGCGGCGGCCTTCTGCGCGACATGACGCTTCAGGTGGGCAACGTTTATATCCTCAATCAGCCCATGGCGCTGCCCATCTCCATTGCTACTGCTGCTCTTATTTATGTCTTCCCTGCGCTGGTAGATAAGCCAGAGCGCATTGTGCCTTTCTTTGACATTCTCTCGGTTGGCATCTACTCCGCAACTGGTGCAGACAAGGCGTTGGTCTACGGATTTGATCCGGTGGTCTGTGTGATGATGGGCTTCTTTACTGCGGTGGGCGGCGGCATGCTACGCGACGGATTTATGGGCGTGGTGCCAGGAATCTTTAGGCCCACAAACTTTTATGCCATCGCATCCATTGCGGGTGCGGGCGTCTACGTTGCTCTGGTCGAGGCTGCCTCGGTCTCAAATATTGTGGCGCTGGTGGTATGTGTTTTGGTGACTATGGGCTTGCGCTGGCTTTCGGTGCGCTTTGATATTAAGAGCCCTACCGAGGCAGACTTTGCAAAGCTTCGTCACAACCGTTGGATTCGCCGCAAGTAGGCAATGGGTCGCAGGTCGTTTTGTGAGCCTTTCTCGTCCGTTCGACGTGTTCGGATGAGTTTGAGAATCAAGGGATTCGCTTTTCTCTTACCTGAACCTGTTGCGTGCGGGAGATTTTTCGGTAGAATGTCCTGTGCATATACGGAGAGTTGTCCGAGTGGCCGAAGGAGCACGATTGGAAATCGTGTAGGCGTCAAAAGCGTCTCCAGGGTTCAAATCCCTGACTCTCCGCCAGTTTGTTTGCTAAAGCCCCTGAAGTTCAGGGGCTTTTTTCTTGGCTTTGCATGAATTTGTTTGCACTGAGGGTATTGAATTCGAAAGTCCTCCAATGATTCGCATGCCCTTCTACCTGCTGTTGTTTGAATTCGGTTAGACCGTTTAGCCTTCCGTATAAGCCTCCGCGCTCTCTGTGTTAGAAGTTGTGTCCCCACGGGGTGAGAGACTATCGCCGAGCGCAAACCGATTGAGGCGCTGGGAGACTCGGCAAGAGGGCTTTCACACCCAGAAGGGTCTTGGCGGCTAGCGCTCACCTTTCGCGAATGCGCAGGATGTGTAGAGCTCATGGGGTTGTAGCTGCGAAGATGCGAAGAGTACGCCGGATGGTCTAGCATATTCAGGTCTTTTCCTGCCCCGGGCGCACCTTCACGACCCGGAGCCTTATGCCCAGAGGAGGTGACCACATGAAGGCTTATGAACTGCTGTTCTTCGTCGACCCTACCTGCGACCCCGAGACTCGTCTCGCTGTCATGAAGCGTATCGACAACACGATCGCTGAGGGTAATGGCAAGGTCGATAACGTTGACGAGTGGGGCAAGCGCAAGCTCGCTTACGAGATCAACGACCTCACCGAAGGTGACTACACCCTCATCAATTTCCACGCAGATCCTACTCAGATCGCCGAGCTCGACCGCGTCCTGCGCATTACCGACGCCGTGATCCGTCACATGATCGTCCGTCGCGACGACCAGGAGTAAGTTTTTGCACATGAGAGGTAGTGAGTCTAGATGAGTATCAATCGAGTCAACATTTCCGGTAACCTTACGCGCGATCCCGAGCTGCGTGCGACCGCCGGCGGCACCCAGGTGCTTTCGTTTGGCGTGGCGGTCAATGACCGTCGTCGCAATCCCCAGACTGGTGAGTGGGAGGATTACCCCAATTTTGTGGACTGCACAATGTTTGGCACGCGTGCCGAAGCTGTGAGCCGCTATCTCTCCAAGGGGTCGAAGGTCGCTATTGAGGGCAAGCTTCGCTATAGCTCTTGGGAGCGCGATGGTCAGCGCCGCTCTAAGCTCGAGGTCATTGTTGATGAGATCGAGTTTATGAGCCGCGGTAACCAGGGCGGCCAGGGCGGTTACAACCAGGATGGTGGTAACTCCTATGGTGGCTATGCTCCAGCGGCTGCTCCGCGTACGAGCGCTCCTGCACCCGTGCAGGCGCCTCCTGCGGTCGACGTCTACGATGAGGACATTCCGTTCTAGGCTACAAGCTGAACGGGTGTCACTAAGTAAGTGAGAGGTAGTCCATCCGCGCGGACGGGCTGCCAAGCGAAAGGTATTTTGACATGGCTAATGATTATTCTGCACGTCAGCCGCGTCGTAAGTACTGCCAGTTCTGCAAGGAGAACACTGAGTTCATCGACTATAAGGATACTCAGCTTCTCCGTAAGTACATGACCGATCGTGGCAAGATCAAGCCTCGTCGCGTCACTGGCGCTTGCACGCAGCATCAGCACGACATTGCGAACGCTATCAAGCGCGCTCGTGAGATGGCTCTCCTGCCCTATGCCGTTCCCGTGGTTTCTTCCCGCGGCGAGCGCAATCGCGGCTAGGGTAACCAGAGCTTAGGGGTTGTACGATGATTGACGAGAACTCCGAGCCTGAGCGCCAGATTGTTCCTGTTGGGCAACAAGTTGGCGCGCGTCCACCTCAGGCTACTCAAGGCATGCTTTGGGTGATTTTGGGTGGTGTAATAAGCTCGTTCTTCTCGTATTTAGGAATCTTCCTCGTTGCTTATGGCATGCGTGAGCTGCTTGAGGCAAAGAGGGTTCAGGGTTTAGGAATTGGTCTTGTTGCCTGCGTTGGTCTGAGTGTCGCCGCATGGTTTTACGACGTGTCCTTTGCTTTGGAGCTGATTCCTGGACTTGTTTGTGCTGCGGGAATCTCTTGGTTTATGTGGCGCAAACAAGCGGGCGTAACGGCTGTTAGCGCGGTGATTGTAGTGGCCTGCGCGGTGTCTCTTGCATTGGATGCAGCATATTTTGCATCTTCGGGATACTCGATAGGCGCTGTGGTCCAAACTGCGCTGGAGACGAGCGTTCGCGCGGCGGTTGGTTCCGACATTCAGGCCAACCTGCTTATTTCGCAGGTTATGCCTATCATCCGCACGATATGGCCTTTTGCATATGCAATGTCTGCCATGTTTGATGCGCTTGCAGCGAGTGTTGGATCCTATGCGATGTCTGTGCGCTGCACGGGCGTTTCCTGCGTTCCGCAGATTGCCAACTTTGATGCACCAATGTGGTGTGTTGGGGCTCTGGCACTTTGCATCCTGGGGCTTGGGGCATCCTTTGCGGGTATCCCCGAGGCCGAGATGGTGCGCACGGTGTGCGTAACCTGCTTGGCGAGCCTGCGCGTTATCTTTGCGCTTCAGGGCTTTGGCGTGGTTTCTGCGCTAACGTCTCGCAAGCGTTTGGGGTGTGCAACCAGGTTTTTGATCACGTTTGCAACCGTTTGGCTCGAGGCGATGTGCTTCGCAATGTGCATCGTCGGTCTCGTTGATATTTGGGCTAATTTCCGCAAGCTTTCGCGGGATGGCGCAAATACCCAAGAGGCAAAACAGTAATCAAAAGCACCGCTTGAGCGGTGCGTATCCGCAAGGAGATCTCATGAAAGTCGTTCTTCTGGGTGAGATCCAGGGAAAGGGTGGCGAGGGTGACATCGTAGATGTTGCTCAGGGTTACGCCGAGAACTACCTGTTCCCTAAGAAGCTCGCCGTTGCGGCTACCAAGGGCAACCTGAAGCAGCTCGAGGAGCGCCGCAACAATATCGCGAAGCGCGAGGCCGTCCGCATTGCCGACGCCACCGCGCTCAAGGAGTCCATCGATGGCAAGTCCGTCACCGTCGACGTCAAGGTTGGCGACGAGGGCGTGCTGTTTGGCTCCGTCACCAGCTCCATGGTCGCCGACGCTATCAAGGCTGACCTGGGCGTTGAGGTCGACCGCAAGCGCGTTGAGCTTGGTAAGCCTATCAAGGTTGCCGGTGCTCACGAGGTTGCCGTCGCTCTGTATCGCGAGATTCGCGCTACCGTGACTGTTCTCGTTGGCGTTACTGCCGAGGAGGTTGCTGAGGAGACTGAAGCTGAGGAGACTGTCGAGGAGACCGTCGCCGAGGCTGAGACTGAGGCAGCTGCTGAGTAACTATTACTCGCATAATATGCGCGTCCGCTTGTCTGGGTGCGCTGCAAAGCCCCGAACCAGGCACATGGTCCGGGGCTTTTTCTTATGGATTGGGCGCCACCTTGCCTTTGGAATAAAGGGCTTGTTGAACGAAAGATAGGCTTATGGGACAAAATGTGTGTCCTGTTTTGAGGTGTTGGCGCAGGTCAGCGCCTGGTTTCTCGGACTTTTTATCAAGCGGGTGATACTACTGGCTCTGAGCCATTCCTGCAGGTTAGTATCCCTTTCAGTCTGATTGTCCTCGTAAGACCTTGCTTCAACTGTTGCTGGACTTCGCGTGCGCGGTCACAGACCAAAATGCTGCTGTCAGGGCATGGGGCGTTGAATTTTTTGCGACCGGATGATAGCGTTATCACAAATGCAAACTTCGCAAACCTGTCGAAAGGCAGGGACGCAAAGCCAGATGGGTCTAAAGTCT
>CAVJWJ010000096.1:0-4824 GCA_963653375.1 Roseburia sp. CAG:303
TCTCTTGACATCTAGCCAGATTATATCAATTTAGGCTAGTTAAGCTCCCAGAGATCTGCCGACCAGAGCAAGTGAAGGTTTCAGACCGCGGCATAGAAAAAGCGCCTCGTATGCTCGATGGGAACGGATGCCCGTCAGAGGCTCCTTATGGCTGCTACCTTCCGGTCCTGACCAGATTCGGAACATATCGTCATCCGAACCCATCGAGCGCACGCGGCGCTGCATAGCTATAGTAACGGCTTTGTCGAGCTGCGTCTACCCGTGGTTTACGTGGCCCACCAATGTGCGGGAGCGACACGAGTAGGCAGGAGTGTTGGAATCACCTTGCGAATGCGCTGCGTAGTCCCACCCTTAGCCTAAACCTCACTGAGTGGACGCTTCTCCCCCAGACTACTCAGCCAACACGCGCGCAATGCGCTCGCAGGCCTCCATAATCGTGGCGCGCGTACTGGGCACGCACATACGCTGGAAGAACTCACCCGCATCCGGGTCAAAGTTCACGCCGTCTTGCAGCAGAACCTTGGCGTCCTCGTAGATGCGACGGTGCAGCTCCTGTCCATCGATGCCCAGCTTGCGGCAGCGTGCCTCAAAGTCAAACCACATGATATAGGTGCCCTCGGGGCGGCGCACGCCAACATCAGGCAGCTCGCGAGCAAAGAAGTCCATCACGGCATCAATCGTGCCGTCGAGATAGACCTTTACCTGCTCGTACCAGTCCTCGCCCTCAGTGTAGGCCGCAATCACGGCGCTCGCCGCAAAGGGGCTTGGCTCAGCATAGCCGCGCACTGCCTCAAAGAGCTCCTTGTCCTTCTTGCAGCTAAAGAAGGTGTTGGAAGCAGCCAGGCCAGCGAGGTTGAAGGTCTTGTTAACCGTAGTGCAAGTGACAACGCGCGCCTCGGGTGCCACCTGAGCCAGGTGATGCATCTTCACACCTGCGCGCATGAGGTCGCCGTGAATCTCATCGGCCACAATCAACACGTCGTGCGCAGTACAAATCTCCGCCAAGCGCGAGAGCTCCTCAACACTCCACGCACGGCCCACGGGGTTATGCGGGTTGCACAGAATGAGCATCTTGGCCTCGGGGCGGCTGGCAAGCTCCTCTAGGTTGTCAAAGTCCATCGTGTAGTACATGTCGCCCTGCTCGTCAGCCGCCGTATGGCGCACGAGCTGGTTGTTCAAAATGATGCGACCGTTGTTGCGAATCACGCGCGAGAACGGCGGATACACCGGGCGCTGGATAATAATGCCATCCCCCGGCTTGGTAAATGCCTGCACGCAGTAGTCGAGCGCCTTAACCGTACCCGACGAGAACGCCATCAGATCAGTGTCTACCTGCCAGTTATCGTGGCGAGCAAACCAGCCCTTTACTGCCTCGTTGTATGCCTTACAGCCCATAATGGTTGAGTAGCCAAAAATGCCGTGGTCAGCAGTCTTATGCAGCATGCTGATGATGGGCTCGGCGCAGCGGAAGTCCATGTCTGCCGTAAAAAGCGAGATGTGCTCATCAGTGATTTTGGAGACTCCGCAGTGCTCAGCAATAGACTGATCGGCACTCCACTTTTCAGAATAGCTATAGGTATCGTGACGGCGATCAATGTAGCAGTCGAAGTCATATTCGATATGCTCAGACATTTTAATAACCCCTTACACCAGGTGTTTGCATCGTTGGCACAAGCATCGTAGCACGCTTGCCATACAAGCACGTGCACAGATGGACGAACTTACGATCAATTACATACTATTTCAGTAGGTAAGCGTGGATTACCGTCTCCCCCGCACAGCGAATGTTCTCGGCAGCCTGGTTGGGCGAGAGCGCCTCGGCAAGTGACATGGGGCGAATGCACACCGGCAACACCATGTCGATACCCGCCGCATACACGGCGTCGAGGTTGGCCGCGCGGCCACCAACCACAGCCACTGCCGGCACGCCTGCTGCGTGCGCACGGCGGGCAACTCCCACCGGTGCTTTACCCGCGGCGGACTGCCCATCCATGTTGCCCTCGCCCGTAACAACCAGATCGGCCTCGCGCACTGCCTCGTCAAAGCCAATGATGTCGAGCACGCTCTCGATGCCCGAAGACATCTGCGCACCGAGCGCCAAGAGCGCCGCACCCAGGCCGCCCGCCGCACCTGCTCCCGGTACACCAGCAAGTGAGCGCGGACGAGCGCCATCTACACCAACCTGAATATCACTCCCGTCACACGCATTGCGCGCAGCGGTAAGCAGCCGTGCATACGAGAGCATCCACGTGTCACACTCCGCCATAACAGCCTCGCTATCAGGGCAATCTTTAGCAAGACCTTTCTGCGGGCCAAAGACGCGCAGGGCACCTCGCGCACCAACTAGCGGATTGGTTACGTCGCAGAGTAGGACAATATCAACCCCCGCAAGCGCACGAAGCGCGGGGGCAATGTCCACCGAAGCAAGCTGAGCCAGACCAGCCAGGCCAGGAGCCACGGGTTTGCCCACAGCATCAAGCAGTTGTGCGCCCAGCGCAGCAAGGGCTCCGGCACCACCATCCGACGTCGCACTGCCGCCAAGACCCATGTAGATAGTGGTTGCACCCGCAGCCACGGCGTCGAGCATCAGTTGGCCCACACCATAGGTGCTTGCAGTAAGCGCCGCCTCGTGCGTGCGTGGCGAGGCGGTGATGCCTGCCGCCTCGGCCATTTCCATCACAGCTGCGTGACCAGTCTCGTCCGCATCAAGCAGCAGGTAGCGCGCACGGCGGGTCTCACCAAAGGGGCCTGTGACCTCTACAGAACGCATCTCGCCACCCATAGCAGCAGCCACTGCATCAATGGTGCCTTCGCCGCCATCGGCAATGGGCAAGCAGCGCACCTGAGCAGCTGGACACCCATGCTCGATACCCTCCTGAACCCAGGCTTCTACCTGCGTACTCGTAGCGCATCCCTTAAAAGAGTCGATGGCCAAAAGCACACGAGGCGCGGGTGCTGCCGTAACGTCCGAAAGTGCACCCTCTCCCGCACATGCAGCACATGAGCAGACAGCGTCCACAGCTGTGAAACACGGCTCCTCAACCTCGTGCTCCCCTGCTTCGCAGTCCTCCACCGCACGCGTCTCACGCTTCTTACGCAAGTCCGCAAAGAATTCCTGCAGCAGCCCAGCACATTCATCGGCCAGCACGCCACGCGTCACCCCAAACTCATGGTTCAAACGCGCGTCTGTATGCAGGCGATAAAGCGAGCCCAGTGCCCCACCCTTAGGGTCAGCCGCACCATATACACAGCGGTCCACCCGCGCGTTTACCATAAGGCCCGCACACATCAGGCACGGCTCAAGCGTCACATAGACCGTGCAACCCGTAAGGCGCCAGCGCTCCAGCGCGTGCGCAGCCTCAACCAGCGCTGTAAACTCGGCATGCGCAGAAGGGTCCATGTCCACCTCACGACGATTATGCGCCCGAGCAACAATTGCACCCTCGCACACCACTACAGCACCTATAGGCACCTCGCCCTCCGCCGCCGCAAGGCGTGCCTCGGCCAATGCCTCACGCATATAGAACGCGTCATCGTGCTGCACTTGCTCCTGCAGTTGATCCTCTTGCGCCATCTTGAACCCTTTCGCCTAGCTTTGAGCGATTCGATGCTATCATTAAGCCTCACGGAGAGATGGCTGAGCGGTTTAAAGCGGCGGTCTTGAAAACCGTTGAGCGTGATGAGCGCTCCGGGGGTTCGAATCCCCCTCTCTCCGCCAGCTTTGTTGAATGCCCCATCTTGAACGCTATACTTAAAGCCAATCCTTACCCGTGGAACGGAGCGGCCATGATTCCGGTTATCGTTGGCATCATCATTGTTTTAGTCGTGGGCTTTATTGTCGCGAGCATCTACAACAACTTGGTTACCTCGCGCAACCGCATCGACAACGCATGGCAAAACATCGATACCCAATTGCAGCGTCGCTGCGATTTGATTGGCAACCTGGTAGAGACCGTCAAGGGCTACACCACATACGAGAGCGACACTCTAAAGGCTGTTGTCTCTGCGCGAAATGCCACCACAAGCGCCGCAACCCCCGATGCCAAGATGGCCGCAAACAGCCAGCTCTCTGGTGCCCTGCGCCAGCTCTTTGCCGTGGCCGAGTCTTACCCAGACCTCAAGGCAAGCACCAACTTTGCGCAGCTCCAGTCTGCCCTTGAAGACACCGAAAACAAGGTGAGCTACGCGCGCCAGAGCTATAACGACTGCGTGCTTAAGTACAACAATGCCATCCAAACATTCCCGGGCGTGATTTTTGCAGGCATCTTCCAGTTCAAGCCTCGCACCGGTTTTACTGCTACCGAAGAAACCCGCGAAGTCCCGCAGGTCAAGTTCTAAAAGCACGCCTAAAGCTACATTAACGTAAAAGAGTTCAGATTTTCTCCCTTGCTGGCTTCCGTCCTTCGAGTTGCGAAAGCATTCACGAGAATAATCTGGGCTCTTTTTTCAGAAGAAATAGCTCCAGACCCGATTTTGGGACGCAAAATTGATAGCGCCCCAGTAGACCCATAAATTTGATAACAAAAGCCCAGTTGGCAACACACCAGCTGGGCTGTCTACTTAGGGTGTCCTAGATTTGCGTCCCAAAATCGTATTCCTACAAATAGAAAGCCCTTAGATTTTCCTCCTCGCTGTCCTCGCCCTTCGGGCTGCGGAATCGCTCGGAGAAATAATCTAAGGTCTTCCCAGTTACCGTAGTATTCTTGAGCAGGCGCTAGTCGTCGTCGGTTGTAATGAGCCTCGTTTTGGCATTCTGATCGCGAATGCAACTCGCAAGCGCGCCACCCGGATCGTAATCAGTCAGAATCGCATCAAAATCGTGCA
>CAVJWJ010000097.1:0-4704 GCA_963653375.1 Roseburia sp. CAG:303
AGGGGAATCTGCCCCTCGTACGACGTGCGTACCTCGGGCGCGAGCGCGGCGGTCATATCGGTCTCGACGAATCCCGGAGCTACGGCGTTAACCGTGACGCCACGCGCGGCAAGCTCGCGGGCAACCGACTTAGTGAGCCCGATGACACCCGCCTTGGAAGCGGCGTAGTTAACCTGCCCAGCGTTGCCCATAAGGCCCACGACCGACGACAGATTGACGATGCGACCGCCACGCTGGCGCATGAACGTCCTGGTAAGGGCACGCGTCATATAGAAAGCACCCTTGAGGTTGACATTGAGCACGCTCTCGAAATCCTCGTCGCGCATACGCATGAGCAGGCCGTCTTTCGTAATACCGGCGTTGTTGACAAGTGCCCAAACCGAGCCAAAGTCGTCGAGCACCGCCTTGACCGTTGCGGCCACGTCGTCCGCATACGATACGTCACAGCGATAGATGCGCACAGTGGCGCCGAAGTCCTCGCACACGCTCTTGGTCTCAAGCGCGGCTGCCTCGTTACCCGCGTAAACAATCGCAATATCGAATCCGTCCTGCGCAAGGCCCACGGCGCACGCGCGACCTATACCGCGCGAGGCGCCCGTTACCAGCGCAACCCTACGAGCCGATCCGTTCATTTTTTGATGCTGATTATCCATACGCACCCCCTTATGCCTCACCCAGTGCCGTCGCCACAAACTCGACGTCTTCTGCGGTCTCGCAGGCGTAGGTGACAGCATCCTTGAGCGTGCGTTTGACTAGACCGGTCAGGGTTTTTCCGGGGCCAACCTCTACAAAGGTGTCGAAACCCTCGTCCGCCAGGCACTCGAGCGTGCACACCCACTGCACCGGATGGCAAACCTGCTCCGCCAACAGCTCTGCGGCCCGCGCGAGGTCAGTCGAATACGCCTGCGCCGTCATGTTCGAAATCACGGGAATGAGTGTCTGTTGCGGCATATGACCGTTGTGAAGATAGGCGGCAAGACCCTCCGAGGCACCCTGCATATAGGGGCTATGGAAGGCGCCGGACACCGCAACCTTCATCGTGCGTCCGCCTGCCTCCTTAACGAGCCTGTCGAGCACGGAACAGCTCTCGGGAGATCCCGCGACCACCGTCTGTTGCGGACTGTTGTAATTGACGGGCCAGCATTCGGCGCCCGCCTCACGCGCGAGGCGCTCAACTTCGGAGGCCTCGAGCTTGATTACAGCGCGCATTTCGCCCGGGTGTTCTCGCGACGCCTCAGCCATGAGCTCAGCACGGTGGCAGACAACTTCAAAGCCCACAGCAGTAGAGAACGCGCCAGCGAAAGTCAGCGCCGCAACCTCGCCAAGCGAAAAGCCTGCAACAGCAGAAGGAACCACACCGCACTCGCTCAGTGCTATTGCCACAGCAAGGTCATGCGCAAAGACACATGGCTGTGTGTTCTCGGTACGCGAAAGCTCTTCTTTAGAGGAGCTGCGAAGCTGCTCAATCGTTCCCGGTCGCAACGCCTCGGCAACCTCGAAGACCTCACGCGCCGCAGTAGACGCCTCGATGAGATCAACTCCCATCTGCGGGTGCTGAGCGCCCTGCCCGGCAAACAAGAACGCTACCTTGCCCATGTCTGCGCTCCCGCCAGCACGCTTTCCGCACCTTCAACCAGGTCATTCACGATCGACGCGGCGCTCTCGCGCTTGCAAACAAGCCCTGCGATCTGCCCGCAGAGAAACGACCCTTCCTCGTAATTACCGTCCTGAGCAGCCTTGCGAAGCGCACCCGTTCCCATAGCCGCGAGCTCCTCGGGGCTCGCCCCCGCACCCTCGCTCTTGGCGTAGGCGTTAGTAAACGGACTCTTGAGTGCGCGCACAGGGTGTCCAGTAGAGCGGCCGGTGGCTCGTGTCGAGGTATCGTTGGCCTTGAGCACCATCTCCTTGTAGCGCTCGGAGACCGTGCACTCGTCCGCCACGAGAAACCGAGTGCCCACTTGTACGCCCGCAGCGCCCAGCATGAAGGCAGCAGCGACCCCGCGCCCATCAGCAATACCACCTGCAGCAATGACGGGAATATCCAACGCGTCGACCACCTGGGGAACGAGCGCCATGGTTGTTACCTCGCCGATATGCCCACCCGACTCAGTACCTTCTGCCACAACCGCGCTAGCGCCGTAACGCGCAACGAGGCGTGCCAGAGCAACGGACGCGACAACCGGAATTACCTTGATTCCGGCGGCATTCCACGCCTTCATGTACTTCACCGGGTTGCCCGCACCCGTGACAACCACGGGCACCTGCTCGTCGACAACGACCTGGGCCACCTCGTCGGCAAACGGGCTCATGAGCATCACGTTGACGCCAAAGGGCTTGTCGGTCTTGGCTCTGAGCTGGCGGATCTGATCACGCAGCCAGTCGGCGTTGGCGTTCATGGCCGCGATGATGCCTAAGCCGCCTGCCTCGGACACGGCTGAGGCCAACGACGCATCGGCAATCCAGGCCATGCCGCCCTGAAAGACGGGTTTTTCAATGCCGATTAGTTCGCAGAGTGAAGTCCTGAGCATCTCTACTGCTCCAGCGCGGCTTCGACGTTCGCCACAAACTCGCCCACCGTCTTGGGGTTCTCCTCAGTATCGAGCTGGATGTCAAACTCATCCTCGACAGCAACGACAATCTCGACAGTGCCCAAGCTGTCGAGACCAATCTCCTCAAGCGTGGACTCGGGCTTCATCTCAACATCCTCAAGACCGGCGGTCTCACGAATAACGCCGCACACGCGATCATAGATCTTCTGGTCTGCCATGATAGTTCTCCTTTGCGTTGGCCCTTACGGGCATATTTCTCTGACTATGTGCAGCTACTTCCAGCGAAGCAGACAGCCACCAATATCAAGGCCGGCGCCAAAGCCGACGAGGGCGACGATCTCGCCGGAAGCGAGCTTGCCATGTTGTGCCAGCCGGTCAAGTGCATACGGAATGCACGCGCTCGAGATGTTTCCGGTCTCACGGAGCGTGCGGACCACGCGAGCATCCTCGACACCCAAGCGCTTGACCGCCTGGCTCAAGATGCGCTCGTTCGCCTGATGGAAGACGAAGTGGTCGATGTCACCGAGTTCCATCCCCACATCCTTAGCAAGCGCGCGCACGGTATCGCATATTGCGTTGACGCCGAATTTGAACACCCGGCGTCCGTTCATGGAAAGGACGTTTTGCTCGGCATCGGAAACGGCATTCGCCACCGGCGTCTTATACGGGGATGTCCCACGCAGACCCGGCATCTGCAACGTGTATATATCAGGCAACGTCGAAAGAGTTACCGCCAGCGGATTCTCTCCACCCGTCGTTATGACCGCAGCACCGGCACCGTCGCCGAAGAGGACACACGTCGCACGATCACTCCAATCGAGGGCACGCGTCATCTGCTCAGCAGCAACCACGAGCACGTTGCGCGCACGGCCACGGACTATATAACCCTCCGCGACATCAAGCGCAAAGATAAAGCCCGCACAAGCAGCCGAGACATCAAACGCCGGACACGACGCTCCCAAACGCTCAGCAATTGCGCACGCTTCTGCTGGCAGCAAATGATCACCTGTCGTAGTGGAGCACACAATCAGGTCGATGGCGCCTGCCTCAAGCTCTGCCGAAGCAAGGGCACGCTCGCTCGCCAGAACCGCCAAATCATCGAGCGACTCACTCGTGCAAACATGGCGGTTCTTGATGCCGGTACGGGAAAAAATCCACTCGTCCGATGTTTCGAGAAACTGGGATAACTCATCGTTGGAGACGCTGCGCGCCGGCAACGCCGAACCCGTACCCAAAATCGTGAAACCCAAAGGCAAACCTAACTTCCGTTTGGTTGTTGACGTGTTAACAACACAGAAGGATAGTACATCGCCGTAGTTGTTAACCTATCAACATTTACAACAAGCTAAATGTCACAAAGGGTTCATATGTACCTATATGAAAGCTGGTCACCTGCATCGGCTCGACCAATACCGACTTACCCACAACAAGCAAACGCAGAGAAGCACCTGTGCAGGACTTACCGCCAAAAGCCAGACAGAAGAACGTCTACGCTAAAGCTGCACCAATACAAACCCGCCACACGTAAACGCGCAGCGGCGCAAACGATACCCAAACACAAAAAGCCCCGCAGCCTGTAAGGCCACGGGGCTTTCCGAGTCAATATACGAGCTACAAGCTTAGAGCTTGATCTCGATGTCAACGCCGGCGGGAAGGTCGAGACGCATCAGCGAATCAACGGTGCCGCTGGTGGGATCGAGAATGTCGATGAGGCGCTTGTGGGTGCGCATCTCGAACTGCTCGCGGGAATCCTTGTCCACATGCGGGGAGCGGATAACCGTGTACAGGTTGCGCTCGGTGGGCAGGGGGATAGGGCCGGAAACGCGGGCACCAGTCTTCTGAGCGGTGTCAACGATGAGCTTCGCGGACTGATCGACGACCTCGTGATCATAGCCCTTGAGGCGGATCCTGATCTTCTGGCTAGACAACGTATACCTCCAAATGGATGCGAGGAAGCCCTCGCTTAGTTACTTAAGGACAGCGAGGACTTAGGCCTGGCCACCGTTCTTGCTGATGACCTCGTCCACGATGGACTTAGGTGCGGGCTCGTAAGAGTCAAACTGCATCGTGTAGGATGCACGACCCTGGGTCTGGGAGCGAAGGTCGGTAGCATAGCCGAACATCTCGCCCAGAGGCACCTTGGCGCGGATGACCT
>CAVJWJ010000098.1:0-4681 GCA_963653375.1 Roseburia sp. CAG:303
CTGCCGCTCTTTGCTCAGTACTATGAGGAAATGAACTTTGACAAGGAAAACCTTGTTGTTGTCTCCCCCGATGTGGGCCGCGCTAAGGCTGCCAAGAAGCTCTCCGATATGCTGAGCTGCGACCTTGCTATCGCTCACAAGGGCCGCCCGCACCACAACCAGGCCGAGGTCATGGGCATCATCGGCGACATCAAGGGCAAAACCTGCATCATCAACGACGATATGATCGACACCGCAGGGACCCTGTGCGCCAACGTTCGCGAGCTCAAGGCTCTGGGCGCCGGCGACATTTACGTGTGCGCCACCCACGGCATCTTCTCTGGCAAGGCTATCGAGCGCCTGAACGATGCACCCATCGTAGAGTGCGTGGTTACCGACGCCATCCCCGTAAAGGTTGGCGGCAAGATTAAGACCATCACGGTTGCCGACGAGTTTGCCAACGCCATCTCGGCTGTCTACAACGAGGAGTCCGTCTCCAACATCATCGGTGGCGACTTCGCAATGTAGCAAGCGCTTTGCGCTGCTGCAAATATTGCGCCTATTGCGGACGCATTGCGCATGGCGAGCACATTGCAGCTAAGCAAGCTATGCAATCACTAGTAAGCAGGGGTGCGGTTCTCATGAATCGCACCCCTGCTTTCGTAACGCTCCCTCATATGGCTAAAAATGTAGTCGCGTGCCAAAAGCTGATTTACCCCTATTCGCTTTGGCCTGTGAAGGTTAAACGCCGTAGCCACTTCAATTTGACATCGCGGGTAAAGAAACGCACGATACTCAAAGTTAAAAAGGCAACGAACGGAGTCGCATGGCCGCAGCTCAGCCCAAAAAGATTCGCATGGTCGCAGGTCTTGGTAATCCCGGCGAAGAGTACGCCGAAACTAGACACAATGCCGGCTTTAAAGCTATAGACGAACTGGCCCGCCAGGCGGGCGTGAACTACTGGAAAAACCAGGCAGGAGCCGAAGTTGCCATCATTCAAGTTAACGATTCTGAAGCCGAGAGCGGCAAGCGCGAGGTAGTTCTCGTAAAACCCCAGTCATACATGAACACGAGCGGCGGCCCCATCTCTAAGCTGTGTGCTCAGTACAAAATTAGTGCCGAAGAGCTGCTGGTTATCCATGATGAGCTAGACATCCCCGCCGGAGACGTGCGCGTTAAGGTAGGCGGTGGACACGCCGGCCACAACGGTCTGCGCTCGATTATCGACAAGATGGGCAGCCGCGATTTTAGCCGCATTCGCGTTGGCATTGGCAACCCCCCGGGTCGCATGGCTGTTGCCGACTTTGTGCTTAAGCAGCTGCGCGCTCGTGAGGCAGAGGACTTTACCGACACGACCTTCCGCGCAGCCGAAGCCGCTGCCACCGCCCTGACTCGCGGGGTTGTTTTTGCCCGCGACCACGTAAATGGAAGCGCCGCCAGCAACGGAAAACACTAACCAGAGCGCCGCGCCCTACAAAGTCACTTACTTCCATGGACGAGCAAAGCGTTAAGGCTAGCCACAAGATGTTATCGCCAACACACCGCTCGTTTGGGCCTCCTCATAGCTGCACAAGGGCCAAACTGCAACTCCATTAACTCCCAACCGATGCAGGCCACCGCTGGCGGGTAAATCGTTTCACGGGGCTGGGTCAGAAAGCTATACTTTTACACGGTTTGTGCCTGCATCGCCTTGGGCGCAAACCGCGCAACAAGGTTGCAATTGGACCTGCCCCTTCGCGCCTGCGAATCGATGGGCCCACAACAATAGAGAGGGGTTCTATGTATAAGATCCTGGAGAAAACGCAGTTCTCGGAGAAGGTGTTCAAGTTCCGCATCGAGGCGCCTGCGATGGCCAAGCATGCACATGCTGGTCAGTTCCTTATGGTGCGCGCCAACGAGACGGGCGAGCGCGTGCCGTTCACCTTGGCGGGTTGGAACGGAGACGAGGGCTGGGTTGAGTTCATCTTTATGGTGATTGGCAAGACTACCGAGATGCTCTCCACCTACGAGGCGGGCGACTCGCTCAAAGACGTCACCGGTCCCCTGGGCGTTCCAACCGAGATGGACGAGGGCCCGTGCGCCGTTATCGGCGGCGGCGTTGGCCTGGCAATCGCCTTCCCGGTAGCAAAGCATCTGGTAGAGACCGGCCACGAGGTGCACGCCATCATGGGTGCACGCACCAAGGACCTCCTGCTGCTCGAAGACCAGTTCCGCGAGCTGCTCGACGACGAGCACATCCACATCACCACCGACGACGGCTCCTACGGCGAGCAGGGCGTAGTCACCGCGCCGCTCGAGCGCCTGCTTGAGAGCAAGGCCGTAAGCCAGGTCTTCTGCGTTGGCCCGGTACCGATGATGAAGTTCTCGGCCATGACCGCCGAGAAGTACGGCACCCCCATTACCGCCTCCCTCAACCCCATCATGGTTGACGGCACTGGCATGTGCGGTTGCTGCCGCGTTGAGGTTGACGGCAAGACCAAGTTCGCTTGCGTCGACGGCCCCGACTTTGACGCTACGAAGGTTGACTGGGACGACCTTCGCGCACGTCAGGCTGCGTATCGTACCGAGGAGAGCGAGTCTCTCGAGGCTTATAAGGAGGGGAGCTGCGCATGCCACAAGTAAATGGTCGCTTTGTTCCTGATATGAAGTCCCCGCGCACCCCGGACAACGAGGAGCCGGCAGCCGAGCGCGCGTGCGATTTCCGCCCCGTTGACAAGGGCTTTACCGAAGAGATGGCCCTGGCTGAGGCCGAGCGCTGCCTGGACTGCAAGAAGCCATTCTGCGTTGAGGGCTGCCCGGTTAACATCAACATCCCCAAGTTCATTGAGCAGATTCGCGCCAAGAACTATGGCGCCGCACTCGACGTTATCCGCGAGGACTCCATGCTGCCCGCCATCTGTGGTCGCGTGTGCCCGCAGGAAAACCAATGCGAGGGCAAGTGCATCCGTGGCAAGAAGAGCGAACCGGTGGCCATTGGCCAGCTGGAGCGCTTTGTGGGCGACCAGCCCGAGCTTGCCTCTGCACCCAAGATGATGCCCAAAAACGGCAAGAAGGTCGCCGTGGTTGGCTCTGGCCCCTCTGGCATCACCTGCGCCGGCGAGCTCGCCCGCAACGGCTTTGAGGTCACCGTCTTTGAGGCCTTCTTCACCGGCGGCGGCGTGCTGGTCTACGGCATCCCCGAGTTCCGTCTGCCCAAGGCAGTTGTTAAGCGCGAGATTGACGGCCTGGAAGAGATGGGCGTCCACTTTGAGTACAACTCTGTAGTGGGCAACATTGCTACAGCCGACGAGCTCTTTGAGCAGGGCTTTGACGCCATCTACGTAGCGACTGGCGCTGGCCTCCCCAAGTTCCTGAACGTGCCGGGCGAGAACCTGCCTAACGTGTTCTTTGCTAACGAGTACCTCACGCGCGTAAACCTCATGAAGGCGAACAACTTCCCTGAGTACGACACCCCTACCAAGCACGGCAAGAACGTTGTTGTATTCGGTGGCGGCAACGTGGCTATGGACGCCGTTCGCACCGCCAAGCGCCTGGGTGCCGAGCGCGCTATCATCGCTTACCGCCGCACCGAGGACGAGATGCCCGCCCGTCGTGCCGAGCTACACCACGCCAAGGCCGAAGGCGTTGAGGTCATGCCGCTTGTCTCCCCGCTCGAGTTTGTGGCTGGCGAAGACGGCACCGTTTGCGCTGTAAAGGTGCAGAAGATGGAACTTGGCGAGCCTGACGAGTCCGGCCGTCGTCGTCCTGTGCCTATCGAGGGCGCCATTGAGGAAATCCCCTGCGACGTGGCTATCTCTGCTATTGGCACCAACGCCAATCCATTTGCAGCCAAGATTGGCGGCAAGATGGAGCTCAACAAGTGGGGCTACATCATCGCGGACGAGGAGACCGGCCAGACCACCGATCCTCGCATCTGGGCTGGTGGCGACATCGTAACTGGCGCCGCTACCGTCATTTTGGCAATGGGTGCTGGCAAGAAGGCTGCTGCCTCCATTACCAAGAGCCTGCTGGGCGAGGCTGCCGAGTAGCGCATTTGCCCTGGCGAGCATGCCGCTGAGCTTTTAGCCCTCAAGCCTCTAAGGCAGTAAAACAACACCTCCCGTTCTTGCATATCAGGAACGGGAGGTGTTTTTAGGCACACATAAGCGCTTAAAACGGTGCTTATAGAGCTGATTAGCCTTCGTTTGAAACAACTTTTTCGATATTATGAAGCAGTTTGAGCATTTACTGAGTAGTATTGCTAAAACCGCAGGAAAGCGTTCTTAGGTTTCCTGCGGTTTTGTTTTGGCTACTCGCTAAGTCGCGAAACTGCTTCATAATATCGCGATTTTTGTTTTTGAGGGAACAGCCGGCGCCGATTTAGACCTGCTTTAGCCCCTTCAAAGCCATCAAATACCGCAATCTAGCAGCCTCGAACATTGAATGTTGGCTTTAGACAGCTTCGCAACAGCTATGCGGCATCCCGGGCACGGGCCACGCGCTTCATCGCGTAGGCCAGCAACAGGTAGAAAACCGTAAGCGCAGCTGCAGCAGCAAAGAACATACCTGGTAGAGGAACCAGATCGAGCGCCTCACCTACCACAGGAACCCACGGCAGTACGCTTACCAAAACAGTAGCGGCAAGGGTCATCAGTGCCAGCGCGCGATGTGGAAGCGCACGCAGGGGATGATCCACGCGCAGCATATGCACAACAGCTGTTTG
>CAVJWJ010000099.1:0-4398 GCA_963653375.1 Roseburia sp. CAG:303
CCCGAGCGGCCGCACAAGCGTGAATCTTTCCCTTCACGTTTTGCACACAAGTCGGTTATTAGCCCCCTCTATACAAAGTAATTACGAGAAGAGCGCCCGCGCAATGGAAGAGCCAGATTCGAGCATCTCATCGCGCAGTTCAATCGTCGGAGCTTCTGCATAGATACGCACCATAGGCTCAGCATTTGAAGGACGCAGGAGCAGCCAGGATTCGTCCTCAAACTCAAGACGTAAACCATCGCGATGGCTTACTGCCACGGGACAGCGTCCCGCAATGTTTTGAGGGTTGAGGCCTGGCATCAGATTGCGCAGCATCTCAATCTCCTCGTTTTGCAGGCGAACATCGCGGCGGGCATAGGCCACGACACCATATTTCTCGTCCAGCTCGTCTACCAGCTGAGCCAGGGTTTTACCCTCATGGGCCATGAGCTCACAGAGCAGAAGGTGCGCTAACAGGCCATCACGCTCAGGGAAATGATCCGGAAAACCAATGCCGCCTGTCTCTTCCCCACCAAGAAGCACGCCGCCTTTGGCCATCTCTTCATATACATACTTATAGCCAATAGGCTTAATGGCGAGCGGGAGCCCCAGTTCGCGTGCCAGGCGGCGTGTCTGATAAGACGTGGTAAGGCCCACCACCACGCGACCTGTCTTGCCGCGATTCTCCGCCAGGTGGTGCACCAGCAGCGTAACAATGTGGTGAGCATCAATGTAGCGGCCGTTCTCGTCCACGGCAGCCACGCGCGTGCCATCACCATCGTTAATAAGACCTGCTAGAGCATGGGTTCCTGTGACTGTTTGCTCACAGTCGTCCACCCAAGGCTCAACAGGCTCTGGGTGCAAATACTCGGCACCTGCGTCGTGGTCGCCGTGAATCTCAACTACTTGCACGCCCATCTCGCCCAAAACAGAAGGCAGATAGCCACGCGCAGATCCATACATGGGGTCGTAGACCAGCTGCAGGTGCGCCTTAGCAATAGCCTGGGCATCAACCAACGAATCAAGATGGCGCAGATAGGGCGTAACCAGGTCCTTCTCTACAACGGGGCCACGCTCCTGGGTTGCCTCGGAAGGAATTGCCTCCTCAAGCGCATCAATGAAGTCGGTGGTACCCGTGCCGCCATCTGCTACACGAACCTTAATGCCCAGGTAATCACCCGGACGGTTGGAACCGGTCACAATTAGGCCGCCACAAGCACGCTGGTCGTTGGCAATAGACCAACAAACAGCAGGCGTTGGAACGTAGCGGTCAGAAAGCATGGCTACCAGGCCATGGGAGGCCACGACCTTTGCCGCCAAAAGGGCAGCGCTTTCGGCCCCTTCACGGGTATCAAATCCCACGTAGACAATAGCACCGGGAGACTGTTGCGCCCAGATTTGAGCCGCAGCATCCGCAACGCGAATCAGGTTCTCGTCAGTGAAATCCCCATCGCGCCGGGCATACCAGCCGCCTGTTCCAATATGAATAATCGTGCTCATGGCACTCTTTTCTGCATCGCGAAAATGTTGGCGTACGGACGCACATATACCCCGCCGCCCACGTCCTAAAACGTACGGCCGCTAGGCAAACCTACTAGGCATCGGCCAATAGATGGGCAGCATCGAGGGCCTCAGCCATGGCTGCCGTGGTAAGAGGCGTGGTTCCGCAGCACGAACCCACAAGGCGCGCTCCTTCGCGCACCCATTCTGTAGAAGCCGTGGCAAACGCCGCTTCATCAATGTTCCAAACCAGCATGCCATCTTCGTCACGCTCAGGGAGTCCTGCAGACGGACGCACGGAAACAATCCCGCGCGCAACCCCGCACATGCGTGGCACACAGGCAGTTGCCGCTGCGAGTGAGCAGCAGTTAACGCCCACGCCAGAGACGCCATGTTTCTCGGCCCAAATGCAGGCAGCCTCGATATTCAGGCCATCGCCGAGCAGGTTACCTTCGTCGTCAACTGCAAAACTGACCAGCACAGGCATGCCAGATGCCACATCCATGGCACCCACAAGCGCAGGTTCGAGGTCGCGAATAGAGGTGAAGGTCTCAAGTATACAAGCTTGCACACCCGCATCAAAAAGGGTATGTACCTGGTCGCGATACGCAGCACAAGCAGCACGATATTCAGGAGAGTCGTCCTCAAACCATTCGATTCCGCACGGACCCACCGAGCCAATTACATTGCGGCCACCCGCCGCATGGGCGCATGCCACCGCCTCAGCACAGATGAGCTCGTAGCCGCCTTCAACATGGTCTCGCTCAAGAGCAGGCTCACTTGCTTGGAAGGTGTTGGTCATAAGCACCTGAGCACCCGCTGCAGCGTACAGCTGGTGTACGCGGGTAACCTCCTGCGGCTCAGCCAGGTTCCACGCAGCTGCAGGAATATCCTGTGCTCCAAGTTGACCCATAAGCACCGTGCCCATGGGACCCTGGCACAGCAGAGCTCCCTGGGACAAAAGACCGAGTAGGCGCTCGGCACCCACCCGGTCAAACTGCTCGTCACTATATATATGCGAAGACTCAGACATATGCAGGCTCCTCGAACGCGATATTACTCCTCGCCGATCGTTATACCCTGCTTCTCTAGATAGGCAAGCCAGCGCGACATGGTGTCCTCGGAAACCGCATGCTCCATCATGCATGCCTCAGAATCGGCGGTCTCAAAGCTAACGCCCAGCTCCTGAACAAGGAAAGTGCGCAGCAGGCGGTGACGATACCACACAGCATTGCCCAGCTCGCGGCCACTTTCAGTAAGCATCACCTTGCCGTAGTGCGACTGTTCGACCAGCCCTTGTTCTTTAAGCGCGGAGACGGCTTTATTGACCGAAGCCTTGGACACGTTTAGCTGCTGCGCAATGTCGACAGAACGAATGCCCTCAGACTCAGCGTTATCTGCCTCGAGGCGAACAATGCACTCCAGATAGTCTTCGTTAGCGACCGTAAGGTGCAGCTCGCGGGAAGTTTCGGTGGTGTCCATGGGTGATATTCCTCTCTGCCAACAGTTTCCCTAGTGTACCCCATCGCGCGCGCCAACCGCACGAAGCGTTTTTGAGACAGCGGTGCTAGAGTAGCAACGGTTTGTATACAACATCACAAGGAGGATGTTATGTCTGAAGCTGCGCCGTCCGATGCGCTTGAGCGTTTTTTGCGCTATGTACAGGTAGACACACAGTCTGCCGATGAGCACTGCGATCAGGTTCCCTCGAGTGCCATTCAGTTTGACTTGGCCCACCTGCTTGCAGATGAGCTGCGCGAGCTGGGCTGTGAGGACGCTTGCGTGACTGAAAACTGCTACGTAGTGGCTCACGTACCTGCAAGCAAAGGTGCTGAGGATAAGCCTGCGTTGGGATTTCTTGCACACCTGGACACTACGGAGGCGGCGCCTGGCTTTGGTGTAAAGCCGCACATCGTACACTACGAGGGTGGCAACCTAGTGAGCGGCGTTGTAGATGGCCAGGAGATTTCTATCAGCCCCGAGTCTTTGCCTGAGCTCAATGACCTGGTAGGCGAGGACATTGTTTGCTCTGATGGCACCACACTTTTGGGCGGCGACGACAAGGCGGGTATCGCGGTAATCATGGCGCTCGTGGCTAGACTTCACGAGAACCCCGAGCTAGAGCATCCGCGCCTGGGCATTTGCTTTTGCCCCGACGAAGAAATTGGGCACGGCGCTGAGCTCCTCGACATCGAGAACTTTGGTTGCGCGTATGCCTACACCGTGGACGGTGGCGCAGCGGGTGAGCTGGAGTGGGAGTGCTTTAACGCAGCGGACGTGACGGTAACCTTTGATGGCTACTCCATCCACCCTGGCTCGGCAAAAGATCGCATGGTTAACGCCACCAATCTCTTTGTGCAGTTCCACAGCATGCTGCCCGCACACGCACGCCCCGAGCACACCGACGGCTACGACGGTTTTATCCATGTGGAAAGCCTCTCGTCTACCGTGGCTCACGCCACCGCACGCTACATTGTGCGTGACCACGATGCCGAGCGCTTCCAGGAGAAGCTCGACCTTATGCAGCGCGCCGCAGACTTTGTAAACGCAGAACTTGACCGTCCGCGCGTTGAAGTTACCGTAAAGCAGCAGTATCGCAACATGGCCGAGATTGTTCGCAACTATCCCCAGCTTGTGGATGCTGCTGTAGAGACTTACAAGGATCTGGGTATTGAGCCGCGTGTTCTGCCTATCCGTGGCGGCACGGATGGAGCTCAGCTTTCGTTCCGTGGTCTCCCCTGTCCCAACCTGGGCACCGGCGGCTACATATGCCACAGCCTGAACGAGTTTGTGGTGGTCTCGCAGATGAACAAGATGGTAGACGTACTACAAGAGCTTGCGCGCAAGTTTTCTAAGTAGGCAACCAAGAAGACCTCAGGTTATTCTTCTGAACGATTCCGCAGCCCGAAGGGCGAGGAC
>CAVJWJ010000100.1:0-4023 GCA_963653375.1 Roseburia sp. CAG:303
TAAACCAATAAGCTCAGCAACACGTAGCAGACAGTACCCACCACACAGCAGGCAAGCATCGAGCGCGTCTTAAGCGCCACACCCACTACCAAGGCAGACGCCGCCCATGGCACAGCAGTAGCTGCAAAACCAGCAGAAAGAGCTCCCGGAACAATTAAGTCATTTGCGACCAGCGCCGCAAAGGCAGCCGGCGGAATATAACCAAGCGCCTCTGTTACACGCGGTGACAGTGCACGGCCTCGTAGTAGTAATAAGGGCAAAATGCGACATGCAAGAATCACGCCAAAAGAGCAAATCCACAGGATAAAAAAGTTATTGAGGCTCATTGCGCGCCTCCCTGGGGAAGCAGAGCACCAACAAGCAGCGCGCTTACAACACCTGCAACTGCAGCAAGAGGCACAGCGATGCTTGCAGCGCCAAGGTACTTGCACGCTGCGACAACGATAACAGCAACTACAGCGGCAACCACTCCCCCACGCGTAAACGGTTGCGTGGTAAGGAGGTAAATAAACAAGGACGTCATAGCAAAGCCAGCAATGGCGGTTGGAATGTCAACCGCAGCACCAATGGCTGCCCCCAGTGCACAGGAAGCGCCCCAAGTAAGCAGCAACGAAACATTGAGCAAAAGCGCATGTAGTGGCGTCCAGCCCTTACCTTCTACCAGCTTAGCCAAGCTAATACCGTAGGCTTCCTCAGTAAGCGTGGCCGAAACACCAAGTGACAACGCCCTCGGAGCCTTTGACAGATGTGGCGCCAAAGAGGCCGAATAGAGCGCAAAACGCACCGAGATAGCTGCGATGCTCGCCAGGATTGAGCCCATAGGCACACCGGCCAGCCACAGATTACTCATCATGAACTGCCCTGCACCAGAAAGATAGGTGGCACCCAGCACAAAGGCCATCCACGGCTCCATGCCCACTTTGCCTTCGAGTACGCCGCAGGCAAGACCCACCGCAACGTAGGAAAGCATGACAGGCCAAGCAACCAGGAGGACACGACGAAGTGTCGACTGTTGTTCCAAAATTGTCGCACCCCCAAACCGGACAGGCCCTAAAGTTTGGTCAGTCTATATCAATGACCAGTAAATAAGCTTGCGGTAACAGAATAGAAACGCAACCAAAACCGGGGCTATTAAAACGCCAAACAAAAGCGCCCACCTGCGCAATGCAGATGGGCGCTTGCATTCAACGAGCGTTTATAAGCAGTAGTCCAAAACGTCTACGACAGCCTACTTAAACAGCTTACTTATATATGTTCCGCCGCTCCCCTACAGTGGCAAAAACGCCCAGGCAGCAGCAATAACCAGCGCAGGAAGCATGTTCGCCGGCTTGAAGGTCTCACCCCAAACCAGGTTCACACCCACACAGAAGATGAGCATAGAGCCCACCAGTGAGAGATTTGCCAGGGCAGCAGCTGTCATAAGAGGCGAGATAAGGCGTGCAAGCAGGGTGATAGACCACTGCACCACACCCACCGGCAAGGCCGAGAACACACAGCCGCGCCCGAGCGACGCCGCCATCACGCAGACAATCAGAGCGTCGAGAGCTCCTTTGAGCGCCAGCATCGACCAGTCTCCCGTGAGGCCATCCTGGATAGAACCCACAATAGCCATCGCGCCAATGCACACCGTTAGCGTTGCCATCACAAAGCCATTCACAAACGAGACATCGTCCTCGTTGCCCGTGCGGCGGCGAAGCCACTCCCCCAGTGTGACAAAGCGCGCATCTATGTCGAGCGTAGAGCCCAGCGCCGTGCCAATTGCCATCGATGCCACAATCATGGCCGTGCCACCAGCAGAAAGCTTGCCGTCTTCTACCGTCAGCATGCCCGAAAGCGCACCAGCAAGCCCCACAAAGAGCACGCACAAACCGGTTGCCTTCATCACGCCTTCTTGCACGCGCGGGGCAATAAAACGCCCGCCCAGCAGGCCAGCTACGCCACCGCCAACAATGCAGCAAACGTTAATTAGCGTTCCAAAACCAACCATACGGGCAAAAAGCTCCTTTATCAGGCGTGATACCGAGGTGTTGCAAAATCAAGAAACCCTATGGTAACAAAAGCTGTCTAGCATGCTGACCAAGATGATGCTTCGCACTGTACTTATGCCTGTTCGCAGCCCGGGCATCACGACCAGAGGGGTTCTTATGGTAGAAATCAAACCGCTCAGCTCGGAATATGAGGAGTACCTGCGTGACGAATCGCGCAGTACGGGCACGGCTGAGACTATCTCGTTTCCCGAAAACGAGGCGGAGATTCAGCAGGCGCTGCGCGAGCTCTATAGCACACATACACCCATAACGGTTCAGGGCAGCCGCACGGGCCTTGCTGCGGGAGCTGTTCCCGCAGGCGGGCACGTTATGAACCTCATGCGCCAAAACCACTATCTGGGTCTGCGTCAAGACGAGGCAGGTATCTTCTACCTGCGCGTTCAGCCCGGCGTTATTTTGTCTGAGCTGCGCAAGCACTTGGCACGCAAGAGCATCCCCGCAACAGATTGGGACACAGAGAGCCTTGCTGCCCTTGAGGCACTCGAGGCGGCGCCCGAGCAGTTCTTCCCTACCGATCCCACCGAGACCTCCGCAGCCTTGGGCGGTATGGCAGCCTGCAACGCCTCTGGCGCGCGCAGCTACGCTTACGGCCCCGTGCGCGGACACATCAGCGCCCTGCGCGTTGTACTTACTGATGGTGATGTGCTTGCGCTACGCCGTGGCGAGCACCATGCCGAGGGACGACACCTCACCCTGACCACCGAGGGCAGCCGCACGCTTGAGCTCGACCTGCCCACCTACCAGATGCCGCAAACCAAGAATGCCTCGGGCTACTACATTGCAAACGATATGGACGCCGTCGACCTCTTTATTGGCAGCGATGGCACCCTTGGCGTTATCAGCGAGCTTGAACTAGCGCTTATGCCGACCCCCCAAATAACGTGGGGCATTAATTGCTTTTTTGAGGACGAGAACGCAGCCGTCTCCTTTGTGGATGCCGCACGTGGCGAGCTTCCCCGTGCGGCCGCCATGGAGTACTTTGACGCCGCAGCGCTCAACATTTTGCGCACGCAGCGCGAAGCCAGCGTGGCGTTCTCTGCCCTACCAAAACTCGACGACCGTTTTGCCTTCTGCGTCTATGTTGAGCTTGAAGCCGATACAGAGGACGAAGCCCTGGCCGAGCTTGCCTGCCTGGGACGCCTCCTTGCCGCGCACGGTGGCTCTGAGCAGGACACTTGGGTTGCACGCACCGAGGTAGACCGCGAATGTCAGCGATTCTTCCGCCACGCCGTGCCCGAAAGCGTGAACATGCTCATCGATGAGCGTCGCCGCACCAACCCTGGCATTACCAAGCTAGGCAGCGATATGTCGGTGCCCAACGATCGTCTGGCCGACATTGTGGCGCACTACCGCGAAACACTAGCCCAGGCAGGTTTGGAATCCGCCGCTTGGGGCCACATTGGCAACAACCACCTGCATGTCAATATTTTGCCGCGTAACATGGACGACTACGCCGCAGGTAAACGCCTCTTTATTGAGTGGGCACACGTAGTTACCGAGATGGGCGGTGCCGTATCTGCCGAGCACGGCGTAGGCAAGATCAAGCGCGATTTTCTCACCATCATGTATGGCGAGGAGCATATACAGCAGATGGCAGCCCTCAAGCTCCAGCTTGACCCCTACGCGCAATTAGGCCGCGGCAACCTGTTTGCCCCCGAAGTTGCCGACAAGCTTTGCCAGGAGGCGATGTAGCATGCGCATTGTTGTTTGCGTCAAGGCGGTGCCCGGCAGCACCGAGGTCAAGATGAACCCCAAAACCAATACCATTGTGCGCGATGGCAAACAGGCGGTTATCAACCCCTTTGATGCCTCCGCCTTGGAGCTTGCCCTCCAGATTCGCGAGAGACTTGAGGCAAGCGGCGAAGACGTTACTATTGCCGCGCTCTCGATGGGAATTCCTGCCACAGCAGAGCTGCTGCGTGACTGCATTGCGCGCGGCGCAACCTCTGGCCTGCTGCTTTCTGACCGCGCCTTC
>CAVJWJ010000101.1:0-3721 GCA_963653375.1 Roseburia sp. CAG:303
GACGAGCCCTACACCGTGGCCATCAGCCATGGCGAGGGTCGCTTTGTTGCCAACGACGAGGTTTTGAGCTCGCTTATTGCCAATGGCCAGGTTGCCACACAGTATGTGGACGCTGCTGGCGAGCCTTCTATGTCGCTGGATGTGAACCCCAACGGCTCCGTGGCTGCCATCGAGGGCATTACCAGCCCCGACGGCCGCGTGTTTGGCAAGATGGGACACGTGGAGCGCCGCGGCGAGAACTTGTATGCCAACGTGCCTGGCAACAAGTGGATGCCGATCTTTGAGAGCGGCGTAGCCTACTTTGCGTAAGGACCGCTGCTAGCCCCTCCAGCCGCGCTTGCTTTAGCCGGCTCAAAGGCACAACAAAGCCGCCTTGGATATGTTCCAGGGCGGCTTTTCTCTATTGCTACGTTGGACGTCCAGAGTCTGAGTGAGGCTATACCGGCTTGCAAAAGTTATTTGAAACAACCAGCTCTAAACGTTGCTCCTACTTAGCTCGCGTAGCAGCCTGAACGGCTACCGCGTTGGTGTCCATGGAAGCACCAAAGACAAAGAAGCGATCCCACAGATACTCAAGCACAAAGTTAAAGACCATCGCTACCAGGGTAACTATGGTGCCATTGGCGCCCATAACATCTGCGGCATAGCCGCCAGCCACCGTAGAGACCGGCGTAAACATGGCATAGAAAAGCGCCACCTTAGCCATGGCCACAGGCACGTTGTTGGCAGAGCGGAAGGTGTACTTGCGGTTAAAAGTGAAGCTCCACATCACTGAGAGCACCAGCGCAATGAGATAGCAGGGCCAGTATGGAAGCGCCGTTACCGCGTCGAGCACCGAATACGAGACAATCTGAATCACGCCCGCGGAGAGTTCGAACGCCACGAACTTGGCCGACCGTGCAAGCTCACTGTTTGAAGTCATCAAAACCATCCCCTCGATGTATTAGTCCTCGCAACCCATCATTGCTGCCGCCTCAGGAAGCGCAGCGTCCAGCGCGTCAAGCACGCGGTTTGCCGTGGGCGCATCCATAAGCAAGCCAGCTTTAAACTGCAGTACATGCTGGTCAAAGTTGGCACGCATTGCCCATACACCATGCTTATAGAGCGCCGCCATCAAGGCGGTGGAGCCAGCCGGATGCGCCAGTTCAAGACCCATAATCACGCCGCGCTGGCGCACGCCCGTTAAGTACGCATGGCGGCTTTCAATATCGGCGAGACGCTCCGCAAACAGCTGCGTGAGCATGTCAACATTTTCTTTAGTGCTGGAGCGCGCAGTAATCTCCAGTGCCTTGTCTGCCACATAGCATCCCAGCTCACTCGAACTAAACGAGGTGGTCTGTGCAAAGCCATCGTCTTTGAGCCACGTTGCGGAGCGCTCATTCATAATGACCGCGCTCATGGGATAATAGCCACCCGAGAGTCCCTTGCCGCACACAATCATGTCTGGCTCGGCGCCATAGCCCACCGAGCACCACATGCTTCCGCTGCGCATGAGGCCCGTCTGAACCTCATCAGCTATATAGAGGGCTCCATAGGTGTGAGCAAGCTCCACCGCCGCCTTAAAGTAGCCTTCGTGCGGTATGGGGAAACCCGATGTTGCCGGCAAGCTCTCAATCAAAACACCTGCTACGTCACCTTTTTTGAGGGTTTCTTCAAGCTGATCAAGATTGTCGTAATCCACCTGAGAAAATTCAGCTTCGCTCGGCGTGGAGTTAAAGAACGCCGCCATATCAGGCGAGCCAGCCTGCATAGCAAAACCCGTAGCCCCGTGGAAGCAGCCATACACCGTCACAATGCGGCGCCTGCCCGTTGCGTGGCGCGCGAACTTAATGGCCGAATCAATCGACTCGCCGCCGCCGTTATTCACATTTACGTACTTCATGTACTCGGGCGAGACCGCCAGCAGGTGCTCGACAAAGTCCATCTTTACCTGGCTGGGAAAATAGTGGTTGCCCGCATCGTAGCGCTGGGCGCCCTCAACGAGTGCCTGGCGCACCTCAGGATTGCAATGCCCCAGGTTAAACACGCCGCCGTTGATGTGCATGTTGATAATCTTGGCGCCGGTCTTAAGGTCTTCAAACTCATAGCCCTCGCGCCGACCCAGCACCACTTCCAACCCGTAGTGCCTAAAAATGTCTACACGATTGGGGTGCCATTCATCGTATGCACGATCGTAAATCGAATCGACCAGCTCCTCGCGCTCCGTCATGCTACATCGCCTCCTTAACAGCGGCAGGTTCGGACGCGAACGGAGCGTCCTTCATCATGCGCATGTAACGGCGCGCCAGGCAGACCGTGCCCTTGGCGTAAAACGCAATGAGGTCGGGGGTAATCTCGCCCGATTCATTGCTGCCCGGCTCCGCATTGGTGATGTGATACATAAGCGCCTGCAAGAGACCAATGCGGCGCATAAGGATAAATGTTGGAATCTCGCGGCGTTCATCATCGTCGAGCTTCCAGACGCTCTCGTAGCCTTTAAGAATCTCGGCGATTACAGCGTGCAAGTCACCACGATGTTCGGCAAAGCCCACCATGCCCGCGATGTCAAAGAGATACCAACCCATGCCACAGTCGTCAAAGTCGAGTACCGTGAGGCGGTCGCCATCTACCAGCAGGTTTCCCATCCTGAGGTCGGTATGCACCAGGCCGTAGCGCACGGGACTGGTTCCAAAAGCCTCCAAGCGGCGATGCATCAGACCAGCTGCTGCATCAAGTGCGGCAATGTCAGACTGCGAAAGCGTGCTCTCGGCATCCCAATAGTGCTTGCCATAGTAGTTATTCCAACGGGGGCCAAAGGTGGCATCCCAGTCCCAGGCAATGCGATGCGCAGCCTCGGTCTGATGCGCCGGCAGCCACTCCACCGCACGCTTGCGCATCACCGCAGCCGCGCGGCCAAGCTCGCGGTAGAGCCATGCATCCTGCTCGCTCATAGCGCTCGGCGCGTCTCCCCCGCGTGCCATCTTGTCGTATGCCGTAGCAGCCACGCGCACGAGCGGGAAGGTTAGAGCGTTGGGAATTTTGCCCAGAGCAGCAAGGATGCCGGAGAGCTCCTCGGTGTCATCGGTCGAATCGACCGGAGCTGTGCCCGAAGCAAACGTGAAGCACACAACGTTTCGAACCTCGTCCATAGCAGGAGTAGCCACCTGCTGCACCAGCTCGCCATTAAGACCTGGAATAGGGGCCGCAAGGTTAAGATCTGTGGTCTCTGAAAGCTCACGAATCCACGCAAGCTCACACTCAATGGAGGCACGCTCGGCATAGTCGAGGCGATGCACGCGCATGCATATAGGCTCTTGACCAGGGATATTAAGCTTGTAAGTAGCGTTTTCTGTAATGTTGAGCAGCTTGAATGTAACGCCTTCTGGCAAGCCCCACAGCGCGCAAGCGCGGGTTGCAACGTCCAAGAAGTGGGCCTTTTGCTCCTCGAGCGACATGGCGTCAAAGGGGCGGGCACATGCGCGTGAAGCCTCGGTGACAGCGCCCTCAGCCGCCATCTTCTCGCGATGAGGCAGGGTAAGGTCCCAACCCGCGCTACCTGAAACTGCAGAACCAATCGTTCCTGTTTGAGCACCCATGACAACCTCGCTTCCCCGGGGCGTGCACAGGACGAGCGGCGCGCACCCGAAAACCGTTGCTTTTGGCCATGGTGACACTGGCATGTTTCCGGTTTTGCTCACTCAGATTTCGATATGGTAATAAGCCTGTTTCAATTAGGAGATGA
>CAVJWJ010000102.1:0-3654 GCA_963653375.1 Roseburia sp. CAG:303
AACGATTCCGCAGCCCGAAGGGCGAGGACCAGTGAAGAAGAAAACCTGAGGTCTTCCTAGTTAACGTAGTGTTCTTGCCCTACGAGTCGCTTGAGGAGTCGCTCGAGTCGGATGAGCTGTCCTCGTCGTCTGAGCTCGACACGCTCTTATCGGTGCCCTGCAAGAAGGAATCAGAGTCGTTGTTGGCAAGGTCGCCCAGCGTACTCGACTCGCTCGAGGAACCCATCGACTGCGGACCCTGCGGATTCTCGCCAGCGTCCACGCGCTCCATCATTTCCTTCAGAGCATCCTCGTACACAAAGACGTAGCTCTGGCCATCAATCCAAGTGTCTTCGCCAGCCCAAGAAGGCACGTTGGCCGACCAAATGTTGTCGGTATCCATACCGCGCATCGAGTTTGCAAGCGCCACGATGTCCTGCACGCTCAGGTCGGTAATAACCATGTCAGAAAGCGACTCGATAACACCTGGCAGCTTGGTGATGTCCATGCTGTTGAGCACTGCATTGGCAAGAGCACCAATCACCTGACGCTGATGGCGCATACGCGTGTAATCGCCGTCGAGATACTGGTGACGAGCACGGCAGTACGTAAGCGCAGTCTCGCCATCCATATGCTGCTGACCAGGCTCGATAACAACAGGACCAGCGTCCTCATCGTCAACACCGTCAGTCGCGTTAATGTCAATGCCGCCCACGGCATCTACCAGGGTTTTCATGCCATCAAAGCTAATCTCAGCGTAGTGCGAAATCTCGACACCGCACAGAGCATTTACAGCCTTGACCATGCCCTCAGCGCCGTCATAGGTGTGCGCAGCGTTAATCTTAATGATGGAACCGTTGTACTCCACCTTGGTATCGCGCGGAATGGAGACCAGCGTAACCTGCTTGTTAGGCGGGTCAACGCGTGCCAGGATAATCGAGTCGGCGCGGTAGGCGGAGTCGCCCGGGCGACCGTCGGTGCCCAGAAGCAGCGTATAGAACGGCTCTTTAGTCACATTAGAATCGGCAAGGGTGGAGAGCAGGTTGCTCGTAATAACCTCACCGTTGTTGAGCTTAGAAACCACATTGGAGAACCACAGACCAAAGGCTGTGCCGCCAACTACCAGCACACCTAACAGGGTGCACAAAACGGCACGACGAATCGTGCGGCGACGGTTGCGCTGACGCGAGCGCTCGGTATAGCGTCCAATATTTTCGCGGCTGTAAACACGACTGCCTGAACCCGTGGTGGGAACACGCATCTGCTGTACACGCTTTTTCTTCATTACTGCACCTGTCTAGTCGTCGATAGGGTCAGGAACGGTGACGCGCTCGACGTGCGCCCCCAAACCTTCGAGCTTGCCTACGAAATGCTCGTAGCCACGGTCGATGTGATGAATAGCCGAAACCTCAGTAACACCATCTGCGATGAGGCCCGCAACCACAAGGGCCGCGCCTCCGCGCAGATCTGGTGAGACCACCTGGGCGCCCGAAAGACCAGACACGCCATGGATCATCGCGTGGTGGCTCTCGATGCGAATGTTTGCACCCATGCGTACCAGCTCGGACGCAAACATAAAGCGGTTCTCAAAGATATTTTCGGTGATAACGGAGCCGCCATCTGCGAGAGCCGAAAGTACCATAATTTGAGCTTGCATATCGGTGGGGAAACCCGGGAATGGCAGTGTCTGGATATCCACCGGCTTGATGCGGCTTGCACGCTTTACGTGCACGCCGCCCTCAATTTCGGTAATTTCCACACCCATGAGCTCGAGCTTCTTGAGCACCATGCCCAAATGCTGCGGACGAAAGCCTACAACATCCACGCCGCGCTCGGTGCTTGCCAGCGCGCCTGCCACAATAAAAGTGCCCGCCTCAATGCGGTCCCCCACCACCTGATGGGTAACGGGGTGAAGCTCCTCAACACCCTCGATGGTAACAACCGGCGTACCAGCGCCCGTAATACGAGCACCCATCTCGTTGAGCATCGTAGCAAGATCGACAATCTCAGGCTCGCGCGCTGCGTTATCAATCACCGTAGTGCCCTGCGCACGCACGGCAGCCATGATGAGATTCTCCGTAGCACCTACGCTTGCAAACTCAAGCGTAACGGTGGTGCCTACCAGGCCATCGGTAGCATCGGCATAGATGTAGCCGTGATCGGTATCGAACTTCACACCCAGAGCTTCGAGGCCCAAGATATGCATGTCAATCTTGCGAGCACCCAGGTTACAGCCGCCCGGCATGGCAATCTTTGCCTTGCCCATGCGACCCAGAAGCGGACCAAGCACTGCAGTAGATGCGCGCATCTTGGCCACCAACTCGTAGGGAGCCTCCCAGGAGTTGACGTTGGTAGTATCGAGTACGAGGCTATGCTCGTCGGCCACCTCAATGGTGACGCCCATGCGCTTAAGAACTTTGCCCATCACGTGCACATCAGAGATGTTAGGCACGTTGGTGAGCGTGGTCTTACCAGGAGCAAGTAGGGTTGCAGCCATCAGCTTGAGCGCGGAGTTCTTAGCACCCGAGACGCACACGCGCCCCTCAATGCTGTGGCCACCTTCAACGCGGATGATATCCAAGCGTATCCCTTCATAGAAAAGCCCGGGGGCAAAACGCTCCCGGGCATGATGTCAATCGCAATGTCGTTTTGGGCGAACCCTTACGACTTATTTGCAAGCATCAGCTTACACCATGCGATTTCATTATAAAGGTAGGCGCGGCGTGCATCATCTTCCGACAAATTACTCAGCGTGTCTTCAAAACCTTGAATCTGAGCTTTAACCTTATCGGCATCGACATCCGCCAGGTTGCAGGCGCGTTCGGCCAGCACAATCACGGTATCGTCCGCAATCTGCGCATAGCCGCCATCCACGGCAAACGTGTGGTCAACCGTGTTTGCATCCGTATCGGACACACGCACGCAACCGGACGAGATGGTGCAAATCTCGCTCGCGTGCCGAGGCAGAATGCCGCACTCGCCGTCTGTGGCGGGCACAACAACAAACGCAGCCTCGCCCTCGTAGGCGCAGCTTTCCGGGCAAACGATGCGGATGAGCATAGCCTAGTTCTCCTCCGTCTCGGCCATCTTGGCCATCTTGGCGGCGCGCTCGCGCACGTCGTCAATAGTGGAGGCGTAGCGGAAGGCCTGCTCGGGCAGGTCGTCAGCCTTACCATCAACAATCTCGGCAAAGGAGCGCACGGTGTCCTCGACGCGAATGTACACGCCGGGGTTGCCCGTGAACTGCTCGGCCACGTGGAAGGACTGGGAGAGGAACTGCTGCAGCTTACGAGCACGGTTAACCGTAAGACGCTGATCCTCAGAAAGCTCGTCCATACCCAAAATGGCGATGATGTCCTGCAGGTCGGAGTACTCCTGGAGGAGCTCCTGCACCTTTACGGCCACGCGGTAGTGCTCCTCGCCCACGACGGTGGGGTCGAGAGCGTCGGAGGAAGACGCCAGCGGATCGATAGCAGGATACAGACCGAGCTCGGCGATGGAACGCGAAAGAACGGTAGTTGCATCCAGGTGGGTAAAGGTAGTGGCAGGTGCCGGGTCAGTCAGGTCGTCGGCGGGAACATAGACAGCCTGAACAGAGGTAATGGAACCCGTCTTAGTAGAGGTGATGCGCTCCTGCAGGTCGCCCATCTCGGTTGCCAGCGTGGGCTGGTAGCC
>CAVJWJ010000103.1:0-3507 GCA_963653375.1 Roseburia sp. CAG:303
TCACGCTTGGTCCGGGCAATGCCTGCGGCACCTTTATTGGCAACAATGTAACTGTTGAAGCTGAGTCTCACATTCGTCCGTTCCATGGCAGCACAACGCCTTCTAAGGACGAAGAGAAAGAGGAAGTCTCTGTTTCGGTCAAGAAGGTCTGGGAGGACAACGACAACAAGGCGCAGAAGCGCCCGACATCGGTGACGGTTCAGCTCTATACCGTTGACGCAAATGGTGGGCTCACGGCTGTTGCAGGCAAGACCGCTACCCTCAAGGATGGCAACTGGTCTGCTACGTGGGATGGTCTCCAGAAGACCGAGGACGACAAGGACATCGTCTATACCGTGCGTGAGCTCGACTCGGACGGCAATCCTGTTGACGAGGGCACCGAGCTTGCCAACGGCTACAAGGTTTCCTACGCAGGTGAGGGTACCTACTCCTTCACGGTGACCAACACCTACACGGATAAGGGAGATGAGGACGAGGACGAGGAGGCCTTCGCGCTCTCTGGTTACTCCATGGCCGCTGAGGAAGCTCCTGCTACTGACTCCGACAAGATTTGCTACGTGGACCCGAAGATCGTAAAGGCACTTGAGGGCCGTGCGCTCAAGGAAGGTGAGTTCAGCTTCCAGCTCATTGATGATGCTACGGGTGCTGTAGTGTCTGAGACCACCAATGACGCTGCTGGCATGGTTGACTTCGACAAGGCTGCCGACGTTTCTGGTAATCCTGACAACCCCTCCTGCTTGAAGTTCTCTGCAGCTGGAACCTATTCCTATACCGTGCGCGAGACGCCCAATCAGGCAAAGGACTCCACCGTTGAGTACTCGACTGAGGTTGTAAAGTTTGTCACTACGATTGGTGCGAACGAGGACGGCTCGCTTTACGAGGTGGAGAGCCACTACGTGAAGTATGCCAACGCCTCCGATGCAGCAGCCGGCACGAACGGTACGACCTATGCTTCTACCGTGCATCCCACTATCACCAATAAGGTGAAGCCGTTGAGCCTTGCTCTTACCAAGACTGATGCCGAGACAGGCAAGGGTCTCGAGGGCGCTGTATATGCTCTGTATCGCGTGGATGCCACTGCTACCAACGGTGCTGTTCGCGTGATGACTGCTACCAGCGATGCCGATGGTCTGATGGTCTTCTCCGGCGTTGATGCTTCGTCAATTACGGAGGGCGCGACCTACTACTTCCAGGAGGTTTCGGCACCTGCGGGCTACACCATCTCTGAGAACAAGACTGAGACGTTCACGATTGAGCGCACGGATGATGGCACCTATTGCCTGAAATATCAGGATGGCAGCACCAGCGAGAGCACCTACGCAGCTACGGTGACTGACCCCATCGTGTTCCGCGCTGGCACGGGCGTAACCGACAGCGAGATTGTTGTGACCTTTGGTAAGGTTTCTTCTAAGGGCACGGCACTTTCTGGCGCTAAGCTTGCAGTGCGCGATTCCGCGGGTAATGATGTTGCAACGTGGACAACCGACGGTACGGGCTATGCGCTGCGCGGCCTGACCGCGGGCGAGAAGTACACGCTGTACGAGGTCTCCGCGCCTGCTGGTTACACCAAGGCTGCCGAGGTGGTGTTCACGGTTGACGAGTACGGCAAGGTGAGCATCGTTGATGGCGCAAGCAAGGACGGCGTTCTGAACGCGTATGTTGAGGGTTTTGCGCTCAACCTGGTGGACTACAAGGTCAACGAGCTTGAGGATAAGAAGACTGTGGTACGCGAGGTGGGCGTGCCCAAGCAGAAGACCACAACCTCGACTGCTTCTTCTAAGGGTAAGCTGCCTCAGACGGGCGATAACTCGCAGCTGTTTGCACTGATTGCTGTGGCTGGCGTGGCGCTTGGTTGCCTAGGTGTGGGTACTCGTTTGCGTCGCAAGGAGTAACAAACTTAGCGCGCGCTAGGTACGAGCTAAACGCAAGTTCAACGTTTGCGGGCAGGCATCTTGGATGTCTGCCCGTTTTTCTATGGCGTGCACGCGGTATGCTGTGTAGCAGAAGAGACGTTACCGAAGGGAGTTGCAATGAAAGCTTGCGTATCGAGGCGCGGAGCGGTGGCCGCAGCAGGTCTTACGGCTGTAGCGGGGCTTTCTGCCTGCGGAAATTCAGAGCTCTCTCAGGGTGCGGGCAGTGGCAGTAGCGGTGCAAATGCATCTAAGAACGCTGGTGCAGATTCCGGTTCAGCTGCTGAGAAGCCTTCCGTAAAATCTCGCGCGCAAGAAGTGCTTGAGGCTATGACTTTAGAGCAGAAAGTAGCGCAGCTTTTTGTGGTAACTCCTGAGCGCCTGACAGGGGTGGATTGTGCCACGATAGCAGGTGATCTTACACGGCAGGCTCTCCAGGAGATTCCGGTTGGCGGTCTGTGCTATTTCTCTCGGAACATCACAGGCGTACAGCAGCTGCGCGATCTACTTGCGGGCACATTGGAGCTTTCGCGCGCCTCGGGTGCGGGTATCGGTGCTTTTCTTACGGTTGACGAGGAGGGCGGCCCTCTGGTGGCGCGCGTGGCAAACTCCGGCTACTTTGATGTGGGGACATTCCCCAATATGGCGCAGATTGGTGCCTCAGGTGATGAATCTCAGGCGGCGCAGGTGGGGGAGAGCATAGGCTCCTACCTGCATGAAATTGGCTTTAACGTAGACTTTGCTCCAGTGGCTGATGTGAATACCAACCCGGATAACCCGGTGATTGGTCCGCGGGCGTTTTCAAACGATGCTGATGTGACTGCGCGAATGGTTTCGGCCGAGGTGGCAGCCATGCTTAAGACGGGAACCCTGCCCTGCATTAAACACTTTCCGGGGCATGGTGACACCGCAGGCGATTCGCATACTGGTGCCGTAATGACAGTCCGCACGCGCGAGGAAATCGAATCATGTGAGTACAAGCCCTTTGAGGCGGGCATTGCTGTTGGCTGTCCCATGGTGATGGTGGGTCACATTGAGACGCCTAATCTCTCTGGTGACGACTTGCCAGCGACGCTTTCCTATACGCTTTTAACTGACGAACTGCGCAGCAAACTAGGCTTTGAGGGGGTCATTATCTCGGATTCGTTTGAGATGGGCGCCATTACGGATAATTTTGAGCCAGCCGATGCTGCTTTGCGTTTTATTGAGGCTGGCGGCGATGTGATTCTTATGACAGCGGATCTTCGCGCATCCTACCAGGGAATTCTTGATGCGATGGATGCAGGTACACTTACGGAAGATCGCATTAACGAGTCGGTACTGCGCATCCTCAAGGTAAAGGACCAAGCAGGCCTTTTGCCTCAAAACGACTGACTGAGGTATTTAATCTGGGTATTTGAAGAAAAAGGTGGGATAGTAGACGCCCGAATATTTGTTTAAGTGAGTTGGTGGTTTCAAGTTCGATCCAAGCATATCTTGGGGTCATGAGGTTAGCGTCTTGTCTTCCTAGGACGTTGGCTGGGTACAACGATGGCTTTATTAGGAAATTGATGGGGGTGCCGCATTGAACAGCATTACATTTGTTGTAGACAAACGA
>CAVJWJ010000104.1:0-3325 GCA_963653375.1 Roseburia sp. CAG:303
GGCAATGTAAGGAGTGCAGAGGAGCTTGCGAAATCCGCGCTGAGCAAGATAGTTGTCAGTTGCGGGAGGTCCCCAGTAAGGGAACTTGCAGAGCATTTGCGCAGAAGTAAGAACCAAGTCTGAGGCGCGTGTGGCCAGTCCGCGTCTTATACACGCATCGTCAAACTGAATAAGGTCGTCTATGGCTTCGGGTGTGAGTTCGAGATTCATACGGCAATAGCCTGATTCTCACGTGCTGTAAAGAGGGTACGGGCTTCTTCTAACGTGTAGGTGCGTCCGCCAGCCAGAAGGGCAGCTTCGGCTTCGAGCACCTTGGCGCGTTCATCCAGCATTTGCTCGCGCGCGAGAAAGGCCTCTTGGCTCATAACAACAAGATCTTCGCCACCGTTTTTGGTGACAAAGATAGGTTCGCCCGAGGCGTGGGCCTCTTCAGACACAGATGCATAGTCGTTTCGAAGAGTCTTTGAGGGAATGATTCGCATGCTCGGCCTCCAGCTTATGCGTAGCTATTCTATGGCGAAATTTTACCACGAGATATCTACCTTCTTTGAAACGCCCTCTTTTTTGGAGTATGCCTACAGATGCGCCTACAAATGCGTACTCTCTTGTGGATGCTACTCCTTAGGTGCGCGTTCTTTGGCGGCGAGATGTATGACATCAATACGGAAAATCGCTACGCGCTCAACGGCTTCGGGCGCAAATGAGGGAGTAGGAGCCTCGGGTGCTGTGTGAGCCATAAGGAGCTCGAGAGCACGCACGCGCTCTGCTGCATCTTCAACAGGAAAGACAAGGCCCTCGCCCATAATGCTGCGAAAAGAGCGCGAGTATGCGCAAGCGTACGAACCTGAGATATTGCCACGGTCTTCCTCAAGCTCGAGGGCAACTTTTGCCCCTGCGGCGCCACCAGCACAAAAGGCCTCAGCTTTGCGCCCCTCGCGTGCAGAGTGTAGATAGAAAGTCGGAGTGTCGGCGCCGTCGTCCCATACGTAGCCATAGTTCATAGGCACAATAAACATGCCCTCTGCATCGATAGCTCCAATATGGAGTACCTGTGCGTTTTCGACAATGGAGCGAATCTCAGATCGGTCTGTAATCTCTCGCTTTGCCAGTCGCATGGGTCTCATGAAAGCCTCCGTGTACCCGAGGGTCCAAAACATGTTTGGCATTGTAGCGCGCTTATGTTTCGGGGCATTAATAAACATTGTGCTGTGCTGCGCTAGTCCATTTCTGTTTGTGTGACTGACACTCGCATGAGTCTTGCAGGCCTGTTTTGGCTCCGATTTGGCTCCGGCTTGTTTCCATCGGTGGTGTTTTCTCCGTGTCGGAGCCATATATGGTGGGGAAGGGGCTAATAAGCCGCTAAAGTTAATGCAATTGTCTATACGTCGGGCGCTGCCGCCCGGTCTCGCAAAGGATACCTCCATGGGATTCATGTCCAAGCTTCTTTCGTTCGGCTCCGATAAGGACCTCAAGCGCTACGATAAAATTGTTCAGAAGATTAACGATCTTGAGCCTACCTACGTCAAGATGAGTGACGAGGAACTCGCTGGTCAGACTGAGGTTTTCCGCAAGCGCTATGCAGATGGCGAGACGCTTGACGACCTGCTGCCCGAGGCTTTTGCTACCGTTCGTGAGGCTTCTAAGCGTACCGTTGGCATGCGCCACTTTGACGTACAGCTGGTGGGTGCTATGGCACTGCACGAGGGCAATATTGCCGAGATGAAGACCGGCGAAGGTAAGACGCTCGTTTCTACCCTGGCTGGTTACCTCAATGCCATTCCTGCCAAGGGTGTGCACGTGGTTACGGTTAACGATTACCTGGCCAAGCGTGACTCCGAGTGGATGGGCAAGATCTACCGCTTCATGGGCATGACGGTGGGCTTGCTGCAAAACGGTATGCCGCTTGAGGATAAGCTGCCTGCCTACGCTGCAGACGTTACCTATGGTACTAACTCTGAGTTTGGCTTTGATTATCTGCGCGACAACATGGTTGTGCGCGCTGGCCAGCGTGTACAGCGTGGCCATGCCTATGCCATCGTCGATGAGGTTGACTCCATCCTGATCGACGAGGCGCGTACCCCGCTGATTATCTCGGGTGCGGGCACCAAGTCTGCGAGCACCTACAAGGACTTTGCACGTGCTGTACGCGGTCTGGAGCGCGGCGAAGAGGTTCAGCACGACATGCTGGCTGCTTCTGAGCCTCAGGAGGAGACCGGCGACTACGTAATGGACGAGGCTAAGCACACCATTGCGTGCACTGAGCGCGGTCTGAAGAAGATTGAGCAGCGCCTGGGTATCCAGGATATCTACGCCGACCTCTCGGGCCAGCTGGTAAATCACCTGCAGCAGGCTCTTAAGGCTCAGTATATGTTCCACCGCGACAAGCAGTACGTGGTGCAAAACGGCGAGGTAAAGATCGTTGATGAGTTTACGGGCCGCATCATGGAAGGCCGTCGCTATTCCGAGGGTCTGCACCAGGCTATTGAGGCCAAAGAGGGCGTGCTGGTGCGCGAGGAAAACCAGACGCTCGCAACCATTACGCTGCAAAACTATTTCCGCTTGTACGACAAACTCTCTGGCATGACGGGTACTGCACTTACCGAAGATGCTGAGTTCCGCGAGATTTACAAGCTGCCGGTTCAGGTGATTCCTTCTAACAAGCCAGTGATTCGCCAGGACCACGAGGACCGCGTTTACCGTACCGTTGCTGCTAAGTTCAACGCCGTGGCCGACGAGGTTGAGGCGCGTCACGCCAAGGGTCAGCCGGTACTGGTGGGTACCGTTTCCATCGAGAGCTCCGAGCGCCTTTCTCGTTTGCTTGAGCGCCGTGGCATTAAGCACGCAATTCTGAACGCTAAATTCCATGAGCACGAGGCTCATATCGTGGCTCAGGCTGGTCGCTATGGTGCCGTTACCATCGCTACCAACATGGCTGGCCGTGGTACCGATATTTTGCTGGGCGGCAACCCCGACGAGCTGGTGCGCGAGATGCTCGACAACGCTGGCATTGAGATGGCAGACGCCACGCTCGAGCAGCTTGAGAGCGCGCGCGAAGAGGCTGTGGCTACCTGCAAGTCTGAGCGCGAGCGTGTGCTTGCTGCCGGCGGCTTGACCGTTATTGGTACCGAGCGCCACGAGTCTCGTCGTATTGACAATCAGCTGCGCGGCCGTTCTGGCCGTCAGGGTGATCCGGGCGAGACCCAGTTCTACCTCTCGCTTGAGGACGACCTGATGCGCCTGTTTGGCGGCGACAAGATGGACCGCATTTCCAACATGATGGTTGCGGCCGACATGCCCGACAACGAGCCCATCCAGCACAAGTTTG
>CAVJWJ010000105.1:0-3206 GCA_963653375.1 Roseburia sp. CAG:303
GGCCCAGATCCTTTAACGCCTCGTTCTCCACCATCTGAAGTGCAGGACCAATCAGATCTACAAGGTCGGTTGCAATGACACTCATCTCGCCAAACTCCGCGGCTGCAGCAAAGCCGGTGTAGGAGTGCACGGTCACGGCATAAGAAACAGCAAGCTCCCAGCTCTCCACGTCACCATGGCGCGTGGCCAGCGTACCAGCCAGAATACCTGCAAGCACGTCGCCCGAGCCCGCCGTAGCAAGCGATGCAGGGCCGGCCTGCGGAATCAGAACTTTCTCTACGCCCACAACCGCCGTGGTGGGACCCTTGGCAGCCACAACCATATTGTTGGAACCTGCAGCCCAAAGAATCTGCTGGGCGGCGGCAATGGCGGTGCCCAGATCGTTTACTTCCATGCCGTTGCAGAGGCGCGAAAGCTCACCATAGTGCGGCGTCAAAATAAGCGGAGACTCACGGCGATAGAGCTCCGGCGTCTTATCAATGCCGTCAATTGCCAAACGAGAAAGGCAGTTAAGACCATCGGCGTCAAGAATCAGCGGCACATCAAGCTCGAGCAAGCCCGAGACCACCTGCATGCAACCAGAAGCCGTTGTCAGACCCGGGCCACACAGCACACAGTCGTATTTGGCCGCCAAGTCGCAAATAATCTGGCGAGCCGCAACGCCCAGCGCACCACGCGAATCAGAAGGAATAGCGATAACCGGAATGGAGGGCAATGCCATGCGAATAAGGTTTGCGCAAGCATCGGGAGCAGCAACAGCTACATAACCAGCACCAGCACGGGCAGCAGCCTTAGCTGCCATCATGGCCGCACCAGGATAGGTGGCAGAACCGGCCACCACCAGCACCGAGCCGCGGGTGTACTTGTTAATCGCCGCAGGTAGAGAGCTTATACAGTCAAGCAAATCGCCCGGCTCCACAATCTCGGCAGTATGGTCTACATCGTTGATAACCTCGTCGAGCTTGTCATAGAGCTGACCGCACTCCACCTCGCCGGCATACTCCGGGCCCTCGCCACTATAGAGGCCAATCTTGGGAGCGATCATGGTCGCCGTCTTATCGGCACGAATGCAGCAGTCAGCTACCTCACCCGTCTCGGCATTCAAACCAGACGGAATATCTGCAGAAAGCACAACGGGAGAAAGCTCGTTGATGGTGGGAATCCAGATAGAGAAGGGCGGACGAACCTCGCCATGAAAACCTGTGCCCAGGATGGCGTCGATTACCAGGTCTGCACGGTCAACAAGCTCAGTGAGTTCATCGCGAGAAGGACCAACAACCACGTTAACGTCACGGGCAGCTGTCCTGCGAGCAACGTGGCGCGCGAGAGCGCTTGGAATCTCGCTTGGGTCAACAGGCGTTACTACATCAACCGAAATGCCCTTGTGCTGCAAAATATCTGCAGCTACCCAGCCATCGCCGCCGTTGTTGCCAAAACCGCACAGCACCAGCACGTGCGAGGGCTGATCCTTCTCGGCAAGAGAGGCCAAGAACTCGCCGGCATGTTCCATGAGTTCAGCTTTCGAGGTGCCTTCACGCTCAATGACATCCTCAAGAGCCGTTACTTCCTCAGTATTCAGAACCGGCTTCATAGCCTTGCTCCTGTTCTACCTCGATATTCTGTACGCGCTCAAGCTCATCCAAAACGCTTCGAGCGTCACGGAAAGACTGAGCAATGCGCTTTTTTTCGTCTTGTTTTGATGTCTTAGGCTTAGGACGAGCATCGTCTGTGATGGCCATGGCATTCGCAACTGCAAGGTCACCCGTAGCAGACAGCGAAAGCGCCACCTCAACAATGCCACGCTCCTGGGCAATCTCAAGAGCGCGCCCTGCAAGCACAGCCGAAGGCTTTCCATTTTGGTCAAGCTCAACAGAAACATCCTTGCGATGTACGCCAGAAAAACCAGTGCCTAGAGCTTTAAGCACAGCCTCGCGCGCAGCAAAGCGACAAGCATAGTGCACAGCAGGACGAGAGGTAGATTCACAGTAGGCGCATTCCGCTTCTGTAAACACACGAGGGAAGAATCCCGGGGTCTGCTGCCTAATGCGTTCTATACGCGCGATTTCGACAATATCAACGCCAACTCCGGCTTCTGCCACTGCAACCTCCCTTGCGTCCTCAAGCTCTACCGAGACATCTTGTCTATTGTATCCACTAACAGGCACCCTGTGTGAGGTTTACAGGAATAACGGGCACGGAGAATAGCTACCCTTGATTCTCAACTTCAGCCAAACGTGTCCCAGACTTAACCGGACATGTTCGGATGGATTCGAGAACTGCAGCCAAGCAGACAGACTGAAACCTAGTTACAGCAACTCCTGAAAGTAGATTCAATCCAAAGCAACAGCTCGAACACAAGAGTGCAGTTAGACAACCTTAACCAGAAATGCTCGAATGAATTTAGGAAATCCAACTAGGGGATTCAGCAGACCTGGCGCTAAGCCAGAAAACTCACGCCCCAAAGCAAAAAAAGCGCCGCGAGGATACCCTCACGACGCTCACTTGTCGCGCGATTGCCTCGCGCAATAGCACTTCACCCGCAGTTAGGAACACAAGGCCCTTACAAACGGGAAAAGCGCCGTCCACCGGTCAGCGGCGCCCTGCTCTCCCACGGACTACTCCGCAGTACCATCGGCGCGCGGCGGCTTAGCTTCCGGGTTCGGAATGGGACCGGGCGTACCCCGCCTGCCATAGCCGCTGACCGGTGGGCGGCGCTCTAATGCCTCCCACCTAAGAGGTGAACCTTTAGTGTGCCCTGAGGGCCGCACAGCGAGGAGTTGGACCTATCAAAGTGATCTTCTTCTTGTAAGAAGCTCTCACATGTTTATAGCGCCTTGCCATAAGAAAATGCAAAGGTAAGAGCTCGGGCGATTAGTGCCGCTCGGCTGAGGATGTTACCACCCTTACACCTGCGGTCTATCGAACAGGTAGTCTACCTGTGCCCTTACCAAAAGGGGAACTAATCTCAGGAACGGCTTCCCGCTTAGATGCCTTCAGCGGTTATCCGCGCCGGACGCGGCTACCCGGCCATGCCGTTGGTCGACAACCGGTTCACCGGAGGTCCGTCCACCCCGGTCCTCTCGTACTAGGGGCAGCCTCCTTCGATTCCCCTACGCCCACGGAGGATAGGGACCGAACTGTCTCACGACGTTCTGAACCCAGCTCGCGTACCGCTTTAAATGGCGAACAGCCATACCCTTGGGACC
>CAVJWJ010000106.1:0-2897 GCA_963653375.1 Roseburia sp. CAG:303
GCGACCTAAACGCTCTCCATGAAGCGCTTTGCCATGAGCTGTGCCGCTCCAATGGGCACGCCGTGGTGTGGATGGTTGGCGCACGTGACGCTGAACTCGCTGCTGGGAAAAGGATTGAGCGCCTCTACCGCAGCATCAATCTGGAAAAAGTAGGGTGCAAGATAACCCACGAGCTCGCCGCCGAGGCAGACATGTACGCCGAGCATCGTGTGAATGGTCTGGACGCCGCGGGCAAGATACGCAATGTAATCGTGCAGGATGGCACATGCTTGCTCATCATCCTGTTTGACCTTGGTAAAGAACTCGTCGAGCGTAGTGTCTACCTCTTCGGATAAAGCATTGCTTGAACAATATGCTTCCAAGCAGCCCTCTCGTCCGCAGGCGCAGCGCTTGCCACCGTGCTCAATGCAAATATGGCCAAACTCACCACTGGTGCCAAAGGGGCCTTCAAACGGCTTGCCTTCAACAATGAGTGATCCGCCAACGCCACGTTCTAGGGAAAGATACGCAAGACTCTCGTTTGGAGCGCCGGGAAACACCTGGCTAAAGGCGCCGCAGTTTGCATCGTTAAATACGCCTGCGGGATAGGAGAGACGCGCGGTTAGGTCGCGCGCATAGAGCTCGGAGCCATCTAGACGCAAAACGGACGTATTGAGGAGCTTTCCGGTACTGGGGTCAACGGCTGATGGAACGGCAATGCCTACACCTTCGACGCGTATACCGTGCTGCTTGAGCTTGGCATCCATGGCGTTGACCATCTTATGAACGCTGGTAGCCAGCGATGTTGGTGTGCGCACGGCATCAAGCGGTTGCTTGAGATAGAGATCTTCGATGCGCTCTCCGTAGAGATTGCAGGCGACGCATCGAGCACTGTGTCCGGTGAGTGAGATGCCAATGGTTGCAACCGAGTTGTGAGAAATGCTAAACGTTTGAGCGCGCCTGCCGCCGGTTGAGCTTCTGTTTTGGCCGTTGTCAATGAGACCGCGTTCTTCCAATACAGAAAACGCCTGGTAGACCGTGGGGAGGCTGAGACCACATTTGGTGGCTACCTCCTGCTTGGTTATAGGCTCCTTGGCGTTATAGAGGCATTTAAAAACGACAGAGACAGCTGGAGTGCTCTTTGCGGCTAAGGGGTTTTGTTCGGTCATGTAGCCCTCCGGTGTCTCGTTGGCAGGCAGATTCTGCCTTGGCCAGTTTGCTTTGCGGTGATGATTGCCCGTTTGCGGTAGGGGGATATGCGCTGTGTCTGCGGCTGAATGGCGATAAAAGCCGCTCACAGAGAAATACCTTCCGTTGACAGGCGATACACGTTCGACATGCTAGACCATTTTAACAAATGCTTTTATAAAATGGCTTTATAAAACATGGTTGGCAAGGTTACCGGCGGAGGGGAAACAGATGTACTTCATTGGCATCGACCTAGGAACTTCGGCATGCAAATTTCTTCTTATGGACGAGGCGGGCGCCATTGCCAACATCGTGAGCGAGAGCTACGACGTTGAGTATCCGCACCCTGGCTGGAGCCAGCAAAATCCTGCTGACTGGTGGGCTGCGGTGCGTCGTGGCGTACCAGCGCTGCTTGCTGGTTTTGATGCTTCTCAGGTTGCAGGTATTGGCTGCGGTGGCCAAATGCACGGGCTGGTGGCTCTGGACGCGGATGACAACGTGATTCGTCCGGCAATTCTTTGGAACGATGGTCGCACAGCCGAGCAAGTTCACTATCTCAACGAAGAGGTGGGAACTGACAAGCTTCTGGAGTGGACTGGCAACATTGCCTACGCCGGGTTTACGGCGCCTAAGATTTTGTGGATGCGCGAGGCTGAGCCTGAGAACTACGCGCGCATCGCACATGTAATGCTGCCGAAGGACTACGTGAATCACCTGCTCACGGGTGCCTATACAACGGACGTCTCTGATGCGGCGGGCACGTTGTTGCTCGACGTGGCAACGCGTAGCTGGTCTAAGCCCATGCTTGAGCTCTGTGGGTTGAGTGAGGCTCAGATGCCTCAGGTGCATGAGAGTTTTGAAGCTGTGGGCACGCTTTTACCAGAGATTGCGGCAGAGCTTGGCTTGCCTGCAGGCGTGGTTGTGTGCGCGGGCGCTGGCGATAATGCTGCTGCAGCTGTGGGCACGGGATGCGTGGGCAAGGGCGCCATGAACGTAAGCCTGGGCACCTCGGGCACGGTCTTTATTCCAACGCCAACGTTTGCTGCTGGAGTGGGCGACCGCATTCACTCCTTCTGTCATGCCGATGGCACGTGGCATCTTATGGGATGCATTCTTTCGGCAGCAAGCTGTAACGCCTGGTGGATGGGCGACATTCTGAGAACGGATGATTACGCAGGTGAGCAGGCGGATATCGATGCGTCTGCAGTCGCTCTGGACGCGCCTTACTTTCTGCCATACCTGATGGGCGAGCGTACTCCGCATAACGACACGCTGGCACGCGGTGCTTTTGTGGGCATGAGCATGAGCACCACACGCGCGGACTTCACCCGTGCGGTGTTGGAAGGCGTGGCGTTTGCTATCCGCGATTCGGTAGAAATTGCCCGCTCGTTTGGTGTGGATATTCAGGCTTCGACAGTCTGCGGCGGCGGCGCCAAGAGTCCGCTTTGGCTGCAGCTACTGGCAAATGTTTTGAACATTGAGCTGCGCCTGCCAAAGACCGAGCAGGGTCCTGGCTATGGCGGCGCGCTTTTGGCTGCGGTGGCCGCCGGTGTGTATCCAAGTGTGGCTGCTGCCTGCGATGCGGTGGTTGGCATACGCAAAACAATCGAGCCTGATGCCCCGGCGGTTGCCGCTTTTGATGCGCGCTACCAGGCGTGGCGCGAGCTGTATCCAGAGCTCAAACCCTTCTTTGCAAAGATTGGAGCATAAGCCATGGTTGAGATTTTGCC
>CAVJWJ010000107.1:0-2824 GCA_963653375.1 Roseburia sp. CAG:303
ATTTTTGCGAAAGTCGGAAGCAGTATTTCAAATGGCTGTGTATATGGACTATTTAGAGTAAAGTGACCTGCGGTTTTGTTGCTAAGAGAATGGCTCTACTCGCTGTTTAGTGATATTGCTTCCGACTTTCGTATTTTTTGCAGCCAAACGCGTCTGAGTGGCTTTATAAGAGGGGGAATTAGCCCTAAAAGCGTTAAGTGTTTGCCATTTTAGAATGCTTGGAGAACCAAGACGCTATTCCGCGAGCTAAAAAAGCTTGATATGGCTTGGATTTCCACCTGATGTGGCCTTTGCTTGCTTGATGCACGCGGGAACGTACTTACACAGGTAGGCTACATCGGCATCAGAGATATCATCGGCTAGGGAGAGGCGCAGGCTGCCAAACGCAAGCGAGGGCTCAGTGTAGTCAAGGGCGCGCAGCACATGTGACGGCTCGGTGCTTCCTGCGGAACAAGCGGATCCTGTGGAAGCCGCAATACCTGCTTTGTCGAGAATGACCATAAGTAGTTCGGCATCAACATTTGGGCAGATAAACGATGCAATGGATGGAAGGCGGCGTGCGCTTTCGTGTGGACCAGTAGGAATAACTTCGGGACATGCGGTGAGGATAGCGTTTGTTAGCTGTTGGCGTGCAGAAACAACGCGCACAGAGGTTTCGTGCAGGGCATTAACGGCTTCTTTGAGTGCCGCTGCCGCACCAACGATGCCAGCAAGATTTTCTGTCCCTGCGCGCATACCATCTTGCTGTGCGCCACCAGTGATAATAGGAGCAATAGGCGTACCTGTTTTGATATAAAGCAAGCCGCAGCCAGTAGGTCCGTGAAACTTATGAGCCGAGGCGGAAAGCAGGTCGACGCCGAGTGCGGCCACATTAACAGGGATGTGCCCTACGGCTTGTACGGCGTCGGTGTGAAAAAGCGCATCGTGGGCGTGAGCAATACGAGCAAGCTTGGCAATGTCTTGAATAGTGCCTACTTCGTTATTGGCAAGCATGATGGACACAAGTGTATTACCTGACTGGCTTTTTGACTGGCTTTTTGCCTGCGTAAGCGCTGTGTCTAAAACGGTGGGGTCAACAAAACCTTCAGTGTTGACAGGTAATGTCACAATGCGCACGTCATCGGCTTTAAGTGCATCGCATGTGTGAAGTATTGCGTGGTGCTCAATGGAGCTGGTAATGATAGTGAATGGCTCGTTGTTTGGAGCGGACTGTGTTTCAAGTTGAGAATCTGGCTTGGACTGCACGCCTGACCCGTGCCGCCATGCTGTAGCGCAGCCAACAAGTGCCCAGACGTCTGATTCGCTGCCTCCGCTGGTGAAGAATATCTCGCGCGGATGTGCTCCGAGGCATTCAGCGCAGGTTGTGCGAGCTTCGTTTACCGCGCGTGCGGCTGCTTTGGCCACACGATGAATGCCTCCAGGGTTGCCAAATGATGCTCCTAAGTAAGGCAGCATAGCTTCGCGCGCCACGGGAGAAAGAGGCGTGGTGGCAGCGTTGTCAGCGTAGATATAGGTGGAGTTCTCGATGTCAGGCATTTGGGTGCCTTAGTGCTAAAGAATCACGAACAGCACGATTGTCGCAGCTATTACAGCAAGGACTACCAGCGCGAGAATCATGTGCTGCTTGCGCTTGCGAGCGCGTTCCTTTTGCGATGTAAAGATCGATTTGCCAGCCTTAGGCGTTTGCAGATAGCGCGCAGAATGGGTAATGGTCCTACGGCCATCTGGTGCTAGGGTTCCGCCGCCAACGCTCGGGCCCTGAGGTAGATATTCAGGATCGTCTACAGCGGTGCCCATGTGCTTTCTTTTTTTGTTGCGCGATTCTTCTAACGTCATATAGTGCTGGCGCGTCACATACTGGGGCTCAACATCATCGATAGGCTCTTGTGTAATGTGCGAAACCTGACGTCGATAGGGCGTATAGCCTGCGGTATTTACTGCAGAATCCGCTGCCTCATAACCAGTTTGCGCGGGGTGCATAGAACCCGTTTGGTCGCTTGCGCTGGGAGAATTTTCGTAGTCGTTCATGTGCCATCCTGTTGCGTTTTTAAGCGGCTCTCATTGTACGTGCGTGATGTTGCGAGGGTGCAAACATTTTGCAGAGGCGGCTATTTACACGGAGCGTGCAACACAATGTTGATAAGCCTTAAGTAAACCTAAGTCTGTCACGCTTAGATTTGATGATGCTGTGACGCTTAAAAAATCTGAGCAATTGTGTTTAGAGCACGCCAGTCAGGGAATAACAGAAGCGTCAAAAGAAGTCCCCGCCTCCACAAGAAGGCGCGGCGGTCACAAAAGGAGTGATTGATTATGGCAAGCATGGTTCCTTATCGTTCGGTTTTTGGTATCCGTCCTACTACTCCAGTTTCACTGTTCGATGCGTTTGACGACATGATGGACCTTGCCAACGTCTCGGTAGCAAGCAAGGCGTTCCCGGTCGACGTGGTTGACGCGGGCGATGGCTACGAGATTAAGGCGTACCTCACGGGCGTTTCGAAGGACGAGATTGACGTTGAGCTCAATGAGGGCCGTCTCTCCATCTCGGTGAATGTTGAAGAGAAGGAAGAGGATGCGGATAAGAACTTCCTGCAGCGTGAGTTCTCGTCTTACAGCGCAACGCGTGGCGTGTATCTGAAGGATGCCGCAAGCGAGGGCCTCTCCGCGAAGTTCGCTGACGGCGTGCTGACGGTTACAGTGCCTAAGATTTCTGAGAAGAAGAACGTCACCAAGATTGCGATTGACTAGCAGTTAGCTGCTGGAAGGTAGTTTCTAGGAGCGCCTAAAGTCATAAACGCGCATAGAAAGCCCTCAGATTTTCTCCTTC
>CAVJWJ010000108.1:0-2649 GCA_963653375.1 Roseburia sp. CAG:303
TGCCTGCGGCCTGGGCATCCTCAAGCGCGCGCCAGGCCTCGAGGTTGCCCTCCTCATAGCGGTTTTCGGACTGATTGACTTCGACCCACGGCTGCGGGCTGTGGATGATCATCTGATCCACGTAGTCCAGGCCCAGACGCTCGAGTGAGGCGTCGATGGAAGCCGCGGCAGACTGGTAGTCTTTGAGCTCGGCGGCAACCTTGGTGGCAATAAACAGCTGGTCACGGGACACGCCGCAAGCGCGAATGCCCTCGCCAACGCCTGCTTCGTTGCCGTAGGCCTGGGCGGTGTCGATCATGCAATAACCCGCGGCCACCGCCGACTTGACCGCTTCGGTGGCTTGCACGTCGTCCATAAGCCAGGTGCCCAGGCCCAGCTTGGGGACGGGCGTGCCGTCGGTCAGGGTGTACGTCTCGTTTAGAACAGTCATGAGGCTCTCCTTAGGTGCTTACTTGCAGCAGTGTTCGTTGGTTTCGCAGTGCAGCTGGTAGATGAGGTAATCAAGGCACTCGAGCTTCTTCTGCTCGGCGTGGATGTTGTCGAGAAGGTCGCGGCGATAGGTCTTGAGGCGGCAGAGTTTGGCGCACGCGCTGGGCAGGGTGTCGAGCTCGGCGATAAGCGCCTCGTCGCAGCCGGCGTCGCGTAGGTTCATGTGGGTTTTCTCGTCCATCGGCCGGGCGCGCCTAGCGCGTGAGCTTGACCTTGGTGGTACCTGCCAGGGGCTCATCGCCGGGGCGGGCCTTGGGTCCCACGAGGTTGTGCGGCTGGTAGAGCTCCTCGAGGAAGTCGAGCTCGTCGGGGGTGAGGCTCACGTCCAGCGCGGCCACCGCATCGTCCACGCGCTCGGGCTTGCTGCAGCCCACGATGGGGGCGGTCACGCCGCGGGCCCAGTGCCAGGCGAGGGCAACCTGTGCCGTGGGGACACCGTGGTCGGCCGCGACCTTGGTCACGCGCTCGATTACGGGCATGTCGATGGTGCGGTCGTGGTCGTACTTGTTGATCATGGTGGTATCGGTGGTGCCGCGCGTGCTGGAAGACTCCCAGGTCGGGTGCGTGAGGTGGCCGGAGTGCCCAAGTGTCGTGTACTGCACGTGAGCCGCCTTTCGTCTTTCTCGCTATCTGATACTGAGAACCACTTTAGACGGCGCCGCGCAGTATGTTAAATGCTTATATCGACTGGCTGGGTATACGTATTACGCATGGCAATGATCGCTTCTTATTTTGCCCACTGTCGTTTTGGACTGTTTGTGAGGTAAATGCTGTCTTAACAGTAGAATGTTACGGTTTCCGTAAGAAAGAACACCTTCCACTTTTCAACAATAAAGGCATGCTGAGCTGCGATGATTTCACAGAGATCGTCGAGGTTTTGCTTGGGAATGCGTGCATGGTTATTTGCGATAACACATCCGCCTCGTTTGGTTAGCCATATCTTTGTTGAGTGGTCTGACGGCATGCCTTTGCAGACGTGAACGTGGATAGGTTCGCCCGTTTCGTTTGACCAAAAGAAGACGCGATAACCGCCGATTAGGAAGAGACTAGGCAACCTTGGCGCCTCCCGATGCTGCAAAGCGGAAGAGCAGGTGTGCATTGTTTTGGAGGAAGGTTTCGAAAGAAGCCTTCTCTGTGTCCGAAAAGTGGCCCTCCCAGTCTGTCCATGTGTAGGAGGGTAGTTCGCAGCGGGCGGAGTCAAAGCCGTCTTTTGTGGGGCGCTCAAAGTGAACGAGTACTTTTATGCTGTTGCCATCTTCAATTAGTTCAGAGTGAACGACCTCAGTACCATCTTCGAATGTCATATAGGGATACATCATGACTACAGCCTCCAATCTCTACCAGGGATTATATCAACAGCCGCATATCTTCCAAATCTCCCGATAGGTGAAGCTTGTTCTTGTGCCGATCCTCTTGACGTATCTCAAATGTTTGAGATGAAGATGCAGGGCTGTGCCTTGTTCTCATTGAGTGAATTTGACCCATGTGACAATTTCACTCAACGGAGTTTCGCTGATCATTATCATCGTGATGCTGATATTGATAATGAAGTTGACGAATGCAAAGTAAGCCGGAATTGCACCACCGCCGACCAGGCAAACCAGTGCGTTTTGATACCTTTTGGAGTGGGTTGTTGTTATGGAGCTGAGGACGCTCAAATACTTCCTTGCCGTAACTTAACCGGCTGAGAGGCGCTCAGCTCGCTCACGTTCCTCCTGGTAGAACAGCCGCGCTTGCAGCCCTGAGCTGTGGGCGGAGGCAGAAAAAAATAGACGGGACGTCGCATAGGCCTTCCGAGCGTCTTGGCAATTGCGCCTATGGCTCTATTGAGGATTGGGCGAAGCTGCAATAACAAAGCGAAGAAAGGTGCAGCTACGGCATCGTCTTTTAGCGGCCGCTCGGGAGGAAGCGCGTGTCTCCCGAGGCCTATGCGCTATGTCTTGCCGTTACGGACGCGCTCATCTCATGTACGCTCTTCTTGTTGTACTTGTCGATGCTCACGCGCAAGCATTAGGCAAGCCCCCAACTTTGAAAGCCGGGCGTCCCGCATGCATCAGACAACCCCTTAAATTGCGAGTTAAAGGCTAGGCAGATGACTTACCGGGCCTTCCTGGACAACGCACGCGAGAAACTCGTCTCGCTGTGGCGCGCCCAAAGGAA
>CAVJWJ010000109.1:0-2436 GCA_963653375.1 Roseburia sp. CAG:303
CAAAACAAAACAGGCCTGGCTCCGTAACGGAACCAGGCCTGTTGTTTTAAATGGAGCCAGTGACAGGAATCGAACCCGCAACCCACTGATTACAAATCAGTTGCGCTACCGTTGCGCCACACTGGCACGCTTGGCGCTATCGCGCGAAGCCTGTTTAGGATAAAGGAATTGAAAGCAGGGCGCAACACATGGACGCAAGGACACGACATAAAAGGCAAACTCGGGCAGGCCTCAGGCAACCCTCAGGTAAGCGAGTTGAGCGCTCTAAAACATCGAAATCGAATCGGAAACCTTTTCGTAGACAAAACTATTCGTCAGAACGAATAGTTTTATATACTATGCACTAGATAAAACTATTCGTTTTAACGAAGGGTTTCGCGATGTTGACTACTAAAGAAGCTGCTGAGCTGCTCAATATCACTCCGCGAAGGGTGCAGGAACTCATCAAAAACGGCACATTGACAGCCCGCAAGGCATCCGGTGTATGGCTCATCGACAAAGCCAGTGTTAATAAGCGACTCCGCTCAGCAAATAAAACCGGAGGACGGCCCCGTCGAGGAAGCGGCAAAAGTGAGATTACGTTCACCCTTATGAACCGCACTCATGAAGTTGCTCAGCTGGTCTACAGTACATCGCGAAAAGACTTTGTCCACATCAGCTCCGACATTGACACAGCACACGCCCCTATCGGAGTCTTTGGCCGTAACAACCTTGCGTCGCTCGATTCGTTTCGCATATGGTGGCGAGGTCGCGGCATTCCACTTGCTCGTATCGGGCTAACAAACCTACTGGCAGAAGCCGGTGTCAATGTGCCAGAAGAGCTCGTTCAGCGCAATCTGGGCCTCTCCTTATCCGACCAGTATTGGATCTTGCCTCAAGGTTCCAATCTTGCCTGGGAGGACATCAACTTTTTCAACAATACATTTGAGGATGTCTCGATGACCATTGCCCCCTTTGCACCAGAGGGCAAAACGGCAGCAGCAAAACCCGACAACACGTCAGACGGCAATCTTCAAAAGTACTGGACGTGCGAGAGAGCACGCAGGATTCTTCATAAAGCTGGCGCGCATCTCAACCAGGAGCCATACAACGAGTTAGTAGCCACCATGCTCCACCGCAGGATTCTTGACGCCAGCGATTTTGTGCCCTATGCGCTTGAAGGTGAAGGGACTTCTGCCCTCAGCACGTGCGATGTCTTCTTAACCGACGAAGAGGAATACGTACCTGCGTTTTATGTAAACGAGCTAGCTAGCGCGAGCGAACGCCTGACTGATTATGAACAATACATCGCGAACTGCGAGGAGCTCGGCGTCACCGACATTCAAGATGCCCTCAACCGCATGATTGTATGTGACGACATCATTGCCAACTACGATCGCCACTGGCGCAACTTTGGGTTGGTGCGAAATGTCAACACACTGACTTGCAGACCAGCGCCAATCTTTGATTCAGGATCGTCTCTCTGGTGCAATGTGTCGCTGGAGGAGCTCAAAGCTGGGGAGCATAGCTTTTCCAGTGCACAATTTCATTCAAGTCCTGCCAAACAGATGCTCCTTGTTGAGGACATGAGTTGGTTTGACATAGACAAGCTCGAAGGCTTTATTGACGAGGCTATCGAAGCCCTCTCCAAAAACGAAGCATTAGCGTCTAGGCTTCCCTACATTAGAGAAGCTCTTACGTGGCGTGTCCAAAGAATGGTCAATATTGCTGAATGGAGCTAAGGGAGCGGCGCCGACCTGTCATACCCGTTGCGCTCTAGCGGCCGCGCAAAGCTTGAAGCTTAGCTAAGCTCTCGGGCGAGAGCCTGCTGCCAAGCGTCATTTTGATTTGTGGCGCTTCCTCAACCTCTGCTACGTCGCGATCAATCTGCTCAATCTCGCCCAAAAGCATGCGCGCGGAGATTCGCATCACGCCCTTGCCCATCACCGTAGCCTGAATGGTGCCATCGCTGGTAACAACTGTGCAGGCACGCCCAGACTCGCGCGCCTCGGTACAAATGCGCTGCACAACGGTATCGGCCGAAACCCCGGTGGGCGAAAACTCGATACGACAGCCTGCCTGCGAAATGTTGGGACGGTCGGCCGACACGTTGCCCGCACCGTCAAAGACAATTACAGCCTCGTAGCGTCCCTGAGCAAACGCGGCCACGTCTGCAATAAGGGCTGTGCGTGCGGCGGCATGCACGTCGTTGGAATAAGGATCGTCGGAATGCCTATATACGAGCTTCTCGTAGCGCGGAGTAGCATGAATGATGTTGTAACCATCAACCACTAGTAGCTCGCGCTGACCACCAGCATTGGTGCCGCGCGGCGGAACATCGGGCGTCTCAAAGGCCGAAGAAAACGCGTTACCTACGCCGTACGTGCTTGCCGAGACAATCTCGCGAGCAGAGCCTTCTCCAAAGCGCTTGGCCTTAGCCTTGGCACGATTCTTCTT
>CAVJWJ010000110.1:0-2376 GCA_963653375.1 Roseburia sp. CAG:303
CACGCCGCTCGGTCGTGTTCTGGCTGAGGAGGATATCCCCCAGAGGGTGAGGTATTAGTTATGACTAAACGGCGCATATATGTAACGGTCCAGATTGAGGGCGTAGACGTGAAATGCGGCACGCTCGACCACAACGTTCGCAACAATCGTGAGTCCGTGACGTTTTCTTATGACGTTAGCTATCTTGAAAATCCTCATACGTTTCCTTTGAGTCCCGATATGCCGCTTGGCATGGGTTCGTTTCACTCGAGTGGTATGACACAGCTGCGCGCTTTTGGCGATTGCATGCCCGACCGCTGGGGTCGAAATCTTATGAAGCGAGAAGAGGCGCGCCTGGCAGCCGAGGAAGGTCGCGCGGTGCGCACACTCTTTGACCTTGACATGCTTTGTGGTGTTAACGATGCTCAACGCCAGGGTGCTATTCGTCTTTGGGATGAGGATGACAATGTGCTTGCTCCTGTGGGGGAGGGAGTCCCTCGAGAGGTTGACCTTCCAGCTTTGCTTGATGCTGCCGACCTTGCTGCTCAAGATCTGACGGCAGATATTCACGACCTGTTTGCGGCAGGTTCGAGTTTGGGCGGAGCTCGTCCTAAGGCGTCTGTATGTGATGGTGAGGGCCGTCTCTACATCGCTAAGTTTCCCAAGAAGGACGAGTCAAAGCTTGATGACGTCTGCGCGTGGGAGAAAGTCGCTCTCGACCTTTTTGCTGCTTGTGGCCTTGAGGTCTCAGAATCTCGGTTACTAAGAATTGCAGGTCGCTCTGTACTGCTCGTTTCGCGTTTTGATCGCGTGGGTAACAACCGTATTCCCTATCTGAGTGGCCTTTCTGCGATTGGTGGTCGCGACGGTGAAGAGGGTTATTCCTATCTTGACCTTGTTGATTTCTTGACTGTCCAAGGTAATAAAGCGCAAGAAGATAAGGCTCGACTTTGGAAGCATGCTTTACTGAGCGCAGCTATTGGCAATACGGATAATCATATGCGCAATTTTGGCTTCTTAAGAGAGGGGAAGGGCTGGCGGCTTTCGCCATTTTTTGATGTGAATCCAACCCGCCTTGAGGGCGCCGATCGCTTTGCTGTGGGTGTTGCAGATGATGGTTCGCCTCATAGCGTTGCTACCTGCATGGAGTTTGCTGGTCTGTACGATGTTGAGGGGGGGGAAGCCCGTGCTTTTGTCGTCCAGGTGCGTAAGGCAATCTTGCGATGGCAAAAGCTGGCTGCAAGTAGCGGAATCCAGGAGGCGTCTGTGGAGGCGATGCGACCGCGTATGGAGCATGCGCTCGCGGAGCTCAAAAGCGTTATCTAGTAGGTTGTCTAGCGGCAACTAAAAACGGCTGGGGAGTACCCAGCCGTTTTTGTAAGCATATGTTACGTGTCGCCAGTTGCTTGCGAGACGTCAGTCGCTGTCCGGCAATAGCTTCTACAGCGGTAGTCCTTGCTGTGGCTCCTACTGCAAAAGCGCAGCTACCTTGCCCAGCGTGGGCTCAAACGAGACGCCGCGCATCTCGTACTCGGGCTGGTCGCGCGTGATGACCATGGCGTCACGCACCAGCTCGCCGGCAAAGGCGACAGCCTCGTCGAGCGTCTTGCCCGTGTAGACGGCTGCGGTAAGGGCACTGGCAAACAGGTCGCCCGTGCCGTGCAGCATGTAGGGGAGGAGCTCATCGGCAACCTCGGTTACCTGCGGAGCGTCAGCCGTAGCAATGTAGTTGCGAATGACAGCCTCGCCCTCGTGCACGATGCCCTTTACCACAACAGACTTGGCGCCCATGGCAAGCAGCTTGTCGCAGTTCTTCTGCACAAAGGCCTCGTCAACATCTTTGCCTTGGTAGGCAATGCCGGTGAGAATTGAAGCCTCGGTGAGGTTGGGGGTCAGGATGTCGGCGCCGTCCACCAAACCTGCCATGGCCTGGCAAAGCTCATCGGTATAGGTGGGGTACTTCTCGCCACCGTCGCCCATCACGGGGTCAACAATGTGCAGCGCATGCGGGTACTCGGCATAGAGGCGCTGAATCAGGGCAACCTGCTCGGCAGAACCCAAAAAGCCGGAGTACACACCGTCGAGGTCTACACCTTCCTGCTGCCAGGCGTCGAGGTATCCATTCAGAATCTCGGTGGTGTCGTGCATGGTGAACACCGGGTACTTGGTGTGCGCAGAGAAGAGGGCCGTGGGCACAGGGCACACGTCGATGCCGGCGGCGGAGAGTACGGGAATGGCAACAGTGAGTGAGCACTTGCCGTAGCCGCACATGTCGTGCACGGCGGCAACGCGCGGAATGTAGTTGCCGCGGCGCTGGTAGAGCGCCTGTTTGGTATCACTCATGGGCGAATCCTTTCGCAAAGGTGCAAATGAAGTGAACCTACCATAGCGCGCCTG
>CAVJWJ010000111.1:0-2139 GCA_963653375.1 Roseburia sp. CAG:303
GACTCCATCGTAGGAACTGAGAGCACCATCAGTAACATCTCGTAGCTTACTGGCGCCGTGCGGGCGTGGCACCATGTCGGGGTATCATGGACGGCAAAAACGTTTGCATACCATACACAAGGAGCATCCATGCCGTTTTCGGATACCGTGACATCGCCTGCCGTTGTGCCCTTCATTACCTTGGAGGGTATCGATGGCTGCGGAAAGTCGACGCAGGCGCGCCTGCTAGCTGCGGCGCTTGAGCATGCGGGCTGTTCGGTGTGCTGTTTACGCGAGCCTGGTGGAACGACGATTTCGGAGAAGATTCGTGCTTTGCTGCTTGACCCTGCCAATGAAAAGATGGGCGAGGCTTGTGAACTTCTGCTTTTTGAGGCTGCTCGTGCACAGCTGGTAGAAGAGGTTATTGCACCTGCATTGTCCGCAGGTCAGACGGTGGTTTGTGATCGCTTCTTTGATTCCACAACGGCATACCAGGCCTATGCTGCGGGTCAAAATCTAGAGACCGTTCAGCGTGCTAATGCGCTTGCAGTGGGCAAGTACGTGCCTACACTTACGCTCGTTTTTGACGTAAGTGTGGAGCAGGCGCTTGCTCGACGCGCTGCTCGTGCAGGGGCAGACCGCATGGAGCTCAAAGGCGATGCATACCAGGAGCGTGTGGCTGCGGGCTTTCGAGCAATTGCTGTAGCTGAGCCTGCTCGCGTAAAGCTCATTGACGCTACAGGCACGGTGCCTGAGGTATTTGCCCAGGTAGTTGCCTGTGTGCGAGAGCTTGGCATTGAGCTTTCTGATGAGGACATTCAGTTTGCGCTTGCTACTGAACAGATTGAGGTGGCGTAATGACCGCGCCAGCTTCGCTCATGGCAGGCCTTGTGGGCCAGCCGCGCGTGCAGAGTTTTTTGACGCGCGCGGTGGAGCATAACCGCGTGGCGCACGCCTATCTCTTTGTGGGCGCACCAGGCTCGGGCAAGTTGGAAGCTGCCTATGCGCTTGCGCAGGCTTTACTGTGTGCAGACGGTGGCTGTGGGGCTTGTGATAGCTGTGTACGCGTGGCGCGCCATATGCATCCTGATGTGCACTATTACGCGCCTGAGAGTGCTACGGGTTATCTCATCTCTCAGACGCGCGAGCTGCTCGAGGATGTGGCGCTTGCTCCCATTCGTGCGAAGCGTAAAGTCTACATCATTGACCGTGCAGAGCAGATGCGCGCAAACACGGCAAACGCCCTGCTCAAGACCATCGAAGAGCCGCCTTCTGCAGTGACGTTCATCTTGCTAGGCACGTCAACTGACCTCATCTTGCCCACTATCGTTTCGCGCTGCCAGTGTGTGCCTTTCCGCAGTATGCCGCTCGACGAATCGGCGGCTACGGTTGCGCATGCTACCGGGGCAGACCTTGCCCGTTGTCGCACGGCGATTGCGGTAACCGGTGGACCTGCGCCTGCTATTGAGTTTTTGAAGAGTGCCGAGCGCCAGGACGTGCGCCGCCAAATGCTGCGTGCAGTAGATATGCTGCGGCGCTCCGACGAGGCCGACATCTTGCTTTCTGCCCGTGACCTCATGGCTGTTATCAAGGCTCCGCTTGCCGAGGTTAAATCGACTCAGCAGGCGGTACTCGACCAAAATGCCGACTACCTTTCTCGTGGAGCATTGAAGCAGCTAGAAGATCGCAATAAGCGCGAACTTACGGCACGTGAGCGTTCGGGTATCATGGAAGCGTTGGCGAGCGTACGCTCGCTTTTGCGCGACGTGCTGCTCACGCTCGAGGGCGCTTCGTCTGAGGTCGTTAACGAGGACGCGGCGGATATTATTGACCGTCTGGCGGCTCGGGCTACCACGGCAGGTGCCGTAGCTGCTCTTGCAGCTGTGGATACCGCCGAGCGCCGCATCGCGCGCAACATAACTCCCCAGCTGACCATTGAGGTCATGCTCTTTGATATCAGGAAGGCGCTTTTATGCCCGTAGTTGTACCTGTTAAGTTTGCCTATGCTGGCCGTGATCTGTGGTTTGATCCGCAGGGTCTCGACATTGTAGAGGCAGACCATGCTATTTGCTCAACTGAGCGCGGAACCGAGATTGGCCTGGTGACCTCGGATCCCTTTGAGGTTCCCGAGTCTGAGATTGTAGGCACCCTTAAACCCGT